>JAHBXB010000003.1:300000-446801 GCA_019636655.1 Phycisphaeraceae bacterium | reverse complement strand
GAGGTCGGCGACGTCGCGGAGGGTGAGGGTGGGGTCGGTGACGGAATCGAGGATCTTGGCCGCGAGATCGGGGGAGGGGTTGAAGGAGGGGAGATTGAGCATGGCCCGCGCAGGATACGGGTTTTTAACGGTATGTCAATAGGTTTTTGATAGGATCTCGATTATCTCGTCAAATGGTGTCTGGGTATGCACTTGCGCTGGTGTGCAAAGCACTCGCATCAAGGCAAAGACGAGATGACCACACGCTGTTCCACGCCGTGACGATTCATGGCGGATGAGCATCAGCGTATCGAGGGAGTTGCCGGGAATACGCGCGCCTTGGCTTGTCGATCTGGAGGGTCAAAGTACCGGGCCGGCGAACGTCCAAGGGCTCTACGAAAGGCGGCAACGAACGCGCTGGGGCTTGCATATCCGACACGATGAGCGACCGATGTCACGGGCATTCCGTCGCCAAGAAGCCGCAGGGCTTCCAAGAGACGCACCTGGTGGCGCCAGCGTCCGAACGTCATCAGGGTTTCGGTGTGGAACGCTCTCTCAAGCGTCCGAGGACTAGCCCCTACTCCCTTTGCCAGCCGCGCAAGCGGCAGCCTTGCGCCGGGACCTGCGAGCACGCGATCGGCCACGCGACGCGCCCGCGGGTCGTGCGGCATCGGCACGGTCAGCGGCGATTCGGGCATCGCGACCAGAAGGTCGAGAAGGAGGCCTTGAAGCCGAAGGTGTGCCGCGTTGTCCTCGTAGAGAGCGCCAAGATCGACGATATGCGTAATCAGTTCGCGGAGCAGGGGTGACACGCTCATCACGCAGCAGGGTCGATCCACCCCCGATGCGGCCTTCGGGGAGAAGTAGATCGTGCGCATCGCAACGGTGCCCGTCATGTCAAGACGGTGCGAGACGGCCGCGGCCATCCATACGGCACGCATAGGCGGAACGACCCAAGATCCGCGGTCGGTCGTTACGGTGATTACACCGCTCACGGCGAAAATGAGCTGCGGCCAATCGTGCTGGTGATGCTCGATCCGAAACCCCGGGGGGAGGGTCAGAGCCAGAGTTCGGACGGACGCTGTATGTCGCTTTCCAGACATTCATTGGCAGTATATCGGCTTTACGTCCGGCCACCGGGCATGTAGCCTTCGATCCACAGCATCCACCAAGGAGCATTCGATGCCAAATCCGATCAGCCACTTTGCGATTCACGCGGACGATTGTGAGCGGGCCAAGACCTTTTATGAACGAGTGTTCGGGTGGTCGTTCGAGGAGTGGGGGCCGCCCGGCTTCTGGCGAGTGCACACCGGCCAAGTCGGCGTCGAAGGGGCGCTGCATGCGAGACACGAACCACTCTCCGGGCGTGGACTCCGAGGATTCGAGTGCACGATCGCGGTGGAAGACGTCGCCAAGACGGCTCGGATGATTGTGGCCGCGGGAGGCACGATCACGATGCCGCCGTTCCTCATCAACGGAGTGGGGACCGTCGTCAAGTTCGCTGATACGGAGGGAAACGCGGTCGGCGCCATGCAGTATTTGCCCGGTGTGCTTGAGTCGGCCGGAGGTGGGGCGTGAGGCAGTGCTGCAAGAGCGGAGTCGCCGTTTGGACGGGCCTCGCGATCGGAATCGCTGCGGTGCTGGGGTGCACGGCGACTCACGAGCCGGCGCGCCTTTCGCCGGCCGAGCAACTCGCCATCCAGACTGATATCAAGGCGTTCTTGGAGAAATGGGTGTCGGCCTTCGAGGCGAGGGATCAGCAGGCTGTCCGTTCCATTCTCGTCGAGGACGATCGCTTTACGTGGTATGAGGATGGGACGGCGCGCTACCAATCGGCGGACGCGGTGATCGATGGACTGCAGAGATTTCCTCCCACTTTGACGTTCGGGCATGAGCTTGTGGAGGTGAGAGTCATTCCGGTCACTCGCGACATTGCGTGGACGGACATGCTCACTCGTACTGAGATCCGGCAGGGCGGGGTGGTTGTCGCCGCGTTCAGCGGCGCTGTTGCAATGCTGGTCGAACGCCATGGGAGCACATGGCGTATTGTGGCGGCGCACAGTTCGACGGAGCGACCCGCCCAGGAGACTGGGCGTCCGGCGGAGTGAGATACGATCGTCCGGCGGCCGCGAGGCGATTGGTCTGCACGGGAATCCTGCACGCCTTCATAGAGACTCCTCTTCGTGGCTCATCTGCGGCGGATAGAGTCCAGGGTGACCGCGCCACACTCCCGATATCACCGCCAGGCTCTTGTGCCCATGATCGGGGACGAGGGGCAGGCGCGTCTTGCCGCGGCGCATGCGCTGCTGGTTGGTTGCGGCGCGCTGGGGACGGTGATCGCGGATCTGCTGGTCCGCGCGGGGGTTGGCAGGTTGACGCTGGTCGACCGCGACCTGGTCGAGGTCACGAACCTGCAGCGGCAGACGCTCTTCGACGAGTCGGACGCGCGAGGGGGGGTTCCGAAGGCCGAGGCCGCAGCGGGGAGGCTGCGGGCGGTCAACTCGGTGGTCGGCATCCGCCCTGTGGTCGCGGACTTTTCGTGGCGGAGCGCGGAGGAGTTGGCGCTGGGATCGGGCGGGGTTGCGGTGCTGCTTGACGGCACGGACAACTTCCAGACGCGATTGCTGATGAACGACCTGGCGGTGAAGCACTCGATTCCGCTGGTGTACGCGGGCGCGGTCGGGACGACGGCCACGTCGATGACGGTGATGCCGGGGCGGTCGCCGTGCCTGCGGTGCATCGTCGAGACGCCGCCGCAGCCGGGCGACACAGCGACGTGTGATACGGCGGGCGTGCTGGGGCCTGTGACGGCGATGGTGGCGGCGTGGCAGGCCGCGGAGGCGATCAAGATCCTCGCCGGGCGTGCTGACCTGGTCAGCACGACGTTGCTCCGCATCGACCTGGCGGCGTCGCGCGTGCAGCAGATCGACGTGGCGGGGGCAAGGGCCGAGTCGTGCCCGTGCTGTGGCGAGCGGAGGTTCGACCACCTGGAGGGGCGGACGAACGTCGACACGACCGTGCTGTGCGGCCGCAACAGCGTGCAGGTGAATCCGCCGCTCGAGCTGATCACGCGGCGGCTTGATCTTGAGTCGGTCGCCGCGAGGCTTGCGGCGCATGGGCGTTTCACCGTGACGCCGCTGATGCTACGGGGGCGGCTCTCATCGGTTGAGGGGGCGGCGGCCGGCGAGGAAGGCGATGAGGCCGGGATCGATGACGAGTCGAACACGGGCCTTGAACTGACGCTGTTCCCCGATGGCCGCGCTATCGTCTCGGGAACGACCCGCCCGGAGGTCGCCCGATCGATCTATGCGAAGTTCGTGGGCGTCTGACGGGGCCGTGCGGCGGAAGTTCCGGCGCGGCGGGCTGCGGGAGCGGCGTACGTGATTCCGTGCTTGCTGATCCGTATTCAATCAATCGTGACTCCAAGGAGCCGACCATGACCGCGATCTCAGACTTCATGCTCCCCCCGGCCAAGCTCGCGATCGGTTATGCCGAGAAGCTCCTGGCCGGCATCACCCCCGAGATGTTCGCCCGCCAGCCCTCTCCCGGCGGGGCGCTGGTGACGACGAACCATCCGGCGTTCGTGTATGGGCACCTCTCGCTCTATCCGGCGAGGCTGATGACGATGATCGGGCGCGATGCGGACCGCGTGCCGCACCCGGCGCGCTTTGAGGAGTTGTTCAAGGCGGGCGCGGAGTGCCGGGATGATCCGGAAGGGAAGATCTACCCGGACATGGAGTCGATCACCTCGCACTTCATGCGTGGAACCCGCAAGGCGATCGAGGCGATTCCGTCGGTTGATCCGGCGCTGTTCGCGCAGCCCAATCCGGCGGAGGGGCGCGCGAGGGAGTTGTTCCCGACGATCGGGGCCGCGGCGAACTTTGTGCTTGGGGCGCACGTGATGATGCACCTGGGGCAGGTGAGCGCGTGGCGCCGCTGCATGGGGCTGGCGGGGGTGCTGTGAGGCGCCCGGGGCGGGCGGGGGTCAGACTCGCGACCGGGTCTTCCGGGCCGAGAGATCGGCGGCGGGCTCGGCGCCGTTCTCGCCGGCGTTGGTGCCGTCCGGCTCGTTGGGCTCGCCGGTCACGGGGTTCGTGAAGTGGGATTCCTGCACGGGCACGACGTGTTCGAGGACGTGCTGGAGCACGCGGGCGGGGGAGCCCATGGCGCTGACCTCGGCGATGATCTTCTTCGGGTAGTACTCGAGGACGGGGTAGGTCTCGTCCTCGTACACCTGCCAGCGCTTGCGGATGACCTCTTCCTTGGCGTCGTCGATGCGGTTTTCCTTGAGGGCGCGGCGGCGGAGGCGCTTGATCATCTCGTCCTTGTTGGGGCAGACGAGGTGGATGATCTTGAGCACCTTGATGTGCTTGTCCATCAGGCGGGCCTGGGAGGCGTTGCGCGGGATGCCGTCGAGCACCAGCAGGTCCTGCATGGGCTTGTAGCGGGAGAGGACGGTCTGGGCGTGGATGTTCTGGTGCCACATCTTGACGGTGACGTCGTCGGGCACCAGTTCGCCGCGGGAGGAGAACTCGTAGAAGGTCTTGCCGAGTTCGGTGGACATGTCCAGGGCGCGGAAGACCTCGCCGCAGGAGAGGTGGAAGAACCCGGGCACCTGGCCGAGGATCTTGCCCTGGGTTCCCTTGCCGGCGCCGGGGGCGCCGAAGAGCAGGACGGTCTGGTACCGGTGAGGCATGCGCGGATTCCCGTCGAGCCGCGCGGGCGACACTCTCCGCCTGACCCGGCGGAACCCTCGCGGCGAGACCAACAGCCTAATCCCTTGGGGCGGGAGCGGCAAGGGCCGCTGCACGCAAATCCAGCGATAGGGCCTGCTTATGACGCCTGGCGCCGGGCCCGGGGCGGCCGATAAAGGCTGCTCGGGGCGGCCTCGGGCCAAAGGGCGGCAGGTCAGTCCTTCTCGATGACTTCCTTCATCAGGTTGGTCGGCATCTGGCGGTACTCGAGGAACTCCATCGTGTTGGAGGCGCGGCCCTGGGACATGCCGCGGAGGGCGGTGGTGTAGCCGAACATCTCGGAGAGGGGGACCTCGGCGGTGATCATCTTGACGTTGCCGCGGTCCTCGGTGTCGACGATCATCCCGCGGCGGGAGGAGACGTCGCCGGTGACGTTGCCGAGGTAGTCGTCGGGGCAGGTGATGACGACCTTCATGATGGGCTCGAGGAGGACGGGGCCGGCGGCCTTGACGGCCTCCTGGAGGGCGAGGCGGCCGGCCTGCTCGAAGGCGACCTGGGACGAGTCGACCGCGTGGTACGAGCCGTCGACGAGCAGGACGCGGACGTTGATCATGGGGTAGCCGGCGAAGCAGCCCGTCTTGGCGGTCTGGCGGACTCCGTACTCGACGGAGGGGATGAACTCCTTCGGGATGGCGCCGCCGACGATCTTGTTCTCGAAGGCGAGGTTGTCCTCGAAATCAAGCTCCTCGGCCTGGGCCTGGGCGGCGGTGAAGGGCTCGATGGTGACGGTGGCATCGCCGAACTGGCCGCGACCGCCGGTCTGCTTGACGAACTTGCCGCGGATGTACTCGGCCTTCTTGGTGATGGTCTCGCGGTAGGAGACGCGGGGCTTGCCGACGTCGACGCCGATCTTCATATCGCGGACGAGCTTGGTCTTGATGATGTCGAGGTGGAGCTCGCCCATGCCGGAGATGATGGTCTGGCCGGTCTCTTCATCAAAGTGGGAGCGGAAGGAGGGGTCCTCGCGGCGGATGACCTGGAGGGCCTCGGAGAGCTTGCGCTTGTCGTCGGAGGTCTTGGGCTCGATGGACATCGAGATGACGGGCTCGGGGAAGGTCATGCGTTCGAGCAGGATCTCGTTCTCGGGGTCGCACAGGGTGTCGCCGGTGTAGGAGTCCTTGATGCCGACGATCGCCACGATGCTGCCGGTGGTGATCTCGTCGATCGGCAGGCGGTTGTTGGCGTGCATCTCGAACATGCGGGAGGCGATCTCTCGCTTGCCGTTGCCGGGGTTGACGACGCGGTCGCCCTTCTTGAGCGTGCCGGAGTAGACGCGGAGGTAGGTGAGGTCGCCGTGCAGGTCGGAGACGACCTTGAAGACGAGGGCGGAGAAGGGGGCCTTGTCGTCGTGCGGGCGGGTGAGCTTCCTGTCCTTGTCGCGGGGGTCGACGCCCTGGACCTCGGGCACCTCGTCGGGCGCGGGGAGGAAATCGACGACGGCATCGAGGACCTTCTGCACGCCGATGTTTCGAAGGGCGGCGCCGCAGAGGACGGGGAAGCACTTCTCGGCGATCGTGCCCTTGCGGAGGGCCGCGCGGATCTCGTCGGCGGTGACGGAGGACTCGTCCGTCAGGTACTTCTCGGTGAGGGCTTCGTCCTGCTCGGAGGCCTTCTCGACCAGGATGTGGTGCCACTTCTTGGCGGTGTCCAGCCACTCTTCGGGGATGTCCTTCTCGGTGATGACGGCGCCCTTCTCGTCGGCGTCGTAGTAGAAGGCTCGCATAGTGATCAGGTCGATGATGCCTTCGAGCTGGTTGCCCTTGCCGATGGGGTACTGGATCGCGATGGCGTTGGCGCCCAGCCGCTCCTTGATCGTGTTGAAGGAGAAGTCGAAGTCGGCCCCGAGCTTGTCCATCTTGTTCACGAAGCAGAGGCGGGGGACGTGGTAGCGGTCGGCCTGACGCCACACGGTCTCGGACTGCGCCTCGACGCCTTCCTTGCCGTCGAACACCGCGACGGCGCCGTCGAGCACGCGCAGCGAGCGCTCCACCTCGATGGTGAAGTCGACGTGTCCGGGGGTATCGATGAGGTTGATCTTGTAGTCGACGCCGCCCTTGGTCCAGGGGCAGGTCGTCGCGGCGGCCTGGATGGTGATGCCGCGCTCCTGCTCGTCCTGCAGGAAGTCCATGGTGGCGGTGCCCTCGTGGACCTCGCCCATCTTGTAGTTCTTGCCCGTGTAGTACAGGATGCGTTCAGAGACCGTGGTCTTGCCCGCGTCGATGTGGGCGCAGATGCCGATGTTGCGGATGTGGCTGAGTTCGGTGGCCATGATCGTTCTTTCCTTCGGACTCGTCCGTTTCCATCCTGCCGGATGGGGATACACCTACCGCTGGCACCCCGGTATGCTGCCGCCGGTTCCAGCCCGGTTCTTGCGGCGATTCAGGGGCGGGGAGGCCTGACGCATCCCCAAAAATGCACCGCCCTCCCGCGTGGGCGGATCGTAGCCACCACGAGGGGGGTTTCAAGGTTCGGCGGCCCACCGTCGGAGATCTGTTCGGTCGTTCTCGCGGAGCCCACGGATGCCGGGATCCAGGACGGTCTGTCCGTCGAGTTCGAGCGCCCGCCGTGCCCAGGAGCCGCGTTTGGCGTTGTCGCCAAGGCGGTCGTAGACGTGGGCCAGCCGGTTCGCAGCCTCCAGGTTGTACGGGTCGCGGGCGAGCGCTGACTCCAGGGCCGCCGCGGCGCGTTCACGGGCCTGGTCCAGGTGGTTCAGGTCGTGGGCCGTTTCGAGCACGACGGCCAGCCAGGTCAGCATCGCGGTCCGGGCGGTCGCGGCGTCCTCGGGGGTGGCGACACGAACCGCCTTCTCGAGCCACAGGGCGCCCTCGCGGGCGTCTCCAACCTGCACCAGGCGCGCCGCGATCGCTATCGCCAAGCGCGACGCTTCGCGGCGCGTACGCCACTCCCCCGGCTCGATCGCGCCCGCGGCGAGGAGTTCATCGAAGGCGTCGGCGAGCGACTTGGTGTAGACACTGTCCAACGCCAGCCGGAGCGACTGGGCGTCGGTCGCCATCGGAGAGCCGGTAAGGGCGGCGACGTCCGCGGCGAGCGCCCGGAGCGCTGCATCCCGGTCGGCAGGGGACGTCTTCGCGGCGGCCTCGTCCCATCGCTGGCTGAACTCGGTCGCCGGCGCGACGAATCTCGCCGCGGTGCGGAGGTGGGAGGTCCAGTGTGTCGCTGGAAGCGCGCCGTGTACGGCGACGAACCCGGCCAGGACCAGCATGATCACCGCCGCCACGATTCCCCCGGCGGGGCGCGCGGGCGCGACGCGATGTCGCCAGGACATCGCGCTTGAGGCGAGGACTGCCGTCACCAGGGCGCAGGACGCGGGCCAGCTTGCAGCGACATCGATCTGGATGAGCAGGCCGAGCGTCACCCCGGCCGCGGCGAGCGAGACCGCGAGGGCTTTCTCGGCGCTCCGCAACGCGACGCCGACAGCCACGGCGATCCACAGTCCCATCATGACGATCCGCACCGCCGCCATGTCGGGCGTCAGGAGCATCCGATCGAT
Organism: Phycisphaeraceae bacterium; assembly: GCA_019636655.1. NCBI lineage: Bacteria > Pseudomonadati > Planctomycetota > Phycisphaerae > Phycisphaerales > Phycisphaeraceae > Phycisphaeraceae bacterium. The sequence goes on along the minus strand of JAHBXB010000003.1, from coordinate 438,557 downwards.
CGCCACGCAGGCGATGGTCGCCCCGGCGACGACGAGCCCGATGAAGCGCCACTCCGCTCGGCCTGAGTTGTTGGCGTGGATGGCGCCGGAATCGCTGCTCTCGGCGGCGCGGCGCAGGCCCGACCACAGCCACCACACGGCGAGACCGCACCAGGCCAGGCCCCCGATGCCCAGCGTCGCGACCCAATCAAGCATGATCGCGTGCGGGCTCCGCACGTCCTCGGGCGAGAGCGGCGGCTTGGCGAGCAGGTACGCGCCCTGGAATCCATCGGGGCCCACCCCGAGCGGCAGGTGCTCCCAAACGATCTTCGCCGCGGCCTCGAGGTAGAACCACCGGAACAGGAGGCTCTTTTCCCCGGTCCAGCCAGCGAACTGCCCGCGCGTGATCAGCCCGGCCAGCGGCGCCAGGAAGGCGAACACGGCGATACACGGGACGAGACGCCGCAGCCGCGAGCGGCCGGAGGGCGGCCCGCTCCCGCTGCGTCCGCACACCGCCACCAGGAGGACGAGGACGGCGAGGCCGGCGAGCAGCCCTGCGTACCCGCCCTTCGAACCGGCGAGTACGACGCCGAGCAGCGACCCGGCGAGCCCGGCCAAGACCAGCAGGACGCTCCGGTGCCCCGGTGCTGTCCGCCACGTCAGCGCTACAAGCCCGGTGAAGGCTACCGCCGCCGTCGCGGCGAGGGTCGCGTACACGTTCGCCAGGGCAAACCACCCGGTCGCTTCGCGCTGCAGAAGGCGCCGCTCGTAGGACAGAGCGCTGGCGGAGGATTCCGCCCAGCCATGACCCTCCAGGATTTGCCGGCGGTTGCGCCGGAAGTCCGCGACGGTCGCAGGGTGCTCGATGAACCACTGCTGCAGTCCCCTTACTGCCAGTGCCGCCACCACGCCCAGCAGCACGGCCGCGGTCACCCGTCGCAGGCGTTCATCGCGGCACAAGTGGGCCACCGCTACGCCCGAGCAGATTGCCGCGACCCATGCCATGCCGATGCGCTGATCCTGAAGCGCCGGACCGTGCGTGAGGAATCCATGCCAGAGCGCCGGAACGATCCCAGCTCCCGCCGCGAGGAGCATCCAGCCATGAACACGCTCCCGTGCCAGCCCGACCCCGAGCAGCGCCAGCGCCGCGCCGCCGATGATCGCTGTGTCGAACCACATCGATCCCGCCGGGCCGATCCCGGTCATCGGCACCACGAACCGGAGCGGGTCCAGGTCCCAGTAGGGCAGTTCGCTCGTGACCACGAGTGCCCGAGCCGTTATGCACCCGAGCATGAGGGCCAAGGACACCCACTTAAGGCACGCTGCCGCGGTATCCGAGGCCGGTGACGGTGGAGCGGATGCGCTCATCGGCCGTCACCGTTGGGCTCGCCGGCCTGCTTCGCGCTCGCCCACTCCACCAGAGCGATCACGGCCAGCACGAGCAGGGTCTGGACGGCCACGAGCACGGCCTGCCAGCCGCTCAGCCCTCCCAATGAGACTCCCCCGATGGCGGTGACCGCGGTCAGGGCATAGATCACCAGCACGGCGTCGCGCCGGGACAGGCCGCGGCGCACAAGCCGGTGCGACAGGTGGTTGAGATCTCCGACAAAGGGCGAGCGGCCCTTTGAGAGGCGGATGGCCGTCACCGTCACGAAGTCGTAGAGCGGGATCGCCAGCACGACGAGCGGCATGAACACCGCGTACCACCCGCCGCCGAGTTTGGGCGAGTAGTAGGTTGTTCGAGCGGTCAGGAATGCGAGCAGGAACCCCAAGACCAGGGATCCCCCGTCGCCCATGAAGATTGTCGCTCCGCCGCGTCTGGGGAAGTTGAACCACAAGAACCCGAGCAACGATCCCAGCAGCACCGCCAGCGCCGCGGCTACGAACCACTGCTCGTTGACGAGGGCCGCCGTCAGGAAGAACCCGGACGCAATGGCGCCGACGCCAGCCGACAGGCCGTCCATGTTGTCCAGGAAGTTCATCGCGTTCGTCACCACGACAAACCAGATCACCGTTACGGCGTACGACGCCCACGGTCCGTGAGCGGGGCCGTCCAGGAGCGTCAGCAGCCGCGTCTTGGTCTCGATGATGACCGCGAGCGACACGCCGACCATGACGCCCAGCTTCACCCACGGCCCCATCGGGCGGCGGTCGTCGACCAGACCCATCACGTGGAGCACGAGCAGTCCCCCGAGCAGCACGAGCGCGTGCCCGGAGGATTCCACCAGCCCGGGGAGGTGCCTGGCGAGTTCCGGCACCATCCTGGTGATGAAGCCCGCCTCGCCCAGCTTTGCAAGAGCGATGATTCCCAGGAATGGGGCCGCCACGCCCCAGAACAGTCCGATCCCGCCGGTGTTCGGTACGCGCCGCGGCGACATCTTCACCTGTCCGGCGACGCCGGGCGAGTCCATCGCGTTGAGCCGCCGGCCGAGGGAACGAGCGAGCAGCGTCATCGGCAAGGCGATCACGAAGGCGATCCCGGCCAGCAGCATGCACAGTGCGATCATCGTGGTGGCAGTCTAATGGCGTGGCGATCGCGCCGCCGGTGGGCTGATGGGCGAGTGAGTGGGGGGAGTGCTGCTAGCGTTCCAGGCTCGGCGTCCCGGGCCCCGTGAACATCCACCAGGGAACCCATGCCAGCACCATGGCGGCCGACGCGATCAGCACGATCACGGCGGCCCGTGCCGGCCAGGGTCCGAGGACGTCCACGAGCGTCCCTGCGCCCTCTGCCCCCGGACCGAGGTACGCGTAGTTCCATCCCGTGAACGCATCGAGCGTGAAGATCGCGGCTGCGTAGGCGACGCTGATGAGCCATGCGGTCCGCAGGTCCCTGAACTCCGGCCGGAAGCCGCGCACGACGACCGCGTAGACGGCCGAGCCGACGATCAGCGTGTGGCTTTCCCAGAAGATCCAGAACTCCGCGAATGCGGGGCCCAGGCGTACCACGGGCGTCACGAACGCCTGCGTGCACAGGGGGATGGCCCAGAAGTACAGCAGCGAGGTGACCCATCTTCGCCCGGTGAGCAGCGCTGCCGCGGCCACCAGCCCCGCGACATCGCAGTAGTGCAGCGGCAGCGACCGGCTTGGATCGAACCGCGAGGGGATGAGCCACCACGCGATCAGCGCGATCCAGTACGCCAGTGCCAGCGCGCCCAGAAGGCGGCCGGGGGGGTCCGCGCGCTCGGGGCGAGCGGACGCCCGCGCCGTCTTCCATCCGATCCACACGACGCCCGTGATGGCGATCACTGTGCACACGAGCGCCGCCGCGTGCACGTCGGTAAACGGGTGGAACTCACGGCCCCATCCGTCCCACGCCGGCGCTGCACCGCCCGTCGCCCCGTTGACGCTGGCGGAGGCTTCCTGGCCCGGGCTGGCGCCGAGGTCAGGCAGGTCGCTTCTCCCGCTCCGCGGCCTCGTGCCGCAACTGCCCGCACGCCGCGGCGATATCCCTGCCCCGGCTGCGGCGGATGTGGGTGTTCACGTGCTGGTCGCGCAGGATCATCTGGAAGGCGAGCACGTCTTCATCGTGAGGGCGGCGGAACTCGCCGCCGTCGAGGCCGAGCCCCGGCACCTCGTTGTACCGGATGAGGTTGATGTTTGCACGGAGTGACTTGGCGAGGCGTGACAGTTCCCTCGCGTGCTCCGGCCGGTCGTTGACGCCGCGCAGCAGCGTGTATTCCAGCGTGATCTCGCGCCCCGTCTTCTCAAACCACCTCTGGCAGGAGGCGAGCAGTTCCTTGATGGTGGAGTACTCCGCCCACGGGATCAGCCTCCGACGGAGTTCGTCGTTCGGAGCGTGCAGCGAGAGGGCGAGTGTTACGGGGAGTTCGAGTTGCTCGGCGAGGCGTTCGATCGCCTTGGGCAGTCCCACCGTCGAGATCGTGATCTTGCGGGCCGAGATGCCCGTCGCCCAGGCGGAGGCCAGGGTCCGCACCGCGTTCATCACGGGGCCGAAGTTGCTCAGCGGCTCGCCCATCCCCATGAATACCACGTTGGAGATGCGTCCAACGCCGGGCAGGCGGCCGAGTCGCCAGACCTGCTCCACGATCCGTCCGGCGGAGAGGTTGCCGTCGAGTCCTCCCTGCCCAGAGGCACAGAACCGGCACCCCACAGGACACCCTACCTGCGAGGAGATGCACGCCGTCCGCCGGCTCACCTCGCCGTCGTCACCGGTCGCGGGGATCATCACGCACTCGGTCTGCCTTGCTGGGTCCGGCGACGGGAGTTGCGGGAGCGAGGACGGAGTGCCTGCGCTCCCGTCATCCCACTGCACCAGCAGCTTCTGGGTTCCGTCCGTGGCGGTCTGCTGCGAGAGCACCGTGCCGGAGAGGAATCGCATCTCCGTGGCGAGTACTTCCCGGTCCCGCTTCGACAGATTCGACATCTGGCCCGCGTCGACGACGCCCCGTTCGTATACCCACTCGAGGATCTGCTTCCCCCGGAAGGCCTGCATTCCCCGGTCCTTGCACCAAACGCCAAGCGACTCGGGTGTGAACTCAAAGATGTGGAAGGGCGGGTGCTTCACGGTGCGATCGTAGGAAACGCCCCCGAAGCTGCCCCGGCGCAGCATTTTGGCCAGAATCTCGACCGTTGTTGAAACTCAGTCTCAACAAGAATACATTGTGTCCCCCTCCGGTCCCCCCAAACGGAGTGGGTAAAAGGAGATCCCGATGTCCATGAATGCCACCACCGCCGCCGCTCTCGTTGCTGCTCTTGCCTTGGCGGGCTCCGCCCAGGCGGTCATCAACCCGTTCACTGAGCCGTTCAACTCCGCCGCGAACAACTGGAGCGTGGGTTCGGTTCTGACCCCTTTGAACTACTTCCCCTCGGGCGGGCCGGACGGATCCGCTTACGGCAGCACCGATGTATCCCTCGCATCTGCCATAGTCGGGGATCAACCCCTGCTGTTCCGCGCACAGAGCAACTTCAACTCTTCGAACAACGCGTTCGTGGGCGACTGGCTGGCCTCGGGGGTGACGGAACTGACGTTTTCACTCCGCCACAACGGGCCCGTGCCGGTGACTTTTTATACCCGCTTTGCGCCGGCCGCGGGCCCTGGAGCAGTGGCGGTTTTGCCGACGGCGGTGCAACCGAACGAGTGGACCACGCTTTCGGTAGCGATCAACCCGGCGACGCCGTTCATCTATGAGGGGACGACCTTCGCAGGCACATTTGCGTCGGTCGCCCGCCTGCAGTTTGGTTTGATGGTTGATGCCGGCCTAGCGGGGCAGTCCGCTCCGCTCACGGTTGATATCGACAACGTCGGCATTGTGCCCGCGCCGGCGGCCGGCGTCCTATTCGGTGTGGCTGGGCTGTTCGGATGCCGCCGGCGGCGAGGCTGATTCGGTCAGGTGTGCCTGGGCCCGAGGAAGCTCCCGATCGGCATTTCCCGCGGCGGCTCGAAGGCGGCCATTCGATCCAGCAGGCGAGAGGGGTCGGTGTCGGAGAGCAACAAGTCGCGGTGCACCCGCTGGTAGAAGCCCTCGGCCACCGCGTGATCGAGGAACGCGAGCAGGGGGTCGAAGAATCCATCGACGTTCAGGAGCCCACAGGGCTTGGCGTGAATACCAAGCTGCGCCCAGGTCAGCACTTCGAAGGTTTCCTCAAACGTGCCCATACCGCCGGGCAGGGTGATGAACCCGTCGGACAGGCTTGCCATCGTCGCCTTGCGCTCGTGCATGGACTCCACGACGATCTGGCGAGTGAGTTTCTGGTGCCCGAGCTCCTTGTCGAGCAGGAGCCTCGGGATGACCCCGATGGCCTGGCCTCCGTGCGACAGGGCGGAATTGGCCACGATCCCCATCAGGCCGACGTGTCCGCCGCCGTATACCAACTCGATCCTCCGTTTCACGAGGGTGGCGCCGAGATCCCTTGCGGCGTCGGCGAACACTTCCCGCCGGCCCGAGTTGGCGCCGCAGAAGACACAGATCCGGCGGAGTTCTCGTCCCATGCGGAGAGGGTACCGCCTGGAGCCCGAACCGGGTGTCCTGGTGTCATCCCCGGCGGGTTTTTCCACAGTCCCTGATTTTTTCGGAAGTTACGTCACACCGGTGGGATCAGCCCCGTCTATATGGGAGCAGTCCTGATCTCCTCCCGAGCGAAAGCTCCGGGAACCACACGCGGCGCACGCGGCTCAACATCCGGCGACTTGACGCGCTGCCGGATGAAGAGCCCGTCGCCGTTTTTGGGGAGTGCGATCGGATCGTCGCGATACCATGCCTGAGCCGCGCGCTCAGGAGCATCCAGCAAAATGCCAGGGACCGAATCGACCGTTGCTCGCCCGCTTCACTCGTTATCCGTTCGGATGGCCGGGGTTGGTGCGTTGGTGTTCCTTGCGGTCGCGGCCGGCGGGTGCGCCACGACCGTTGTGCCGCCGAAGAATCCACACGACCCGGTCTCGGTGTACATCGTTGATTACGGGAAGCACTCCAGCCTGATGGTCCCGCGGGACAATGACCGGGTGACCGAGTTCGCCTTCTCGTCGTGGACGTGGGAGGCGCTCAAGTGGAACACGTGGCTCAACGTCTTCCCGATCCTGACTTCTCCATCGCAGGGGACCCTGTGCGTCAAGGAATGGCCAGGGCCGCTCAACGAGATGACCATCCGCATGCAGACCACTGCGGATGTGGTCTACAACGTCAGGGTGTCCAAGCAGGATGTCGACCGGCTGATCGCGAAGCTGGATGAGGCCTACCGGAAGCGGGAAGACGAACTGATCTTCCATGCGCCTACGGGATGGGTGTACGTCAAGTCCGACACGTCCTACTGGTCCGCCCACACGTGCAACACCGAGGTGGCCGTCTGGCTCGAGGAACTCGGCTGCACGGTCAAGGGCCAGCAGGTCTACGCCGACTTCCAGGTCACCAACCCCGGGGGGTGAACCGGCCCCCGCGGCACTGGTCGACCTGCCGGGCCCTACCCTGTGGGTGATGTGCGCCGCGCTGCGGCGGGAGCGGGGGGGGCAAGGAGAGTGGTTTTCATGTCCGCCAAAGCCGCCACCGCTGGTCCGTCCGCCCCGGTTTCCAAGACCGATCCGCTCGAGCAGTTCCAGTGGAAGCCGCAGCCCCAGGCCCAGGCTCTCATCAACGCGATTGTCGACGAGTTCCTCAAGGCCTGTCCCAGCTCGGCCGAGCTCGCTCGGCGCATGAAGCACGAGTCCGGCACCCGCTTTGTCGACTGGATCGATTACATCCAGGTTCACCGCACTCCCGAGCTTCGCGCCAGCCTCACGGCCGCGGGCTTTATCCGTCGTGCCGCCCCCGGCGCCCCGGACTGCTATGTGCATGACGGCGGCATCTTCCCGCAGGTCGTTCTTGATTCCAACGCCGTTACCCGTGTTGCGATCAAGGCGGACTCGGTGGTTGACTTCCTGGCGGCCCACAACATCACGGACGAGCACCCGATCGAGGGCGAGCCGATGGCGCAGCTGCGGCGCGCCCTTGCCTTCCGGGCCAAGGGTGCGGTTCTCCTGATCGTCGAACGCCATGGCTACCGCGGCTACACCGTTCCCGAGGTCGAGGAGGCCAAGGTCGTCAAGATCCTCAAGCACCGCGAGGCGTTCCGCCGCCGCACGCGGGACTGGGCCGACGACGAGATTGGGTACGACCACATCGATCAGTTGGTCGAGTCCTCCATCGCCGACCTGGGTGTTGATCTCTCGTGCGACCTGTTTTTTGCTGCGGAGCGGCAGTACTGGCAGCGCCGCAATCGGGCCGCCCAGATCCAGAAGGCCCGCCAGGACAAGCTCGGTCTGGGCTGGGCCAACCACGACCACCACACCTACCGATCCTCGCGTCACTGCTTCCCCCGCCTCATCCGCGTCCTGGAGCGGCTGGGGTTCCGCTGCCGCGAGCGGTTCTACGCGGGCGAGGAGGCCGGGTGGGGGGCCCAAGTTCTCGAGCAGCCGGCTTGCAACATCACGATCTTTGCCGACGTCGATCTTTCTCCGGACGAGGTCCGCGGCGACTTTGCGCACGAGGGGCTCCCCGCTCGCTCCGAGCTTGGCACGGTCGGCCTCTGGTGCGGTCTCCACGGCGAGGCGATGCTGCAGGCCGGGATGCACCACCTTGAATGCCAGTTCGACTTCGATTCGCTCCGGGCGCAGCTCGAGGCTGCTCACATCGAGACGATGGAACCGTTTACGAACTTTGAGTTTCTGCGCCAGGCGTTTACGGTCGGGGAGCGGTGGAAGGTTGCCGATGATCGAATCGATCGGCTCCTGGCGCAGCAGTTGGTGACGCCGGCGCTCGCGTCGCAGTTCCGCGCTCAGGGGGCCATCGGCTCGCACCTTGAGAACCTCGAACGCAACGACGGCTACAAGGGCTTCAACCAGCACGGTGTCAGCAAGATCATCGCGAAGACGGATCCGCGCAAGCAGGCGAAGGACGACCACGAACTGATTGGGGCGTAGCCGGCGCCCCCGGGCAACCAGTTCTTTACAGAGCAGGGCGGGGCGGCCCTGCGGCCGTTCGGGCCGCGGTGCGGTGTGCCATGCCATGTGGTGGACGCGGGGGATTGCCCCCCCGGGGGTGGAGGGTGGAGGTGTTCTTTCCACTTGGGTGATCACCGCTTTACAGGGCGGCCGATTCGTGGCACAATGTAATAGTCCACTCGGGCTTCCGGTCTGACCGAACCTCTCGCAAGACAATCTTGGAACAATCAATGCTCAGCCGCTTGATTGCCGGTGCCGTCGCAGCCGTCGCGGTTGCCGCGGCGGCGAATGCGCAGTGCAACGGTCGGTGGATTCCGGGCGGGTCTCTCGGCGGAGGCTGGGGCGCCTCCAACAGCTACGGCGGCTCCTACGTCTCGCATGCGGCTGGGTGGGACCCTGACGGCCCCGGCCCGCTTCCAACGAACGCCGTCTTCGCCGGGTTCTTCAACGGCATCGGCAAGACTGCCGCTGTCAACATCGCGATGTGGGACGGCCAGCGGTTCCTGCCGATGGGGACGGGGATTGGGTCCGTGACAAGCCCGGAGCCCTTCGCTCCGGTGCGGTCCATGGTTGAGTTCAATGGCAAGGTCATCGTGCTTGGGTACTTCAGTGCTGCCGGTGGCGTGCCCTCGCAGGGGTGCGCGATATGGGACGGCGCATGGCACCGGTTCACGCCGCCGCCGGGATTCACCGGCGAGCTTGGCAGCCCGGCAATGGTCCTCCGGGTTGAGGGAGAGCGGCTCTACGCGGGGGGCAGCCTGGGGTTCTTCCGTTGGGAGGGCGATCAGTGGGTGTCGCTTGCGGATCCGTTGCCGGGCGCATCAGTGTACGGGATTGCGATCTACCAAGGACAACCGATACTCGCAGGGGTGTTTCAGACGATCGGGGCCAACCAGTACAACAACATCGTTCGTTGGAACCCCGGCGGCCGGTGGGAGCCGGTTGGCGACGGAGTTCGGCAGGTGGACTACATGCAGGGCCTCGCCGGTGTGTACTCGCTTGCGGTCTATGAGGGCGACCTGATCGTGATCGGGAACTTCTCGCACGCTGGTCCGATTGTCGCCTCCAATGCGGCTCGCTGGAACGGTCAACAATGGACGGCGATGTCGACGAGCACACGTGGTTCGGCACTCGCCATCTATCAAGGCAACCTCTACCGGGCGGGAGGGTCCCCTTATCACTCCTACTCGTGCCATATGGACATCACGGTCAGCATGGTCCAGCGATGGGAAGGGAGTTGGGTCACGGTGGCTTCCGACACTCCCGGTGGCGTTTCGCTCGGGCTAGTCGGCGACAAGCTCGTGGCCGTCGGTGGCTTCTCCGGTCTCGGGGGTGTTCCCTCCCGTCACATGGCATCCTTTGATGGCCAGTCATGGTCGGACTTTGCGGAGGGGATCACCTACCCAGTCCTGTCGTTCTACAGCGTTGACGGAATGACTTATGCAGGTTCTGCGCCGCCGTGTTCGACCGCATACAGGGGCAACGTGCCCAATGCGCCCCTCAGGTGGAACGGCGTTTCATTCGTGCCTATCGGGACACCTGCTCTCGGCTGCAGTTCCTCTTGCTATGGCGCATCTTCCATCTATGCCATGGTCGCCCACGGCGGCGAACTCTTCGCGGGCGGGGATTTTCGAGAGAATGTCGCGCACTGGGATGGCTCCGAGTGGCGGGCCACGAGCTTCTTCCCGGCTGGCTATCAGAGGGTCAATGCTTTGGCCAGCTTCCAGGGCAGCATCTACGCAGGGGGTTCGCTCAGCGGCCCCATAGATGGACGCCTCCGCCGGTGGGATGGCACTCAGTGGCAGGGCATTGGAATCAGTTCCGTGTACGAGGTTGATGCTCTGCTCGAGTTCCGCGGCGAGCTGATCGTTGGCGGAACATTCGGGGTCTTGGCGTGGACTGGTTCCGAGTGGCATCCCCTCGCAGGCACCATCTCGGGGCGGGTGCGAGCGCTTATCGAGTACAACGGAGACCTTGTGGCCTGCGGGTCATTTGGCTCTACCAGCGGCGCCGCGCTGAACTCCATCGCACGCTGGGACGGAGAGTCGTGGCATCCGCTTGGCAACGGCCTGACCAGCACATCGTACTGCTCCGCGTTGGCAGCGACGATCCTTCGCGGTGAACTCGTCGTCGGCGGGATCTTCACCAAGGCGGGCGAGGTCGCGGTTGAGTCGCTCGCCGGCTGGAACGGTTCGCGGTGGCGGGCCGTTGGCAACGGCATCTATCACTCCAGCTATGTGTACGCGCTCGCCGCCGACCGCGACGAGCTCCTCGTTGCTACCGACTACATTTCGTCGGGCTCAACCACGGCCCGCTACTTCGCCCGCTGGACCGAGACCAACATCCCTTGGATCGCCGTACAGCCCGTCGGTGTTCCGCATGCGTGTCCCAACTCGTCCGCTGTCCTCACGGTCTCGCCCGCTTCGGGCTACCCCGGTCTCACGTACCGCTGGAGCCGCAATGGCCAGCCCCTCGTCGACGGTCTGACCCAGTCTGGTTCACTCGTTGCCGGGTCCGCGACCGCGACGCTGCGGGTCTCAAACCTGAGTGCCGCTGACTCCGCCTCCTACACCTGCCATGTGCAGAACACCTGCGGCTCGGCCGTCAGCGCCGCCGCGGTTGTTACGGTCTGCATGGCGGACACGGACTGCAACGGGGCGATCGAGCCGACCGACATCGCCGCGTTCATCCAGGTGTGGCTTGCCAGCCTGCACGCCGGCACACTCGCCGGCGACTTTGACCGCAACGGGACCGTCGAGCCCGCCGACATCTTTGGATTCATCTCCGCGTGGCTGCAGGGTGTGCAGACGGGCTGCTGAACCCTCAGCGTTGAACCAGGAAGCCAAGACCGCCAGGAGCCGACCGTGATCAAGACCTCTCTCCTTGCCGCGTCGCTCGTCTCGCTTGCCATTGCCCCGGTCGTCCGTGCCCAGTGCGAGGGGCAGTGGCTGCGCGGTGGTTCCTACACCGGCGTCTCGGGCGCGACCGTCCCCGACGCATCGGGCAATCCGATCTACCCGGTGCCCTCTCGCGTCGCCAGTTGGGACCCCGACGGGCCGGGTCCGCTGCCACCGCAAACAGTGATTGCCGGATCGTTCTCGGCGGCGGGGGTTGCGAACGCGGCCAACATCGCGCTCTTCGACGGCGAGCAGTTTCTTCCCATGGGTTCCGGCCTGACGCCCTTCGGTGCCAATCAACTGCTTGGGCCGGTGCGCTCGATGGCCGATCACGCCGGGAGCCTCTTCGTTCTTGGTAGTTTTTCCAGCGCCGGGGGCGTTCCGGTTCAGGGGTGCGCCCGTTGGGATGGAACATGGCACGCCGTCCCGCCTCCGCTGGGCTCGACGGCATCTCCCGCCGCGCCGGGGGAGGGTGTTGTTCTCTCCTCGCATGATGGCGAACTGGTTGCCGGCGGCGCGGCGGGGTTCGTCCGATGGGACGGGGCACAGTGGCAGGTCCTGGCGGGCCCGCTTGCTGGCGCGAGAGTAAACGCCGTCACCATGTACAACGGTGAGCCGATCATGGCTGGGCAGTTCGCCGCGCTGAATGGCCAGACATACAACCACATTGTCCGGTGGGACGGTTCGGCATGGCAGTCCCTCGGTGGCGGAGTCTCTGACCAGGGCCAGTACCCGCCGGCCCAGGTGAACTCCATGGATCACTACAAGGGTAACCTGATTGTCTCCGGCAGCTTCGTCGCAGCGGGCGGCGCCACCGCCACCAATGTTGCGAGATGGAATGGCCAGGCATGGTCGGGCATGGGGTACACCACGGGATCGCTCGTGGCGGTTGTTGGTGGTTCGCTCTACCAGTCCGCGGCCGTCTCCCGGTCCGCGGGTATCTGCGGCTTTGTCGATGAGGGATCCGTGAACCGATGGACCGGCAGCGGATGGCAGTCGCTCTCAGCGTTCTGCCCCGGCAGGGTTCGAGGTATGGCCGCTTGCGGCGATCGCCTCGTCGTGGTCGGCGATTTTTATGGTCTCGGCGGCGTTCCCAGCCAGGGAATGGCGGCGTTCGATGGTCAGGCCTGGTCCCTCGTTCCCTCGGCGATCGTGAGCGAGGTTCAAGCGTTTGCGACGCGAGCCGGCGCGACGATCATCGGCCGCGGCGTTCAGTGCAAGAAGTTCGATTCGGCAAGGGTGCTGAACTCCCCGCTGTCGTGGAGTGGAGATTCGGCCATTCCCGTTGGGGCCGCCGGATTCGGGTCCAACATCCGGTGCGACTCCTACACCGAGTGCCGAGCCTTTGCGGAGCACACCGGTTCGCTCTACGCCGCGGGGTACTTCACGTATGCCGGCGCCAACTTCTCACCGATGACGCTTGTCGCTCGCTTTGACGGGACAACCTGGCAACCTCTTTCCTCAACCCTGTCGACTACGTCAACGCTGCCAGTCATCCATGCCCTCCGGAGCTACAACGGAAGCCTCATCGTGGGTGGGGACTTCGCGGCGGGCTTGGGTGGAGGCAGCGCCGCATCTGCCAATATCCGACGGTGGGACGGCGCCTCGTGGCAGCCCTTCGGCTCTGGCGCCAACGGCGCCGTCCGCGCTCTGGCCGAGTTTCAGGGTGAACTGATCGCCGCGGGCGAGTTCACCACGATCGACGGCGTGCCCGCGAACCGAGTTGCCCGCTGGGACGGTTCCGCATGGCGAGCGCTGGGCGGGGGCATCGGCCCGACCGGCTCCGTCAAGGCGCTTGTCATCTACAACGGTGCCCTCATCGCCGTCGGCCAGTTCTCGACCGCCGATGGGTTCGGTCCTGTCTTCGGCGTCGCGAGTTGGAACGGCGTGAACTGGAGCCCCGTCGGAAACCCACCGCAGGACGCTAACGCCAACGCTGCGGTGGTCTACCGCGGCGACCTTGTGGTCGGCGGGAACGCCCTGATGCGATGGAACGGCTCAACTTGGCGGCACCTCGATCCGGATTGGGGACCGCCGTTCGCCAGCACCGCCACCGTCAACGCTCTCCTCGTGGATCACGACGAACTCCTGATCGGGACGAGCGCCGGCACGCTCGGCGCCTCACCAAGCCGATACTTCCATCGCTGGACCGACACCAATACCCCCTGGATCGCCGGCCACCCGGTGGCTGTTCCGCTCGCCTGCATCAACTCAACGGTCACCCTCCGCACGACCCCCGCCGCGGGCTATTCCGGCCTTTCCTTCACTTGGCGCCGCAATGGCCAGCTCCTCGCCGACGGCCCCACCCCTCACGCCTCGATCATCGCGGGCGCCCAGACGCCCACACTCCAGATCGCAAACATCGCCGGGGCGGACGCGGGGTCGTACGACTGCGTGGTTTCCAACGCCTGCGGCTCCGCCGCGACTGCTCCCGCGTCGATCGGCCTTTGCCCTGCTGATACGGACTGCAACGGGATTGTCGAGCCCCGCGACATCGGCGCCTTCATCAACCTCTGGATCACCAGCCTCAACCAGGGGTCCCTCGACGGCGACTTTGATCGCAACGGCACGGTCGAGGCGGCCGACATCGGCGTGTTCATTTCGTCCTGGCTGGCGGCGGTCAATACCGGGTGTTGAGCCCCGCCCGCCCTGCCGGCGGGTGTTTGGGGCCCAGTTGACCTTCCCCCTTCCGAGTGCTTCAATCCCCCTCCACATCCCGGCTCAGTCATGCCCGGATCTCACCCCTGCCGGACCGCAGCCGCGGCCACCCGGCGCAGATCGCCCGCGTTCCACCGCGGGCACCCCGCCACTTCCTTTAGGAAGCCAGGCCGGGGACGGAAGGAATCAGCGCGATGGCTCGGTACACAGGTCCCAAGGTTAAGCTCTCCCGTCGGATCGGCGTTCCCATCGCCGACAACCCCAAGCACACATCCAAGCGTGAGCTCACCCCGCCCGGGATGCACGGGTACCGCGGCCGCCGTCTGCGTGACTACGGCCTGCGCCTCAACGAGAAGCAGAAGCTCCGCCACCACTACAGCGTCCTCGAGAAGCAGTTCCGCCGCTACGTCGCCGAGGCCACCCGCGGCACCGGCAACACCGGCGAGGTTCTCCTGCAGCTCCTCGAGCGCCGCCTTGACAACGCCGTCCGTCGGGCGGGCCTGGCTCGCACGATCTGGGCCGCTCGTCAGATTGTCGCCCACGGGCACGTTCTGCTCAACGGCCGCAAGACTGATCGTCCGTCCTGCTCGGTCAAGGTCGGGGACGTCATCACCCTCAAGCCGAAGATCCAGAAGCTCATCCGCGAGAACATGGAGTCCCTCCCCGGCCACGAGGTCCCGGGCTGGCTTGACCTCAACCCCGGCGAACTCACCCTGCGTGTTGTCGCGCTTCCGACGTCGGACCAGATCCCGTTCGATGTCAACGCGAACCTGATCGTCGAGTTCTACCGCTAATCAAGGGCGACCGCGCCGGCCGAGTCTCGCCCGATCCAGGGGAGCGTCGGGCCCGGGCGGTACGCCACCCCGGCTTCGCCCACGCCCCGCGCGCCGGGCGACGCCGCGGAGTTCTCCCTGCAGTGCACCCCGGGGTCATTCTCGCATGCTCAAGTTCCTGCGCAAGTACAACCGTTGGATCCTGGTGGTCGGCGGGGCGCTGCTCATGGTCGCCTTCCTGCTCCCGCAGACCGTGTCCCAGATGGGGCGCGGGGCGGGCGAGGGCGCGACCTATATGCGCATCAACGACACCAAGATTACCGGCGCCCAAGCCAATCGCGCCAAGTACGAGCAGTACATCCTCGAGCAGCTCGGGCTGATGGACAAGCAGACGAACCTCGATACGTGGATCCTCCAATCCTACGAGGCGGCCCGCGAGGGTCTCATCGGCGGCCCGGAGGACGGCCAGCGGCTGCTCAGGGACGTCGCCAATCTGGTCGCTCAGCGCCAGGCGATGCAGGCGTTCCAGTCCGGCATCCGCGATCTCGACATGTCCAGACTGGTCGAGAACGCCCGCTCCGGCGTTGAGCAGATGGCGCTGCAATCGGCCGCGTCGGCCCACATGACCTCCGACGAGCTCTACATGGCCCTCGCCAAGTTCCGCGGCGTCAATCGCGTGGAGAGTCTGTACCGCGCCGGGCCCGGGGCCCTCTCCATCCAGCGGGAGGCCATCGAGGGTCGCCATAACTTCGACCAGGCCATTATAGACTACGTCTACCTCAACTCCGAGCGACTTGCCCCCAAGATTCCCAAGCCGGACGACGCCGCGCTTGCGGAACTCTTCGCGACCTACAAGGGTGTCAAGCAGGGCGAGGGTGAGTACGGCATCGGATATACCTTGCCGCCGCGTGTCAAGATCGAGTGGATCGCCCTGGACCGAACCGAGTGGGAGAAGCAGATCCCAATCGACCCGATCGAGGTGCACAAGCGATTCCTCGCGGCCAACCCCGGGAAGGCCGACGCCGCTTCCAGCCCCGAGTTTGAGACCGCGAGGCCGGGGATCGAGGCCCAGATCCGCAAGGAGAAGACCGACAAGATCCTTGCCGAGGCCGTCCGCACGATCCGCGGCGAGATCGCCAAGTCCACCATGCGGCTGGAGACGGCGGCGGCTGGGGAGTACTTTGTACTTCCCCCTGACTGGGCTGCCCCGTCGCTCGAATCGATCCGTGATACCGTCGCCGAGCGCATCAAGACCACCTCCGGCATTTCGGTGACTCCGCCCACGGTTACGGTCATGAACTCGTGGCAGGACCGCACGGCCCTCTTTGGCGCCCGCAACATTGGCCGCGCGTACCTCACCCGCGGCAACGCCCGCATTCTCTTTGCGGACCTCTCACTTCGCGCAAAGGAGATCGCGCCGGCCAACGACCTGGGGATCCAAGAGCGGGTGCCCTTCGGTCCGATTGAGGATCAGTCCGGCAACATGTACTTCTTTACGGTCCTCGCCGGTCGGGCCGAGTCGCCGCCGGATTCGTGGGAAGAGATCCGCGACCGTCTCACCACCGACTACCAGCGTCTCGAAGCCTTCAAGCAACTCCAGGCCGACGCGCCCAGCCTTCGCCAGCGGGCGATCGCGAGCGGAATCGAGGGAATTGCAAACGACCGGACGTTCCTGGACCCTGAGGCGATCGACCCGTTCCAGCGGATCCCCAAGGTGGCCCGTGATATCCGTATCACCCGCCAAGATCCGATTCCGTTCGACATCGACACCCCACAGCTCCGAAACGAGGTTATGGACACGGCCGAGAAGCTCGACCCGCTCAAGCCCGTCTCCGAGGCCGACGCGGCGGTGACGACGCTGGCCGTTCCGCTCCCCTCGAAGCTCGCCGTCGCGGTCATCCGGATCACTGGGTTTATGCCGATGACCGTTGAGAAGATGCGTCAACGCGACCGGGAACTCGCCGGGATGGCGGCCCAGGACGCCTTCAAGGACCTGACGGACGATCCCTTCACGCTCGCGAGCTATCTCAAGCGATACAGGGTCGACACGGAGGAACGCAAGGTCAGCGAGCAACTTGCGAAGGAAGCAGAAGAGGCGGCTGGCAAGTAGGGTGATCGGCGCGGGCGGGATGGCGGGGGGCCGTTACGCGCGTGTCGCCGTGTATTCCGAGAAGATCCCGCTTACGACGTGCCGCCGCTCGTTCGAGAAGCCGGCGTTGCGGAGCGACTCGAGAATCAGCTCCGGGGGGAGGCAGCGGTCGATGGTCTCCCAGTAGTACTGCCAGAGTTCCGGGGTCCTAGGCGAGAGCCTAGCGACGGCGCCGAGCAGGCGCGAGACACCCCCCAGGTACGCATAAAGCCACGCCCGCCCGGCACGCGTGCGGGGGCGTGTGATCTCCAGGATGCACAGACGCCCCGGGCCGAATGGACCACCGGGGTTGAGCACCCTGTGAAACTCTCGAAACGCACCGTTGAGGTCATCGACGTGGCGCAGGGCGTACCCCATCGAGAGGAAGTCGAACGATCCGGCGAGGAGCGGAAGGGACTCCGCGGTCCCTTCGAACGTCTCGATGCCCAGCCGTTCCCTGGCCCGTCGCATCATCTGCGGGCTGGGGTCGACCCCGACAACGTTGCCGGTCGGTCCGGCCAGTTTGAGCGCCTCTCCCGCGACAAGCCCGGTTCCTACGGCGATGTCGGCGACGCGCATCCCGGGTTGCAGGCCGGCCCTTGCCAGGGCCTTTCGGCGGTACCAACGGCCGCTGCCGAGGGAGAGCCACCGCTCGACCCGGTCGTAGTCCGGCGCGGTCTCGTCGAAAATGCCGTTGAGAAATGCCCGCTTGTGCTCGGGCGCCGAGTACGAGCGAGGGATCGTCGGATGCGGGGCGAGCGGCGGCGGTGATGAGCCCGATGAGTCGGGCCAGTCATGGACAGCCATGTCCGAGCTCCTGAAATCGTCGCATCCGGCCCGTATCATACAGGCTGGTTCGGATACGGAGGGCTCGCTCGAGTCAGCGTTCGGGCCGGCGGCGCACGGCGTCGGACAGGAGTCTACGGAGTCGCATGCCTAGCACCGAGACATTGAGCCGCGTGAAGGGGGTGATCCGCCGGTGTCTGAAAGTGGATGAGCAGACGCTGTTCGAGGACACCATGCCGCTGGTAGGGGGCGAGTACGACCTCGATTCACTCGACATCCTGCTGATCGTGACGGAGCTTGAGAAGGAGTTCGGTGTCAAGATCACGGACGGATCGATGAGCAAGGCGGCGTTTACGAATGTGACAACACTCGGGTTGCTGATCGAGGGGTTGCCACAGGATGGCTCGAAGAGAGGCTGATCCTCATGCGCACAGGGACGCTGGAAAACCTGCCGCACCGGCCGCCGTTCCTGTTTGTAACCAGCGTCGAGGAACTCGAGGCGGGGAGGAGCGTTCTGGGCACCTGGCGGGTGCGGGGAGATGAGGATTTCTTTGCAGGCCACTTCCCGGACAACCCGGTCGTGCCCGGTGTGCTGGTCGCCGAGGCGCTCGCCCAGGTGTCCGGCGTGATGGCCTTTTCCGGCGGGGCTTCGGGGTATTCTCCTTCAGCGAGGCTGGCGCAGGTGGATGTGAAGTTTCATACCGGCATTGTTCCGCCGGCGGAGATCCGGCTGCACTCGGTACTGGCCCGGGAGATGTCGGGTCTGTGCCTCTTTGATGTGCGGGCGACGGTTGCCGGGGCGGTCGCCGCATCGGGGTCGCTTGTTCTGGCGAGGGTGGAGTGATGCTGATTGGAGCCGTCGGTCCCGTGTGCCGCTTTGCGATCGCCGCCGCGTGTGCGATGGCGTCATGGTGGGGCCGACCGTTGGACTCATTCTGCCAGCCCGCCGCATCCCAGTCCGCTTCGTCCTCTGATGGGTCGCGATTTGTTGAGCGGCTCGAGGCGGTTGACGCGGCGATGTCCACGGTGCAGGATCTCCGCGCCGACTTCGAGCAACGGCGGCACTCGCCGCTTCTCAAGAAGCCGCTGGTGTCCCAGGGAGTTGTCCGGGCAAAGGGGGAACTGGTTCGATGGGACACCGCCTCGCCGCGGAAGTCGTCGCTCTTGGTCTCGAGCGAGTCGATCCAGATGTACTACCCGGACGATGGTCTGCTGGAGATCTATCCGGTCGGCGAGGGGTTCAGGGACCTTGCAGGCGGGCCGCTTCCTCGGTTGGCCGTGCTTCGGGAGCGGTTCGAAATCGAGCCCTTGGAGCCACGGATCATGGGCGAGGATGGCGATGGTAAGAGTCTTGCTCTTCGGCTCACGCCGAGGTCCGAAGCCCTGCGGCGGCACGTCAGTTTTGTGCGGGTTCTGATCGATGAATCAGCGCCGGCGGCGAAGCGGGTGGTCATGACCGATCCGGAGGGCGAGGAGACGGAGATCGTGTTCAGCCATGTGCGACTGAACACCGGGATGAAGCCGGATGATCTCGAACTCAAGGTGCCGCAGACGACTCGCGTGTCCCGCCCGATGGGGGACGTTCGCGGTGTCCATCGGAGCGAGGCTGGCGCGGGCAACGGTCCCGAGAGGACGCCCTGAGACCACAGGGTGCTGGAGACGAGCGTGGCGAGCCAGGGCGCTGAACTGCTGCAGTCATCGGGGAGGGCGATGGTGCCGGCGTGGGCGAGGCGGCTGACGCCCCACATGGTCGCCTCCCGTCTTGCGGGGCTGGCCGCGGGAGGGTCGGCGGGGTTAGAGCACTACCGGGGCGACGGGATCGGGATGGTGGCCGCTGTCGTGCCTGGCGCCACGAGCCTGTCGACGGGCCAACTGAACGAGAGTGTCGCGGCGGTGTTCGAACTGGTGCTCGCGGGCCTGAACGAGGGTGGCTTCCCGCATCCGCTGAGGACGTGGGCGTTTGTGCCCGGCATCCACGACCAGATGGATGAAGGGCTTGATCGCTACCGGGTCTTCAACTTGGGTCGATTCGCCGCCTATACGCGGTGCTTCGGGACCAGACCCTTCGCGGGAGTTCTCCCGGCCGCATCGGCGGTAGGTCATGATGGCGACCACCTCGTCGTATGCGCGATGGGATCAGGTGTGCCCGGTGTGCCGGTAGAGAATCCGCGGCAGATTCCTGCGTTTGAGTACTCCCGGGCGTATGGTCCGCGGCCGCCGTGCTTTGCACGGGCGACAGTGGCCTCATTGCCGCTGGGCCGGCGTCTCCTCGTCTCGGGCACGGCGAGCATCAGGGGTGAGGACTCTGTGCATCCGGGCTCGCTGTCGCTTCAACTGGAGGAAACGCTCGCGAATATCGATCGTCTGGCTCGGGGCGTGCCGGGTCCAGACTCGTACTCGATAGACGGGACCGAAACGGCGCGAGTCTACTTTCGGCGGCCCGCGGATCGTTCGGCGCTGAGGGCGGCCCTGTCGGGGAGGTTGCCACGGACCGCCGATGTGGAGTACTTCCCGGCGAAGATCTGCCGGGCCGAGTTGCTGGTGGAGATCGAGGCGACGGTGGTGCCGGGCCGCATGGGTGGCGCGCCGCATGAATAGGTCGGTCGAGCAGCGGCTGGAACGCTCCTCCGGCGCGCAGGGCGTTGGGTGGGGGGTGATTGATGCGATCAACCGGCACGCGCTGGAACGGCCGGAGGCGGAAGCGGTGGGGGAACTGGACGGGGCGAGGGGGCGCTGTACCTTCGGCGAGTTGGCGGGTCTCGTGTCTTCACGGACTCAGCAACTTCGCGGGTCCCTGGACCCGGGCGACGTGCTGATTGCGGTGCTCCCGGCCGGTACTGAGTTCGCGGCGTGGTTCTGTGCGGCCATCGCGGCCGGCCTGCGGTTTCTGCCGATGCACCCGCAGATCGCGGGCCCCGAGGCGCTGGCGGCGGCGACGCGGGCCGGGGCCGTTGCCGCGTTGGTTGGTCCAGGCCTTGAGGCGGAACCGGCGCTCAGTCACCTGGCGTTGGGACTCGGCGTGAACCGGAACGCGCTGGTGCCCACGGCCCATGGTTCGCTGGTGCTCGGGTCCTCCGGAACGACGGGACTGCCGAAGCTCGTCGTGCGAACGAGCGAGTCGTTGGATGCCGACGCGGCCGGGGTGATCGCCGGTATGGGCCTGACCGCCGCGGATCGGATCGTGTTTCCGACGTCGCTCAGCCACTCGTACGGTGTGGATGTGCTGGTGGGCGCGTTGACCGCCGGGGCCGGGCTCCGCGTGATGGGGCAGTTCGACGCCGAGTACGTCGCGCGGGAGCTCGAGGAGGGAGCCACAGTACTTCCCGGGGTTCCGTTTGTCTTTGAGGCGCTCGCTCGCCGCGAGCGCACGCGTCCCACGGCGCTTCGGCTGGCTGTGTCGGCGGGTTCGCCCCTGCCCGACCCGGTGCGCCGGGGGTTCGCCGCGGCGTGGGGGGCTGACATCGGGCAGCTCTACGGGGCGACTGAGCTTGGGACCGTGGCGATCGATGCGCCGGGATCTGATGGGTTCGATCCGGCTTCTGTCGGTCGGCCGCTCGCCGGAGTTTCGATTCGCATTGTGGATATTGCGGATCCGAGCCGGTTGCTCCCAACAGGCCAAGAGGGACAGCTGGCGGTCCGCGCGGCCTCCATGCTGTCGGAGTACCTTGACGGAGATGTTCCGTTGGTCGATGGGTACCTGCTGACCGGAGACCTGGCGAGGACCGATGCGATTGGCCGGATCTGGATCACCGGAAGGCTCAAGCACCTGATCGACGTCGGGGGATTCAAGGTGAACCCCCTTGAGGTTGAGCGGGTGCTTGCTACGCACCCCGGGGTCGCCGAGTGCGTCGTTGTGCCGGTAGCGGCCTCTCAGACGGTGCAAAGGCTCCGTGCGGTTGTGGTTCCGTGTGCGGATCAGCCGCCCACCCCTGATGAACTCCGGCGTTATGTTCGGGCAAGACTCTCGTCGGTCAAGGTTCCGCGGTCGATTGAGCTCTCGGCGTCGCTGCCGAAGTCGGCGACGGGCAAGGTCCTCCGACACCTCGTCTAGGTGGAGATCCAAGTGGTGTGCCGAAGGACGATGACGGGAGCAGCGGCGGCCGCGGCCGGGCTGTTGAGCGGGTGTGCGGGCTCACTGCCGGTTTACCCAACGATGAGTGCCGAGGAGTCGCTCACAACCATCGCGGATCGCCAGGCCTCGGTGACGCATCTCGTGGCGGAGTGCGACCTGGACCTCACCGACTCCGAGGGTCAGAGCGTTCGAGTTGATGGCGTGATAGTGGCCGAACTTCCCGGCAAGATGAGGATGCGCGCGTGGAAGTTCGGGCACGCTGTGTTTGATCTGACGGTAACGGATGATGGGGCGTGGTTGATGACGCCGGAAGAGGAACAGGGCGGTCGGCGCCTGGACGCCGAGCACGTGTCGTCGACAGGGGTGCGAGATGTTTTGGGGCTGCTCGGACCGGGCTACTTCAGGACCGCGCGGCCCGTCCGTGCGGACGCTTCGATGCTTATCGCGTGCGGGGCCGCTCTGGGGCGAGACGATGTGGTGTGCGAGATTGTCCGGGCCACACTGGCGCCGCGGCGGTTTGTGATGGGGTCCGGCGCCTCGTTGAACGGCGGGGAGGTCGTTCTCGATCAGTACCAGGCGGTGGACGGGGCCATCTGGCCGATGCGGGTGCGAATACGGAGCCAGGCGGGCGAGGTGGTTGTCCGGGTGCGCCAACTGGAAATTAACGGAGAGTTGCCCCCCGGGGCGTTTGTGCCGTCGCAGCGGGCAAGGGCGATCCCTTGAGTCGTGCCTCAACCAGGACTGATTCGGGACACATCGGCGACCTTGCTGCACGCCTCGCAGGGTGGTCCGCGACGCGGCCGGGCTGGGTGCTGGCGGGCGCGGTGGTGGTCCTGGCCTTCTCCTTGGTTTCGCTCAGTCGGCTTCACATCACGTCGTCCCTGACCGGCATACTCGGGAGTGGTTCCGGCGCCGCCGCCGCGATGGAGCGGGTTGTTTCCGGGTACCGGTCCGGGGCGGAGTTGATGCTGCTGGTAGAGCTTCCGGAGGGCCGTGCAGCCGATGACGCGGGGCGGGCGGAGTTGGTGGGCTATGCGACGCGCCTTGCGTCAGCACTGGGGAGCGACCCGGTCGCTTCGCGGCTCGTCTTGTGGGCGCGGTTCCGCGAGGATCCTGAACTGCTGAGGTTCGCACGCGAGGTGATGCTCCCTCATGGCGTGTTCTATCTCAGCGAAGGGGCCGTGGAGGAGCTCGAGCGCCGGCTGCAGCCGGCGCAGATCCGCAGGCAGATTGCGAGAAACGAGGCGATGATCTCCGCGCCGGGCGCCGCTGGGGCGGCGCTGAGTGAGGGGGTCCTGCGGGATCCCCTTCGCCTATTCGATCTGGTGCCGCCCGAGCTGCGCTCGGACGTCGCGGCTGATGCCCCTGTGGTCGGGAAGCCAGAGTTGTCGGACGATGGCCGGGCGATTCTCCTGAGCATTGGAACCGTGGGGGATGGTGGGGACTACGAAGCGGCGGGCAGGACGGTCGATGCCGTTGAACGGCTCGCGGCCAAGACGAACTCGACGGGTCTGAGCGTGGCCATGGCGGGGTCCGCGGCTATTGCGCGCGAAACCTCACGTGTCATTCGGCGTGACTCGATCGTGAGCGTTCTGGCCTCGGTGGCGCTGCTGTATGCCTTGTTCTTCCTGTTCTACAGCCGATGGTCGGCGGGTCTGGTGATCGGCGGAGTCGCGGCCGTCGGCATGCTGGCGGGGGTTGGCGCGGTGGCGGTGGTGGTCCGCGAGGTCTCGCCGCTGGCGGCGATGATTGCGGCGTTGCTCGCGGGGATCGGCGCTGACTACGGGGTCCACTTCCTGTCTCGCTACGACGGGTATCGCGGCGAGGGCCAGGGCAGCGCGGCGGCGTCGGTGGAGACGGCACGGCACATGGCCGTGCCGATCGGGACCAACTGCTTCACGAGCATCTTCGGATTTATGAGCCTGTGGCCCTCCACGATCAAGATGCTGAGCGACTTCGCGGTCATGGGGGCAGCGGGGCTGCTCGGGGCGTTCCTCGCGGTGTTCGTGCTGATGCCGGCGGTGCTGGCGGTCACTGATCGACGAGAGACGCATCGGGCGGCGGGCCGGGCGATGTTCAATAGGTTTGCCGATGGTGTTGTGGACCGGCCTCGCACGTGCATGGGACTGTCGCTGGCGATTCTTGGTGCGGGCGTTGTGGCGGCGGCCGCCCAGGGGTTCTCGATCGGCTTCGAGTCGGACCTCACCGTGATGCACCCTCGCCCGAGCAAGGCCCTCGATGCGACTTCGGAGGTCATGCGGCGGTTCTCGAGGCAGGGGGCTCTGGTCCCGATCGAGGTGCGGGCGGCGGCGGCGGACCAGCTGGTCGGCGTTGCGCACGATGCTGCCCGCGCGCTGACCTCGCCGGCGTGCCGCGAGGCAGGGGTGACTGCCGTTCTGGGGTTGGGCACGCTTCTGCCTGATCCGAGGCAGACCGCGGGCAGGCTGCGGATGCTCGACCGGCTCGATCCGAGCAGGGTCATCGAGGCGTTTGATGCAGCGATTGCAGAGAGTCAGTTCGAACCGAAGGCCTACGCCGGCTACAGAGGGGTGCTTGCTGAGATCCTGGGGTCGCGGCGTGTGCCGACCGTGGCCGACGTCATGCGGTATCGCTCGGTGGCGGAGCGGGTCTTTCCGGCCGCGAGCCTGGTTGGCGGAGGTCAACCGACGAGCACCATGCTCGTTGTGCGGCTTGCGGAGCCGCTGCACGACCGCGAGCAGCGGCGGCACACCATCGCGGCGCTCAGGAAGGCGGCGTCGGGTGTTCGTGGCGGGGAGGTCACAGTTGCGGGGATCGACGCCGTGTCCGAGGAGCTGGACGCGGCCGCCAGGGTCGGGCTCCCGCGAGCAATAGCAATCTCGTTCGGGCTCGTGCTGCTCTGGCTGATGATTGTCTTCCGTCGCGCTGTCGATGTGCTGCTGGCGCTTCTTCCGCTGGCGTTTGCGGCGGTCGCCACCGTTGCGTTCATCGTCGCGACGCGGCAGCTCTTCAATCCCATCAATACGGTTGCCATCCCGCTGCTCGGAGGGATCGCGGTTGATGCCGGTGTGTTTCTTGTGTCGGTCTTCCGTTCGGACGGCGCGACGCGCGCCGAACTGCGGCCGCACCTGCGACCCACGGTTCATGCCATCTCGCTCTCGGTAGGCACGACCGCGACGGCGTTCGGCTCGCTGTGCATCTCGCACACGCCGGCCATACAGTCCCTCGGGCTCGTCTCCGCCGTGGGGATCATGGCGTCCGGCGTTGGCTCCCTGCTGCTGTTGATGCCGATCCTGATCCGCCGTGCTCCGCGGGCCGGCGTGCGCGGGCGGAGTGAACCATGTGCGAGTTGAGCCGGGCGTGCAGGGCGACAAACGCATCGACCAGTCGCGATTCGATGTCGTCCGGGTCGAGCGCCGGGTCGATCGGGTCGCCGTAGATCAGCCCGTATCGTGTGAGACGGAACGGGAGCCAGCTTGCCGGACGGCTGTAGAGATGGGAATCAACAATCACGCAGGGGACGACCGGCGAGGCGGTCAACCTCGCAACTCGGCCGAC
The DNA here is from genome assembly GCA_019636655.1 of Phycisphaeraceae bacterium. Lineage (NCBI taxonomy): Bacteria > Pseudomonadati > Planctomycetota > Phycisphaerae > Phycisphaerales > Phycisphaeraceae > Phycisphaeraceae bacterium. The sequence continues at coordinate 413,296 of JAHBXB010000003.1, read as the reverse complement.
ACCCTGGCGGATGCGCCGGGTGTAGACCACCGATTCGGCCCCCTTGCGGAACGCACCCTCCGGGAACATCGCAACCGCCCGGTCTCGCTCGAGCCGTTCCAGGATAATCCGGACGGTCTTGGCGTCCGGCCGGGAGCGATCGAGCGGGAATGCGTTCAAGGATCCGTAGAACCAGGCGACAAACGGATTCTGGAAGACCTCGACGATGCTCACGAAGTCCAGGAGCCGCGGGGTGTGCCGGATGAGCAGCGCCACGTCGTACGGGCTCTGGTGCGTAGCCGCGAGAATGCACCGCCCACTGAGGGGGATGTGCTCCGCGCCAATGACAACGGGAGAACCGCTGATCCAGAACGGAGCGGAGCCCAGGAACCGCACGGCTCGATAGAACGCGTCACTCATCGGGGGGATCCGGTGGTCAGGGAATGTCGCCGTCCGTCAGCCCCGTCCTGGCGAGGAGGTCGTGGTACAGCCGGATGAACTCAGCTCCCAACCGGGAGGCCATCTCGGCGCGATCGGCCCGGCGAGAGGCCGAGCGTGGCGGCGGGGCGACATCGTGGCCGAACGCATACCACAGCCGGCCTCGACGGAAGGGCAGCCAGGGCGACACCTGATTGAGCCTGTCCGTGCCAAGCACGATGACCGGCAGAATCGGTGTACGCGAGGCAACGGCGACGGTGCAGACCCCGTGCTTGAAGGGTGCGCCGCGGAGCATCGACTGCCGTCCCTTGGCTACGCCACCTTCCGGAAAGATGCCGACGCACTCCCCGGATTGTGCGAGCCGGACGGCCGTGCGGACGGCCGGGAGCGAGCATCCGTAGCGGTCGACCGGGAACGCGCCGCCAAGGTTGAGCGCCGCGGCACCCCACCAGGGGCGATAAAACTCGATGCGTGCCATCCAGCGGATGTGCCGCTCGATCGTCGCTGAAACGAGTATCGGTTCGAGATGGCTTAGGTGCGTGCAGGCAATGATGAAGCCGCCCTTTCGGTCGGCGCGGTCGGAATCAAGAACGACTTCCCGGAGCGTCTGCCACGCGATGAACCGGCTGCAGAGCCTGCACGACCGGTAGAAGAGCGATCCCATGTCCTCATCATGATACCGAACCGCGATCCGCCGGCGATCGCTCGGAGTGGGCCCCTGTATACTGCGCGTTGATGCAGGCTCGGGTGGACATTTCGGTGCAGTCTGCAGCCCTCGGGGCAACGCCTACCACCACGCCGAAGGCGCTTGGGCCGTTCTTTGGACTCGCGGTGAGGGCACCGGGTGTACTGAGGGCAATCCGGCCTCTGGTAACACGAGTTGTTCCGCTCGTTTCTCGCGGGGTCCGGGTGCAGACCCGTCGAAACGCGACACGGATCTTTGGAAGGCCGCTGAGTCCATCCGAGGGGCGGGCGTTCACTCGGGCGGTGCTGGACAGTTTCTACGAGTTTATTCTGGACGTCGGCCAGGCAAACCGCGAGCCGATCGAGCGGCTGCGGGGACGAATCGAGCGAGTCGAAGGCGAGGAGGCCTACCGGGCACTTCGGGGTGATGGCCGAGGGGTCGTTCTCGTCACGGCTCACATGGGTTCGTTTGAAGTGGGACTGGCGGCGCTCATGCGTGTCGAGCAGCGGGTGCACGTGGTGTACAAGCGGGACGCATCCGGACCATTCGAGGCCATGCGGGCGAGATTGCGGCGGCTCCTGGGTGCGCTTGAGGCGCCGATTGATGAGGGGATGTCGACGTGGATGGGCCTGCGCGATGCGCTGCTAGGCGGCGACGTCGTCGTGATGCAGGCGGACCGGGCGATGCCCGGCCAGCGGTTCGAGGTGGTCCCGTTTCTCCACGGCCATCTCCGCCTTCCAACCGGCGCGATCCGCCTTGCGCGGATTACCGGGAGCCCGATCGTGCCTGTGTTTACGGTGCGGCTCGCATCGGGCCGGTTCGCCGTCCACTTGTGTCCGGCGATCGAGCCGGGGCAGAGCGATCCAGGCCCGGGTGCGACGGACCCGTCGCTGGTCGCGATGGCCAGGTCGATTGAGACGATGATCGCCCGATACCCGTCGCAGTGGCTTGTGCTTGGAGCGGCCTTTGAAGAGGACGCGGTGAGTGCCTGAACGGTGCGAGCAAACCGAGCGAGTTCCGATCGCCATTACCGGTGTGGCGGCGACCGCGTCGCTGGGGGGTGATGCCGAGTCGATCTGGCGTGCGATGCTGGCCGGACGCTGCGGGATGGCCCCGATGACGGATATCGAGTCGGCCCTTCCTCCGGGGAGCCTCGGGGGCCAGGCGGCGGACCTGCCCTCCTCGTATTGCCCGGGCCTCCCTCGCGAAGCCCGCTATCTTCGATGGACGATCGAGCACGCCCTTGCGGATGCGGGCCTCTCCGCCGCGATCGGGCCCGCTTCTCGCCGGTGCGCCGTCCTTGGCACCACGCTTCACGGGCTGCGAGCGGGCGGCCGCTTCCTGCGGTCGGGCAAGGCAAGGGACCTTGGCTCATTTCTTGCAAGCGCGACCGCAAGAATATCTCTCGATGGCCTGGGTATTGAGGGCGGCGCCCTCACAACGTGCTCCGCCTGCTCATCGAGTCTCGGGGCGGTGGCGCTGGCCGCAACGCTCCTCGAATCTGGTCAGGCAGACGTGGTCGTCGCGGGCGGGTACGACGCGATCAGCGAGTATGCCTGGGCGGGGTTCAACTCGCTCAGGCTGATCGCGGAGGGGCCTCTCCGGCCCTTCTGCCGTGGTCGCCAGGGGATGAAGGTGGCCGAGGGGTACGGGATCGTGATCCTCGAGCGGGCGTGCGAGGCCGCCGAGCGTGGAGCACGCGTGCGGGCGGTCCTGGCGGGCTGGGGAGAGACGGCCGACTCGCACCACCTCACGCAGCCGCACCCGCAGGGGGAGGGAGCGCTCGCAGCAATGCAACAGGCCCTCCGCGGCGCCGGGGTCGAAGCGGCGGACCTTGGGCTGATCGCCGCCCATGCGACCGGAACACCCGAGAATGACGAGTCCGAGTTCCGGGCCCTGTCGCGGCTGCTCGGCGAAGACCTTCCTCGGGTGCCTGTCGTCGGGTTCAAGAGCTTTCTTGGCCACACACTTGGCGGCGCTGGAGCGGTTGAGCTGGTGATGTCGTGCATGGCACTGCGGGATCAGCGGGTTCCCGCGTGCCCGAACGTACGGGCGGAGGAGATCGAGTTTCCTGGGCTGAACGTGTCGAGCGGCGGCGCGGCGGATCGCCCTGTGCCATGCACCCTCAACACTTCGCTCGGGTTCGGCGGCGCCAACACGTGCGTGGTGCTGACCCAGGCGGAGCGCCACCGCAAGCAGTCGGCGCGTGCGGGATCCGGCCTGCCCGCGGGGCGACGCGCGTGCATCACCGGCGTGGGTGTTGTTCTGCCTGGCGCGGTGGGGCACGCGGCGTTCGTGAACTGCTGCTGTCGGCCTCCGGACTCTCGGGCGCAACGCGGACAGGGGATCAGTGACGAGGCGATGGCCGAGTACCTGAACGTGCGTCGGGCACGCCGTCTCAGCCAATACGTCAAGTTCTCGCTGGCGGCCGCCGCGATGGCCGTCCGGGACGCCGGTCTGGGCGGTGACCGCGAGCGATTGGCCTCTGCGAATGCGATCCTGGGCTCGATGCACGGGTCGGCGTCGTTCTGTTACGAGTACTACTCGGAGATTGTCTCCCAGGGGGTCATGGCCGCCAATCCTGTGCTCTTTGCCGAGGGGGTTCCCAACGCTGCGGCCGCGCACCTGAGTGTGTCGCTGGGCGTGCGGGGGGCCTGCCAGACGATCATCGGCTCGCGCACCGCCGGGCTCGATGCATTGGCTCTGGCGGCGCTCCGCGTTCAAAACGGCACGGCCGACACAGTCCTCGTCGTGGCCGCGGAGGCCCCCTGCGGCGTTGTCGATGATGCCTATAGGGAGTACGGGCTGCATGCGAGCGATGAACGTGTGTCGAACGCGCGGCATCCGGGGTTCTTCAGGTCGTTCGGCGGGGTCGCGTTCGTGGTCGAATCGAGTACCGCGGCCGCGGCACGCGGGGCGATGGCGTATGGGGCCGTGCTTGGGAGCCGGTGGGCCATGCCGCGGGCTGGGGGGGGCGGCGGGCCGGCAGGGGCGGTGGCATCGGTACTCACTCGGCTCAAGCCGGTGCCGGGCCGGGTGATCGGATCCGCAAGCGGCACATGGGTGGATCGGGCAGAGCAGCTTGGGCTGCGCCGGGCGGGCATGAAGGACAGCGGATCGGGGAGCGAGGTGTTCGGCGAGCTGTTCGCGGTGTCGCCGTTCGTGGGGATCGCCAGGGAGCTGGTGGGCGGCTCGACCGGTGAGGTGTTGGCCTCGTTGTGCACGGACTGGTCAGGGGCAGCATCGGCGGTCGGGCTCGAACGCTTGGAGCGGCGGCTCGGCGGGGCGGAAACACCCGTTGGGAGGGGTGTATGAAGCGGGAATACGACGTCGTCATTGCCGGGGGCGGACCTGCCGGTTCAACCGCCGCGATCCTCCTGTCCCGCGCCGGGTTCAGCGTCTGCGTGCTCGAGAAGGACCGGCATCCGAGGTTCCATATCGGGGAGTCGATCCTGCCGCGGACCATGCCCCTGCTGCGAGAGCTTGGCATCGACCGGGCCGTGCTAGCTCTCCCCCACGTGGCGAAGTTCGGCGCCGAGTTCGGTTTCGGAAACGACCCGGCGACGCGGACATTCTCGTTCACCGATGGCCTGCTTCCCGGCGTGCCCGTCTTTAACATCGAGCGGTCGTGCTTCGATGAGTTGCTCTTGAACACGGCGCGGGATTCCGGCGCGGATGTCCTTGAGCAGTGCGCCGTCAAGAGCATCTCGCGGCTCTCCGAAGGGGACATCGAGCTGGAATGCGCGGCGGGGCCGGTGCGGGGCCGAGTTCTGCTTGATGCAAGCGGGTCCAGCACGCTGGTGGGACGCGAGTTGAACCTGCGTCGCAACTTTGAAGACCCCGAGCTCCAGAAGGTGGCCTATTTCCAGCACTTTGATGGTGTGGAGCGGCTGCCAGACCGGGGAGCCGGGCACCCCGCCATTCTCATGTGCGACGAGGGGTGGTTCTGGTTGATCGCCCTGAATGAGTCAACAACGAGCGTGGGGTTTGTGACACGCCCGTCGTTTGTCCGCACGCTGGGTGTTCCCCCAACGCGACTCCTGCAGTGGGCGATCGCCAGATGCCCGGTCGTCCGACACCGCATGAGGGGCGCCACCGGGAGCAATGAGAACGCCGTGCTCTCAGACTTCAGTTACCGGTGCCGGCCCTACTGCGGGCCCGGGTACTTCTTGCTCGGAGATGCCGCGTGCTTCCTCGACCCGATATTCTCGACCGGCGTCACGCTGGCGATGATGAGCGCATCGTGCGCGGCGGACCTGTCCGCGGAGATGCTCCGCGGCGTGATGAGGCCTGCCACGGCGCAGCGTCGGTATCGACGCCACATCGAGTGCGGCACCAGGCCGTTCTGGAGGCTCATCCGGAGTTACTACAAGCACTCCTTCCGCGAACTGTTTGTTCACGGGACGGGTCCGCTCCAGATTCCCGGCGCCATCATCTCAATTCTCGCCGGGCAGGTCTTTCCTCGCCAGCCATGGTCGTTGCGGTGGCGGCACCTCGCCTTCGAGGTGTTCGTGTGGTTGCAGCAATACGCGGAACTCTCGCCGAGACGCGCACCGTTCTGCCTCGCCGCGCAGCCGCCGGACGAGCTTCCCATGGTCGGATCTGGGCCGCGGCCGCCGGGAGTGATCAGGCGCCCTCGTGGCTCGGGCGGTCAATCAGCGCCGGCGGCCGGTGTGCAGGACGCATAAGCAGGGCTCGGGTCAGTGAGTACCCGATCAGGCCGAGCAGCGCCGACGCCGCAACGCTGCCGACGAGCCATTCGATCAGCAGGGCATTGACGGTCGACCACCGGGACGCCTGCCGCAGATTCAGGTCCGCGAGGTCGGGGATCTGGCCGTGCAACGCGATCCCCCCGACACAGAGCGCGATCGCGACAAACACCAGTCCGAGCGGCGGGGTGGAGAGGCTCGAGATGCTGACCACGGCGAGCGGGTGGAGGCAGAACCGGCGCGAGAGCCACAGGCAGGTCACCGTCTTCAGGCCGTAGATGGGCAGCGCGGCCATCATCAGTCCGACACCGACGGATGCCGAGAGTCGTTCCCGAGAGGCCGCATCCCCCCGGGCCATCAGCCGCAGACGCCGCGGGCTGAACCAGTGGCCGAGGCGCCGCAGGACCGTACCGGTGCGGTAGTCTTTGGTCAGCCCAACGCGATCAGGTCCCGGAGCATGCGCCCGCATCATGAGGCGTGCGTGCATCACGACCGACGACACCGTGTCCCGGACGAGTCGGAAGTGAGTGGTGCGTCCCCCCGGGACGCGGTAGATGCACTGAATCGGGCATTCGATTACCGGAATGCCATGCCAGCCCGCGCGCACAAGCACCTCGGTCTCGAACCCGTACCGCTCGGCATCGCTGGCCAGCGTCCCAAGATGCGAAAGCGGATACACGCGCATGCCGGACTGGCTGTCTGTGGTTGAGATACCGCTCTCATACCAGACAAGGGCGTTCGAGACGGCGCGACCAAGGCGGCTGGCCACGGGGGCGCCCGAGCCGTTGCCCCGTCGGGCGCCAACGACCAGGGCGCCGGGGTCGCCTTCGGAGAGCCGTACGAGTTGCGCAAGGTCCGCCGCGGCGTGCTGGCCGTCGGTATCGATCGTGATGGCATGGGAATACCCCGCCCGGATCGCCGCCGCAAAGCCGGAACGCAGCGCGGCCGCTTTGCCCTGGTTGGTCGCGTGTGTGACCACGCTTCTGGCCGGTTCGGACGGGCTTCCCAACCACTGTTCGAGCACAGCCTCGGTCGCGTCGGTGGCGCCGTCGTTGACGACAATGATGGGAAGGCGATACTGACCGAGCGATGCTAGAACCGCGCCAAGCGTTCGGGCATGGTTGTACGTCGGGGCGATCAGGACCCACCGGAGCCTGGGAGCGGAGGAAGGAGCAGCCTGGGTCGCTTCTGGCGCCATCCCGTTCATCTTACAGTGGAATGTCGAAACGCCGCCGGGCGAGGTCTTGGTAGGCTGTGAAGCGCCGGTTCAACCCGAACTTCCAGGAGGAGCCCGTGAATCCCAGAGCATCGCTTGCCTGCGTCCTCGCCGCGTCCGTGCAGATGGCCCTGATCGGCTGCAACCAGGGGGCTCGCGGCGGATCTGCCACGGTTGATCCAAAGTCCAATCAATGGTTTGTGGCAGCGGCTTCCAACGATTCAGCGGCACTCGGTGCCGCGGCGGTTGCTGGCGCCGACCCGAACGCCCACGAACCTCGCGACTTCAACACCCCGCTGCATGTGGCTGCCATCGCCGGCAACGATGCAGCGATCCGCGCCCTTCTGGCCGCGGGAGCAAGCCCGGATGCGATCGATGAGGACGGGCGAACGCCGCTGATGATCGCATGCCACCGGTCCAACACGTCCGCGGCGATCCTCCTTGTCGACGCCCCCACGGACCAGCAGGTCCGTGACCGCCAGATGCAGACTGCCCTCATGTTCGCTGCAAAGAACGGGGAACTCGACGTTGTTGTGGCGATGATCGCCCGCAACGCACCCCTGAATGCTCAGCGGGCAGATGGCTGGACGGCCCTGCATCTGGCCGCGCGGGAAGGCCACGTCGAGGTTGCACGCGCGTTGAAGAATGCCGGAGCCAGCACCACCATCGTCGACAAGCGAGGGCGATCCGCCCGCGACGTTGCGGTCTCGGCCCGGAGGCCGGAGGTGGCAGCTGTGCTCGTGGGACCGTAACAACTGTTCGCGCGCGGCCACTGATTGGGCCGGAAGTCAGCCCATATGCGTCCAAGGGCCTCGGCTACCATCGCCCGATGACAAAGAGCACCGAGCGGGTCAATGTTCTGCTAGTCGGCGGTGGGGGGCGTGAGCACGCGATTGCGTGGAAGCTCCGCCAGTCCGGCCGGTTGGGCCAGTTATGGCTCACCCATCCCGAGAACCCCGGCCTTGCCGAGCTTGGGCGAGCCGCCGATGTGCCTATCGAATACGACCGGCCGTTTCGGCTTCAGCGGTTCTGCGAGAAAGAGCGGGTTGGCCTGGTGATCATCGGGCCCGAAGCCCCGCTTGCCGCTGGGCTGGCCGATGCCCTTGCCGCGGGCACCGGGAGCGGCGATGCGGCCCCGGTCGTGTTCGGCCCCGGAAAACAGGCGGCCATGCTCGAGTCGGACAAGGCATGGGCGAAGCAACTCTTCCGCGCGGCGGCGATCCCCACTGCGGAAGGACGGGTCTTTTCGGATGCCGACGCGGCGAAAGAATACATCCGCTCGCGTGAGTCCCCGCAGGTGGTCAAGGCCGCGGGGCTTGCCCAGGGAAAGGGCGTCATCGTGCCCGACACCGCCGACGATGCGGTTGCCGCGATCGATCGGATCATGGTCCGGCGGGAGTTCGGAGACGCGGGCGCGAAGGTCGTTATTGAGGAGCGGCTGCGCGGCCGAGAGGCCTCCGTTCTCGCGCTGGTGGATGGCCGGACCATCTACCTTCTTGAGGCATGCCAGGACCACAAACGCCTTGGAGACGGCGACACCGGTCCGAATACCGGAGGCATGGGCGCGTTCTGTCCGGGCGGTGTCACCGACGACAAGGTCATCGAGCGCGTCTACCGCGAGATCCTCGTCCCCACGATCGACACCTTGAAGCGTGATGGGATCGACTTCCGAGGCGTCCTGTACGCCGGGATCATGCTCACGCCCGCCGGTCCGAAGGTGCTGGAGTTCAACACCCGCTTCGGCGACCCCGAGTGCCAGGTCCTCATGACCCGTATGCGGGCGGATTTGGTGGATGTCTGCCTGGCAACGGCGACCCGTAAACTCGACAACGTGTCGATCGACTGGCAACCCGCCGCGTCCTGCTGTGTCGTGCTCGCGAGCCACGGCTACCCCGATCGGCCTCGCACGGGTGTTCCCGTTGAGGGCCTCGCTGACGCCGCCGAGGTCGAGGGCGTCACGGTGTTCCACTCCGGTACGCGGCGAGATGAGGCGGGCCGGATCGTGACGGCCGGCGGGCGGGTGCTGAGCGTGACCGCGGTCGGCGAGTCGATGGAGCAGGCCCGCCAGCGTGCCTACCGCGCCTGCGACCTGATCCGATTCGAGGGCAAGACCTACCGCAAGGACATCGGCGCCGACACCGGCCGCTAGCCGCTACTACTTCATCGGATCCGTCGGATCCCCGGCCACCGCGGGAACCGGTGTGATCGCGGCCCCGCTTCGCACGAGCCAGTCGCGTACGAACGCCGGTACCGCTTCCATGGGATAGGACCGATAGACCTCTCCCGAGCGTGCGACGAGCGCCTGTCCTGCGACGCCGATCTCCACGATGTCCAGCGGAGAATCATCGAGTGAAAGCAGGGAGATCTCCCCCATGCGCCGGTATTCGTGCGGCGCCGTGATCACGACTGACGCAGGCTGGCGGTCGTGGAGCAACGCCAGGAAGTCGACTGCTCCCTTGGCCTGTGCCTCCGCGAGCATCGACTCGGACCCATTGGGCAGCACCTCAACCCAGTTCGAGAGACTCCGCTTGAGGCTTCTGCGAGCCGGCGCAGCGGCAGGCGCGGTCGGCGCCGCCGGGTCGGGCTCGCCTGTGAACGCGATGCCCCCGACATCTGCCGGGCTCAGGTGGGTCGCCGGCGCCGCGATGTATGCGATCGGATCGGATGAGAGAGCCGCGGACAGACCCGCGGCGTCAATGACGAAGGTGCGGGGCGGTCCGTCTCCTGTCGTGAGTGATGCGAACAGGGACTTGCCGGTCGTGTCGGCCGGCCCGCCCACGCTGAGCTGGAACGTGGTCGTGCCACCTGCAGGACTTGTCGGGCCCGCATCGGTCTCGGTAGTCACCACGGCCACCGGAGCATCAAGGCCGGTCATCGAACCATCGGGCTGCCTGGAATCCAGGAAGTCGGTGATGACCACGCCGTTGAGCGCCCGGATGATCGACGCAACCCGGGGCTCGTTGGCCGGCGCGGAGACCGGCTGCCGCACGAACCAGCGTTCCTTGAGCCGGGCAAGGGCGATCGTTCTGTCGGAGTTCTTGATCGTGATCCGGCTTGCCTCCGGACCGATCCCGGGCAGCGCCGCGGTGTCGCGCCAGAACGCCAGATCGGCGGCGCGGAACATCTCGTGGATCCCCGAGTCGATCTGCGCCAACCGCACGTCGGCCGCCGTGTCGTTTCCGCTCGGTATCTCGTCCGTCTCGGCGAGCCCGGCTCCAGCCAGTACCCGCTCCGCGAGGCGAAGACGCCGGCGCGACCCGTCGGAGAGCGTGATCGTGACGGTGGTGAATCGCTCCCCGATACCGGACTCCCCCTCCGCCGCGGCGCGGGCTCTGAGTTCCGACAGCCTCCGCAGGGCGCCGCGGACACGCTGCGGCAAGACGCTCCACGTCGGCCCCGGCTCCGATCCGGAGGTCGGCATTTGGATCAGCCACTGGTCGGGCCCGGCGCCGCGTCGGATCGAGTGGGTCTTCCCATCCGGGTCTTCGATGTCGATGGTCGTGACCAGGGCCTGGTCAAACGCCAGGATCACCGAACCCGGCACGACGGCTCCGCCCGCTCCTGAAGAGCCGGCCGGGCTCGGACCTCGAAGGATCACTACAAGGGCCACCCCGAGCACGATCGCGACACCGAGCCAGATGAGTACTGTTCGAGTGGACATGCAGGGAGTGTACTCGCTCGCCGTCCCGGTCGGGCCGGTTCCGACGAGTATCCTTGCATCGCGGCTGTGTGCGTGGCCAGGCTTCGGAGTGTCAGCGTGCCAAGGGATCGCAGCGAGTTTGGCGGTTGGAGGCAGTCGCCCCGTCACGACCAGGCGGCTGCACCGCGACAGGCGCCGGTCGGCCAGCCGGCGCCGCAGCGGCGACGCCCGGTCGTCGGGATCACCGCGGATCTCTCCGAGCCAGTCGAGGGGAAGCCACGTGCGACCTGCTCGCTCGCCTATGCCCGCGCGGTGAAGGAGGCCGGGGGCGTGCCGATCATTCTGCCGCCAGACCCGGCGATGGCCGAGACCCATGTCGGCCTCCTTGATGCCGTTGTCCTGACCGGTGGCGACGACCCGAGGACGGAGCCCTTTGGAATGCCGACGCACCCGAAAGCGACGCCGATCCACCCGGTTCGCCAGGCCTACGAGACCGCGCTGCTCGCTGCGCTCGGGGCCCATCCGGAGCGTCCGGTGCTCGGTGTGTGCCTGGGTATGCAGATGATGGCTCTGACCCACGGCGGCCGGTTGCACCAGCACCTTCCAGATGTGCTGGAGACCGCCGAGAGCCACAGCGGCAACCGGCTGCACCCCATCACCGTGCTTGTTCCGGGGGCGCTGCCACCGGCCGACTCGGCGGCCGACGGTGGGGGAGTGACCAGCCACCACCACCAGGCCGTATGCGACGCGGGACGGCTCCGGGTGATTGCCCGCTCGGCCGATGGCGTGATCGAGGCGATCGACGATCCCGCGAGGAGGTTTTTCATCGGTGTGCAGTGGCACCCGGAGCGAACCGAGGACCACCGATTCGGCATCGCGTTGTTCCGGCGCCTCGTCGCCGCGGTCGGCGACTGATGGCGGGTTTTCACGCGCCCGGGGGCGTCGTGGTCCAGATCACCTGGTCCTTGCCGGGCCGTGACAGCGACCGCGAATCCTGTACACCAAGATTGAGATAGATGTCGCGCGTCGCCGTCGACCGGTTCAGTGTGTAGAAGTGGATTCCGCGGGTGTCATTGTCCAAGAGGTCGCGGCACTGCTCCGTCGCCCAGTGCACGCCGACCCGCCTGATCGCATCGGCATCGCCGCTGGTGCGGTTGATTGCCCGCATCAGCGGGGCCGGGAAGCGGCATCCCAGCGCCAAATCCGCCATCCGGAGCATCCCCGGGAGCGAGGTGACCGGCATGATCCCGGCGAGGATCGGGACCTTGATGCCCATCAACTCGCATCGATCCCGGAAATCGAAGAAGTCCCGGTTCTCGAAGAAAAGCTGCGTGACGATGTAGTCGGCGCCCGCGTCGACCTTCGCCTTGAGCAGCTCCATCTCGCGGAGGCGGTTGGGCGTTCCGGGATGACCCTCCGGGTATCCTGCGACACCGATACCAAATCCCCGACGGTCGAAGTGCCCGCCGCCGTCGTTGTACTGCCGGATGTAGCGGACCAGGTCGGCGGCATAGCGGAACGAATCGGAGCTGCGGTCATGGCCGTTCAGGGACTTGGGGACGTCCCCACCCAGGGCGAGGATGTTGGTGATCCCCGCCTCGGCGTACCGGTCCAGGATCGACTTGACCTCGTCCTGCGAGTGACACACGCAGGTCAGGTGCGGCACCGGGTCCAGCCGCGTCGACGACTTGAGCCGCACCACAAGGTCGCGGGTCAGTTCCCGTGTTGAACCGCCGGCGCCGTAGGTCACCGAAACGAAACTCGGCTTGAGCGCCTCGAGTTCCTTGGCCGACTGGAACAGCGCCTCCGCCGCCTCCGCCGACTTCGGCGGGAAAAACTCGAAGGAGAACGTCGTCGGGTCGAGTTTGAGAATGTCCTGGATGTGCAACAGTCACACTCGGGAGAGGTTGTGGGAATCGGGGGCAGGGCCGCTAGGCCGTGCCCCCGCAAGCCGATCAATACCGGTAGTGGTCGGACTTGTACGGTCCGTCGGGCGAGATGCCCAGGTACTTCGCCTGCGCGTCGGTCAGCCGCGTCAGCCTGACGCCGAGTTTGGCCAGGTGCAGACGGGCCACCTCCTCGTCGAGCTTCTTGGGCAGCGTGTAGACCTTGCCGGTCTCGTACTTGAACCCGCTGAGCGTCGGCTTGTTGTTGGCGTTGAGCCACAGATCAAGCTGCGCGATCGTCTGGTTTGTGAAGGACGAGGACATGACGAACGACGGGTGGCCGGTTGCGCACCCCAGGTTCATCAGCCGGCCCTCGGCCAGCACCAGGATGCTTTTCTCGCCGGAGGTGCCGGGCTGGAAGACGAACTCGTCGTACTGGGCCTTGATGTTGATCCGCTTGGCCTCGCCCTTGTCGCACGCCCTGAGCAACGAGGCCATGTCGATCTCGTTGTCGAAGTGGCCGATGTTCGCAACGATCGCCTTGTCCTTCATCCGCTTCATGTGGGACAGGTTGATGACGTCCTTGTTGCCGGTGGCGGTGATGAAGATGTCCGCCGTCTCGACGACGTCGTCGAGCGTCGCGACCTGGTACCCCTCCATCGCGGCCTGCAGGGCGTTGATCGGATCGATCTCGGTGACGATCACGCGGCAGCCTTGCCCGCGGAGCGCCTGGCAGCACCCCTTGCCGACATCGCCGTACCCGAGCACCAGGGCCACCTTGCCCGAGAGCATGACGTCCGTCGCACGGTTCAGGCCGTCGACCAGCGAGTGCCGGCAGCCGTAGAGGTTGTCGAACTTGCTCTTGGTCGCCGAGTCGTTCACGTTGATCGCGGGGAATGCCAGCGTGCCCGCCCGCTGCATCTCGTACAGCCGGAGCACGCCGGTCGTCGTCTCCTCGCTCACGCCCTTGATCCCCTTGAGAACCTTGGTAAACCGCCCCGGGTTGGCCTTCTGCTGCTCGCGCAGAAGGTCGAGGATCACGCCCCATTCCTCGGGGTCGCTCTCCGCGTTGAAGGCGGGAACGCTGCCGGCTTTCTCGAACTCGAAGCCCTTGTGGACGAGCAGCGTGGCATCGCCGCCGTCGTCCAGCAGCAGGTTCGGGCCGGTGCCATCGGGCCACGCCAGCGCCTGGTCCGTGCACCACCAGTACTCTTCAAGGGTCTCACCCTTCCACGCGAAGACCGGAACCCCCTTGGGATTCTCGACCGTGCCGTTGGGGCCGACGGCCACCGCGGCCGCGGCGGAGTCCTGCGTGCTGAAGATGTTGCACGAGACCCAGCGGACGTCCGCGCCCAGGTCCACGAGCGTCTCGATCAGCACGGCCGTCTGAACGGTCATGTGCAGCGAGCCCATGATCTTTGCGCCGGCCAGCGGCTTCTTGCCCTTGTACCGTTCGCGCAGGGCCATCAGCCCCGGCATTTCGTGTTCGGCAAGTCGGATCTCCTTGCGGCCCAGTTCGGCCAGCGAAAGGTCCCGAACCTTGAACGCCGGGCGGGCGCTGGAGGCCGTGCCGTTGGAAGACTTGGAAGCAGGTTTCGCGGCAGTGGTCGTGCTCATGGGATCTCCGAGGGGTTGAGTGTCTATCGGCCTCGTGCCGATACAAGCGCTACGTGATCCGCCCCCTCGCGCACCGAGCGTGCGCTCGTGCGGTCGGTGACGGTTTGACTGTCATTCTGGGACCTTCCGGCCAGCGTCCGATCCGGCGAACGCCGTGCAGGCAAACAAGCCCGGGCCCTTGGCCTCAGGGTGTGATCGCAACTCCTGGTACTTCGGGTTTCGGAACCCGGCCTGGGTCAGCAGACGCTCGATAGCCGACCGCGAGAACCCCAGCCACCGGTGGCCCATGGTGTGGCGGTAGGACGCCCGCTCGTGCTCCACCATGTCCACGATCAGGACAACGCCGCCGGGGCGCACCGTGCGATGGATCTCCGCACATGCGGCGCTGGGGTCCGCAACATGGTGCAGGACCAGCACGCACACCGCTGCATCGACCTCTCCGGCCGACAGTGGCAAGGCGTCAAGGTCGCCGCGACGGAAGTCCACGTTGTCGCACCCAGCCAGACGCTTCTTCGCGGCTTTGATCATCGGGGCCGACTGGTCCACGGCGATCACGCGAGCGACATTGGCGGCCAACAACTCCGCCGCGTTCCCGGTGCCGCAGCCAAGGTCGGCTACGGTCCAATCTCGGGGGAGGAGCGACAGCATCGCCTGGAACGTGGCGCGGTCGCCGAAGAGATCATTTCTCAGATCGTCCCATTCCCCCACGACGCGGCCGAAGAACGACTGGCTGTCGGTCCGTCGCTCGGCGAGCACCGACTCCAGCCGCCGCGTGTCCTCGGCGAGTTCCGGCGAATGGTCCGGGCTCATCTGTGCCCGGACCGCGAGCCAAAGGGCCCTTGCGTTTGCATCCATGTCGTCGAGAACCAGCCGGTACAGCGTCGCCGTGCCCTCGCTCCGCTTGAACAGCCACTCTCCATCGGCGAGCACCTTGAGGTGGCGACTGACCGTTGATTGCGGGAGCTGGACGACCCGCGCCAACTCACCCACCGATAACTCCTCTTCTTCGAGCAGCCGAAGGAGGCGAAGGCGGATCATCTCGCCAAGCGCGGCGAGACGGGCGGTGACCAAGGTGTCGGCGGCTGTGCGATCCATCCGTTTATCCGGATGAATGGTAGATAGAGCCCCGGGAATGTCAACCAAGGGGTCTACCAAAAAGGAAGCGAGGGCCGCTGGGGCCCTCGCGGTGGACGTTTCTATCGGGCCCCCGGTCAGGGAGCCTCATCTGGCTTGATCGCGAACGTGGGCCCCGTCACGGCATTGAGCGTCTTCATCCGCTCGGCTACTCGTGTGTCGCGTGGGTTCAGGTAATAGGCCATCCTGAGCCGCCGGACGGCCTGGTCCTTGTCGCCGATGCTGCTGTAAAAGTCGACCATGGCCAGCTGAACCTCGACGGTTTGGCCCTCATCAAGCCTCGCGGCCATGACGAGAGCCTGTCGGGCCTCGTCGGCATCTCCCAGTTCCTGGGCGTAGCGGGCCAGCCGCAGGTAGTCGCTGACCTGCTGCCGGTCGAGCGCACGCTGCCGCAGGAGCTTGTACAACTCCTCGTCGCGGTCGCCGGCGACCAAAGCATCGCACAGGGCGTCAACAACCGCGGGATCGTTCATCCGCTGCGGGTAGGCGAGCCAGAGGTGCTCGCGGGCCGGCACGGGGCGGGGTGGGGTGACCTTCAGGTAGGCCCGTCCAAGGTTGTACTGCCCGACCGGGTCCCCCGGCAGTCGCTCGACGTACTCCTGGAAGTCCACAATCGCCTCGCTGTACTGGCCGGCGACGTAGTGCCTCTCGCCACTCTCACGCACCGCGGACAACGAACGCTGGGCGCAGGCTGGAAGGAACAGCATGGCCATGCCAAGCAGGAGAACGCACATGATCGGGCGTGATCGGTCTGGTGAGAAACGGCGTGTATTCATCTCGATCTCTCGTGAAATAGGGCCTTCGGTCATCCTGCCGAAGGTGGTTGGCAGAGAGTGTATCGGTTCGCGGTGCGTTGTGGGACCAGCGGGGCCCTGTTCCGGGTAGGGGCTCGCCGCGGCCCGCTTCCCAAGGGGGAGGGGGGACCTTACCATTCCACAATGGGTGCCTGCGTACTCCTCGAGCACACCCTCCCGGATGGGAGCGTCCACTTTGACTGGCTCTTCGAGCCCGACGGCCCGCCCCTGGGGGGGCTCCTGTCGTTTCGGGTCCAGGAGCGGATGGACCAGCCAGGGTGCACGGAAGTGCGTGCCCTGAGCCGTCCCGACCACCGGCGGGCCTACCTGGAGTTCGAAGGGGAGGTTTCCGGCGGGCGGGGCTCCGTGCGGCGGATCGCCGCCGGTGAGTGCGTCATCACCGAGCGGACGGACGCCCGCCTTGATCTCACCGTTGCCTTCGGTGAGGGACCATCGGCCCGATGGGTTGGACACCGCTTGTACGGGCCTCCAGAGGCAATGTGGTGGCACTTTGTTCGTCAGCGGTAGCGTTCTCGCGGCAGTTCCGCGATACTGAGGCGGCCATGTGAGACGCCCCGGAAAGGTCATTCGACCAGCCCTTCGAGGGCCCGGGATCAGGGTTCGTTCCACCAACAGGGCATTCGCCCATGGGAGGTACGCATGACGCCGTGGATTCACCAGATCAGGCGGTCGCCGGAGATCCAGTTCACGGGAGGCGGAGGTCTCGGCCATCGCCCCGCGACGACCTCGCCCACCTCGAGCGATCACCCTGAAGCCAAGCCGCAGATCAAGCTTGTCGAGCAATCGCTCGGCGCGGCGAAGCACCAGGAGGACTGGGCGCGAAAGCCGAAGGGAACCGGGACCGGGGCCTGCCATTGCCGGACCTTCCATTGCAAGCTCACCGGTGACAGTCTTGAGAATCTCGACCGGCAGATCAACGAGTGGCTCGACCAGCATCCCGATTACGAGGTGAAACTCTCGACCACGACCGTTGGCGAGTGGACCGGGAAGCTCAAGGAGCCGAACCTGATCGTCCAGGTCTGGGTGTGACGCCCGCCGGCGCCGTCAAGAGTTCTCTGTGGAGCGATGGCACCGCATCCAGCAGCGTGCGCGTGTATGGGTGCGCGGGCGCTCGCACAACTGTGTCCGTCTCGCCGATCTCAACAAGCCGCCCGCCTTTGAGCACGGCGATCCGGTCGCACATGTGGCTGACGACGGCCAGGTCATGGCTGATGAACAGGTAGGAGAGGGAGAGGTCGCGCTGAAGGTCCCTGAGCAGGTTGAGGATCTGCGCCTGGACCGAAGCGTCGAGCGCGCTCGTCGGCTCATCACATACCAGCAGGCTCGGCTCCAGCGCCAGCGCCCGCGCGATGGCTACTCGCTGTTTCTGCCCGCCAGAGAGTTCGTGCGGGTAGCGGTCCGCGCTGTCGGTCGGCATGCCGCATCGCTCGAGCAGCGCGT
This sequence comes from Phycisphaeraceae bacterium, assembly GCA_019636655.1. NCBI lineage: Bacteria > Pseudomonadati > Planctomycetota > Phycisphaerae > Phycisphaerales > Phycisphaeraceae > Phycisphaeraceae bacterium. The sequence goes on along the minus strand of JAHBXB010000003.1, from coordinate 395,737 downwards.
CGACCCGCGTCCTCGCTTCGGCTCGAGACGAGACCAGGCGGTGCACGACCAGCGGTTCGGCGACGATCTCGCCGAGGCGCATCCGGGGGCTTAGCGAACCGCCGGGATCCTGGAACACGATCTGCATCCGGCGGCGCAGCGGGCGCAGCCCGCCTTCCGACATCGCCAGCACATCCCGTCCCTCAAAGAGAACCCGGCCGCTCGCGGCGGGGACAAGGCGCAGCACGGCCCGCCCGATCGTTGTCTTGCCGCTCCCGGATTCGCCAACGAGCCCGAGCGTCTCGCCGCGGGCGACCTCGAAACTGACGCCGTCCACAACGCGCGTAGCCTTGCGCCGCAGTCCAAAGGCGCCGCCGGCGCGGGGGAACTCGACCACCAGGGACTCGACGCGGAGCAGCGGCGGCACGGCGCCGGGTGCGGCGGGCTCGGCGTCTGGCGCATCGCTGCGGGTCGGTTCGGGCATCTCCGCCGATCGTATCGGAATGCCGGTTCGTCCGATCCGGACCCGCTTGACCCAAGAGGCCGCCCCGGTACCCTTGACGCTTGAGGAGTTTGCCTTGAAGCAGGGCAGTTAGCTCAATTGGTAGAGCACAGCATTGAAAATGCTGGGGTTCCCGGTTCAAGTCCGGGACTGCCCATTTCCGGCCTACAAGTTGGCAATGGGGTGGTGCGGTACGCGGAAGTTGTGCCGTCCTAAACCGATTCCGCCGGGGGCGCGAGCAAGTCGCTGTACGAGCAGTCGATCGGTTCTCCGAGCACCGGCTGGAGTCTGGTACGAAGAGAATCCACCAGCGCAAAGCACGCCGGGATGCGGCGGTCCGGGGATACGGGCGCCTCGAACTCGAGGTACGTTCCGAGCCCTTCGACATCATCGAGGTGGACCCGCACGCCGTCGACCAGGTACACCTCGCGGATCTTCCGTACCACAACCCAGACCGGGAGCGGTGTCACCCCGTACCGCGTTGCGACCTGTTCGGGGCTGAAGACGTCGTACCGGCTCAGCCTCGGTCCCGACTTATCGGCCCGGTCGTAGTAAATCCACTCCACTGCGGTCTCGGGTTCACCGCCGTCGGGGCCGATCCTCGCGATCTCCCGCTTCTTCAGCCGACCATCCGCGAGCCGGTGGTACGTGTCGACCTGGCGGATCGTCTCCGCATGGAGGCCGCCGGTAGCCAGGACGATGGTTCTCGCGAGGGGCAGATCTCGAAGCTCGGCCTTGAACTCGACGTTCTGCATCGCCAACGCTAGGTCCGGATTTGGGGCGGGCGAGCGGGGGGTTTGGAACGGATCTCAGCCCCGCTCGGGACGAGAAACCCGCGAAAGTTCGCGGCAACTGTGCACCACTTCCGCACGCGTCGCGTACGATACTGCTCCGGCGGGCCCTTCCGGCCCGGCAGGTCGCTCTGACACCCCGCTGTGCCCCCGATCCGGAGGATCTCCATGCCTCTCCTGCCCCGTTCTGTCGCAACTCTCCGAGCCGGCGCCGTCGCGACAGCCCTATATGCATCCCCGCTGGCCACACTTGCCCAGATTGACGGCAACGTTCAATGGTCGGGGGTCAGCCACATTGATTGGAACAGCCGCCGCCCCCGCGTCCCCAGGAACGGCGAGGCGTTCACGGTGCTCCTCCAGACGCTGCGGGACGACGTCACCGCCGTCCGTGTCCGGGTCGATACCGGGACCGTGACATTCGTTGACGCGGCGAAGACGGGCAGCCGCGGACCCTACGACCTCTGGGAGGCCACGATCCCGGCGACGGCCGCATCGACCGAGCGGTACCTCTTCGAGATCACCGACGGCGCCGATACGGACTACTACAGCCGACTGGGGATGTCGGACGACCTGGTCACGACCAACCAGTTTGAGATCAACTTCACCACCCTGGAGCACGCCCCCGTGGGGGCGACGCCGGTCTCGGGTGGTACCGTCTTCAAGGTCTGGTCGCCGTCGCGGACAACCGCGCACGTCCGGGGGGAGTTCAACTCCTGGTCGACGGCCAACCCGTTGGCGAAGGTAGGCGAGCACTTCATCGGCTTTGTCCCCGGCGCCGTTGCTGGCCAGTCGTACAAGTACTTCTTCAACAACTCGGTCTGGAACTCGGATCCTCGTGCGGCGGCGCTGGTTCCGACGAACAACTACAACGCAGTAATTGTCGATCAGGATGCCTACCAATGGCAGGCCCCGGGCTTCAGTTCCAGACCGACCGGCGAGCTGGTCATCTACCAGCTCCACGTCGGCTCGTTCGCGGGCCGTAACGACCCCGGCGGGGTCACCCCGAATCCGTCGCGGTACATCGATGTGGCGGCGCGGGCCGATCACCTCGCCCAGCTTGGCGTGAACGCCGTGATGCTCAACCCGGTCCACGAGTTCCCCGGCGATTTTTCCGGCGGGTACAACTCGGTAACGCCGTGGGCGATCGAGTCCAAGCTCGGTACTCCCGACCAGTTCAAGCAGATGGTCGATGCGCTGCACCAGCGCGGTATCGCCGTCATCCTCGATGTGGTCTGGAACCACGTCTCCTCCAGCGACAACTTCCTGTGGAACTTCGACGGCACGCAGTTGTACTTCGACAGCACCGCGGTGGACACGCCGTGGGGGGCCCAGGCCGATTTCGACAAGGCCGGGGTCTTCAACTTCTATCTCGACTCCGCCGAGCAGATGCTCACCGACTATCGGCTCGACGGCTTCCGCGTCGATGCCACGATGTACCTCACTGATTCCGGGCTGACCCCGCAGTGGTCCGCTGGCCAGGCCTTTATCCGCGGCGTCAACAACCTGCGGAACAGCCGGCACGCCGATGCCCACACTATCGCCGAGATCTACATCGATAACCGCTGGGTCACCGATCCGACCTCTTCCGGGCTCGGCTTCACGGCCCAGTACCAGAACGAGTTCAAGGAGGCGGTCCGTGCCGCGGTGTTCGACTCCGCGTTCACCAGCCCCAACGTGCAGCGGGTCGCCAACGTCCTTGACGGCCAGGGCTTCGGTGTTTCCGGCAGCAGCGTCCTCAACTACTTCGAACTGCACGACGACTGCTGGCCGCTCAACAACCACCAGCGGGCCGTGAAGCAGATCGACACGACGGCTCCGCACGACGACGAGTTCGCCCGCGGCCGGACGACCCTCGCGCAGGCTCTCAACCTTCTCTCTCGCGGCGTTCCCGCCATCGTCCAAGGGACCGAGTGGCTCGAAGACGATGGCTGGGAGTCGAGCAAGATCGATTGGTCGCACAAGACCACCTATGCCGGCGTGTTCAAGTTCTACAAGGACCTGATCGCCCTCCGCACGAGCGAGCCTGCCCTCTACGCCGACTCGCCGCTGTGGGCGTACCACGTCAACGAGGCGCTCGATGTCCTCGCCTTCGAGCGGTATGAGGTCGGCGGCGGCTCGTTCGTCGCCGTGGCCAACTTCTCGAACAACGGCCTCAGCGACTACCGGATCGGCCTGCCCCGCGACGGGCGTTGGAGTGTCGTCATCAACTCGAGCGACACCCAGTACGGTGGTCCGGGTGGGGGGGCGACGGGCGAGGTCGCGGTCGAGGCGATCGCATCAGGTCCGTTCCAGCAGTCGGCGGCGCTCAACATACCGGCCCGGACGATCCTCCTGCTCCGGCACGAGGCTCTCCCGGCCTGCCCCGCCGACTTTGATCACAGCGGCGATGTGAGCCCGACCGACATCGCGGTCTTCATCAATGCGTGGCTGGCCGATGTGCAGGCCAGCACCCCGCCGCCCGCACCCAGCGATTTTGACGGCAACGGCGCCGTGGAACCGAGCGACATCGCGGTGTTCATCGCCGCGTGGCTGTCGGCGGTAACCAACGGCTGCTGATTACCTGTCCCGTTGGCTACGCTGGCCCGTGAGCGATCCCGGGCGCATCCCAGCCGACGTGGCGAGACTGATGTTCGTGCATGGGCACGGGCTGCTCGACGATCCCACCCGCCCGGCTCCCCGCCGCGAGGTGCTGGGCGTCATCAAGCGGCTCGGCTTTGTGCAGGTGGACAGCATCTACACCGTCGAGCGTGCCCACCACCACATCATCTGGAGCCGGCTCCACGCCTACCGGCCCACTGATCTGGCTCCGCTTCATCGATCCGGCGCCGTCTTCGAGGGCTGGACGCACGATGCGGCGATTATCCCGACGGAGTTGTACCGGCAGTGGGGGCACCGCTTTGCCGCACGCCGGGAAAGTCCCTCGGCTTGGCTGCGCCAGCGGATGGGCGACGAGTACCAGCATGTGCTTGAGGTTGTTCTGGACCGGATCCGCCGCGAGGGGCCCCTCCTTGCCCGCGAGTTTGAGCATTCCGGAGGGCGCAACGGGCCGTGGTGGGATTGGAAGCCGGCCAAGGCAGCGCTCGAGCACCTCTGGCGCTCCGGTTCCCTGGCCATCGCCCGCCGCGGCGGAGCCGGTGGCTTCGAAAAGGTCTACGACCTCGTCGAGCGCGTTCTCCCTGGGGTTCACCCCGCTCGCCCCCCCGAGAGAGGCACCCACGTGGCGTGGGCCTGCAGGACGGCCCTGGACCGCCTGGGCACCGCAACGCCGCGAGAACTTGCTGCGTTCTGGGGCCTGCTCGAGGTCGAGTGCGCCGCCCAATGGTGCCGGGCCGAAGCGGCCAAGGGCCGCATTGTGCCCGTCGAGGTGTCCGGTTGCGGAGATGGGCCGCCTCGTCACGCGTTCGCGTTCGCCGACTGGCGCCGCCGGGCGGAACTCGCGGCGGAAGCCCCGATGCCCCGCGGCATCCGAATCCTCAGCCCCTTCGACCCGATCGTCCGCGACCGCGCGCGGTGCGCTCGCCTCTTTGGATTCGACTACCGATTCGAGGCGTACGTCCCGGAGCCGAAGCGGCGCTTCGGGTACTACGTTCTGCCGATCATCGAGTGCGGCGGCCGCGGGGTCCGAATCGTCGGCCGGCTGGACCCGAAACTGGACCGCGACCGGGGCCGGCTGAGCGTCCGCGGCCTGTGGTGGGAGCCGGAGATCAAGGCGACCAAGGCCCGTCTCCGGGACCTGAGCGCGGCTCTGGTCCAGTACGCCGCCTTCCTGGGGGCGGACCGTGTCGAGCTTCCGGCCGAGCCCAAACCGGCCGCGCGGCAGCCGCCGAAGCAACGCGCATCCCCGGCACGAGTGCCCTCCGGGGCATCCCGCCGGGTCGTGGACAACCGACCGGCATCACCATAAAGTCCAGACCCTTTCGGCGATTGGCCGCGGGAACCCGGGCGTGTACCGAAGTGGTCAAACGGGTCAGACTGTAAATCTGATGGCTTACGCCTTCGCAGGTTCGAGTCCTGCCGCGCCCATTGATGCAGATCCGCGAGTCCGCTCGTGACGGTCGGCGTCCCTTCGAAACTCCACGAGACAGCACTTCGTCGAATCGCGATTCGTTCGCGTGGCCACTTCGCGCCACCGCGAGCCGAATGGCTCGGGTTCAGGCCTGGGTTCCATCTCTTGTCGAAAGCAGTGGGAGCGCCAACGGGGCGCCCGCATCCATATTCCAGGCGCCATTGCACTCCGGACAGACCACGCACCCATCGTCCTCCGCCTTCAAGCCCTTGATGGTGTAGCCGCACGATGGACACTGCCCCCGTCGAATCCAGCGCTCCGCCAAGGCTCCGGCGCTCGCCTGCCAGAGAAGGATGATTCTGAGGACCCAGAGCAGAAACGCAAGCGCAATCAGGGCCAGGAGCGTCCTTCCTCTCCATAGGTTCGGCGCGGCGACGACGGCAAACACCATGACCGGAATCACGAGGGTCACCGACGGGAATGCGGGCCCCGTGTTCGCCGTGAGAGACTTGCGGTCCACCGCTCGCCACCGGTCCACGATCGAGCCGGTGACGCCGCGCATGACGCCGCGTCCGTCCCTCGTGCGGAAGAGCCAGCTTCCGCGATGGTCGTGCTCGGCGGGCATGTGGCCGCAGTTTACCGGCGCTGATCACGGGGAGGGCGGCTGCTCGCAAACAAACAGCGGGCGCCGGAGGTCCGGCGCCCGCTGTAGAGTGCGCAAGTTGTCGCGGCCGCGATCAGCAGCCGTTGGTCACGGCGTTGAGCCACGTCGTGATGAACACGGCCACGTCGGTCGGCCCGATGCCGTCGGCTCCGTCGATGTCGGCCATTGTGGTGCCGAAGTTCAGGTCGGCGAGCCAGTCGTTGATGAACCCGGCGATGTCCGCTGGCTCGATGGCGCCGTTGCCATCCCAATCCGCGAGGCAGTCGTTGCCGCCCTCGGTCGGCATCTCCGACCAGAGACCGCCCTGGAGCGACAGGTCGCCGCCCGACATCTCATCGATGTCGTGCTGGCCGACGGTGCCCGAGAGTCGCACAGTGGCGGCGCGGACGCCGGTCGCCGTTCCGGCATCGACGGTGGACCAGGAGAGGTCCAGTTCAGGAGGATCGGCTATCGCGGCCGAACTCAGCAAGCCCGCCGCGCCGAGGGCGGCGACCAGGCCCAGCGGGGCCGATCGACGGGCGCTGCGGTGTGAGGTGTGAAACATGGGAGTCCTTTCTGTTCACCCGGGATCAAGTGAGCCGGGTGTGGATCTTCAAGACTGCGGTCTTGTCTCCGCGTTTCCCGGAACCCGAGCCCGGGGCCGCCGCCGCGAGGTTGAACACACTCGCGGCGGCGGGACCCGGACGAGCCCGGTGAGTACTCAGGACTAGAACTTGCTAGCCTTGAGGAAGCTGTTGGACTGGACCGTCAGCGTGTCGCCGGAACCGCTCGGGTTCGTGTTCATCGACCACTGGAGTTGAACGTTGCCAGCGGTCGCCCCGGTCACCACGGTACCCGTGACGCGAACCATGGTTGAGGCGCTTGTGGTCGCACCGTAGACAAGGGTCCCGGTTCCGCTCGTCGTGCCGAGGTTGACATTGATATCGGCCCAGTCGCTGCCGACATCGTTTGCGGGGCCGATGCCGCCCCACCGGATCGTCGCGCCGGCCGGAACGGTGAACCCGACCTGAAGGTCGCAGTTGCTGTCGTTCGTTGCGACGCTCAGGAACATATCGAAGACCCAGACCTGATTCGCTCCGACGGCAAAGAACAGGTGATCATCATTCTGCTGTGTGGTTGACTCCGTGACCGTCTCGTCCACGGTCTTGCGGACAAGAGTGTCCCCGGGACCCTGTGGTCCTTGCGGTCCGGTTGCTCCGGTCAGGCCCTGAGGACCCTGCGGCCCCGTGGCGCCAGTCAGACCCTGCGGTCCCTGGGGACCTGTCGCACCAGTCAAGCCCTGAGGACCGGCGGGACCCATCGGGCCGACTTCACCCTGAGGACCCTGGGCGCCGTCAGCGCCCGCGGGGCCCATGGGGCCGACTTCACCCTGCGGGCCCTGGGCGCCGTCAGCGCCCGCGGGACCCATCGGGCCGACCTCGCCCTGGGGACCCTGGGCGCCATCCGCGCCCGCGGGGCCCATCGGGCCGACCTCGCCCTGGGGACCCTGAGCGCCATCCGCGCCCGCGGGACCCATCGGGCCGACCTCGCCCTGGGGACCCTGAGCGCCGTCCGCGCCGGCGGGACCCATCGGTCCGACTTCACCCTGGGGGCCCTGAGCGCCATCCGCGCCGGCGGGACCCATCGGGCCGACCTCGCCCTGGGGACCCTGAGCGCCATCAGCGCCGGCCGGACCCATCGGTCCGACTTCACCCTGCGGACCCTGAGCGCCGTCCGCGCCCGCGGGACCCATCGGACCAACTTCACCCTGCGGGCCCTGAGCGCCATCGGCGCCGGCGGGGCCCATGGGGCCAACTTCACCCTGCGGGCCCTGAGCGCCATCCGCGCCGGCCGGACCCATGGGGCCGACTTCACCCTGCGGGCCCTGGGCGCCATCAGCGCCGGCGGGACCCATCGGGCCGACTTCACCCTGAGGACCCTGAGCGCCATCGGCGCCCGCGGGACCCATCGGGCCGACCTCGCCCTGGGGACCCTGGGCGCCGTCAGCGCCCGCGGGGCCCATCGGGCCGACCTCGCCCTGAGGACCCTGGGCGCCGTCAGCGCCCGCGGGGCCCATGGGGCCGACTTCACCCTGCGGGCCCTGGGCGCCATCAGCGCCCGCGGGGCCCATCGGGCCGACCTCGCCCTGGGGGCCCTGAGCGCCATCGGCGCCGGCGGGGCCCATGGGGCCAACTTCACCCTGTGGGCCCTGAGCGCCGTCCGCGCCGGCGGGACCCATCGGGCCGACCTCGCCCTGGGGACCCTGAGCGCCATCGGCGCCCGCGGGACCCATCGGGCCGACCTCGCCCTGGGGACCCTGAGCGCCATCGGCGCCCGCGGGGCCCATCGGGCCGACTTCACCCTGGGGGCCCTGAGCGCCATCGGCGCCCGCGGGGCCCATCGGGCCGACTTCACCCTGAGGACCCTGAGCGCCGTCAGCGCCCGCGGGACCCATCGGGCCGACCTCGCCCTGCGCGGCGATCATCGACCACTCGGCGGGGTTGGTGTCGGGTGAGGCGCCGGCGCTGGGAGCGGTGGCGACATATGACGAGCCGTTGAAGAAGACCGCGTCTCCGATCGCGTAGACGGCTTCGGAGTTCCAGGCTGACTGCCAACTGAGTCCGGCGGCACCCGTATCACCCTGGGGGCCGGCGGGGCCGGTGTCGCCCTGCGGACCCTGCTCGCCAGTCGGGCCCATGGGGCCCATCGGTCCGGCTTCGCCCTGAGGGCCGGCGGCGCCGGCGGGCCCAACGGGGCCGGTGGGACCCATCGGGCCGGTGGCGCCGGCCGGGCCTTCTGGGCCAGCGGGGCCTGCTTCACCCTGGGCTCCCTGTGCGGCGTTCAGCGCGTACAGGGCGTAGGGGGCGGGGGTAATGGACTGACGTGGGTTCAAGGTTGTGTACGGCGGCTCGACGCCCACCCCGTTCCAAGCGGGAATGCGGACTGCGATCTGCAGCCAGCGGCCGTCGCCGTTGAAAGCGCCGGGTCCGAAGTCGAGCTGCGATGAAACCAAGCCGCGGGTCACACTCGTGTTGGCGAGACCGAGGGTGGTTCCAACCTGGGTCCCGCCGGAGGCCGAGTCCCAGAGCGTGAAGAGAACGTCACAGTTCCCGTTGAAGGGGGCGCCTGCCTGCCGCAGTTGCCCCTGGTAGGTAAAGGCGCGATCCGTCGGCGCCTGCGCGAGCAGGGCGCTGTTGGTCGCGAGCAACGCGGCAACAACGATCGCCAAGTGCAGCTTCGAGTTCTTCACTTCTTTGCTCCCACGAGAGACGGGCACGGCGCGCCGAACACAGCGCGCAAGATGCACGTCGAGTCAGTCACTCACTTATGCTCGATGGCAAGCAACCGGCAAGGTCACGCCAGCGTTATAAAGGAGAGCCACGACCAACCGCGCGTGGCGCGGACGGGCGGGCGATCCAAGTACCCCGGATTTACTCGATAGCGCTGCGTCGAATAACGCGTGGAAGGCGAGGCGTTGCTCGAGCGGGAGGGGCGCCGCCTGCCTACGACGGGCGATCCAGCACCATCTCGACTCGCTGCGACGGGACCCACATCTGCCGCCCGTCGCCCAGCCGTACCTGGGTCCACTCGCCGACCCGGGCGGTCGCCTGCAACTCGCTTCCAGCGGGCAGGGAGACCGACTCCTCGCTTGTGGCGACAGCGCCGGGAGAAGGCAGGCCCTCGGTGGGACTGATAATGACAGCGCGGCGATCGCGAGCATCCGCGGCGGTCTGCAGGGCCAATGAGGCAAATGCCACGAGCGAAATCACAGCCAGAGCGGACGCGGGGACTGATGTGAGTCTGCCGCGGACACCAACCATCCGGAGAATCAGAACAGCCCAAAACAAGGCGAAGCAGGCGAGGAACGTGTAGACCTGCCAGGCCGTGGGGACGATGCGGGTAAACGACGCGGTCGAAGCCCACGCCGGTTCGCGGGCCGCAGGAGCGGCGGCCGACGGGACACGTGCCCTGGCGTCTGCAAGGTTGGTGGAGAGTGACTGGCTGGCGGGCATCAGCCGCTGGGCGCGGAGGTAGGCGGCGATCGCCCGGCCGACATCGCCGGACATCATGTAGGCGTTTCCAAGGTTGTACCAGAGAGGGCCCGACTCGATGCCCTGGCCGAGAATCAGGGCGCGGTACGCCGCGATGCTGCTCTCAAAGTCCGCCTTGGCGGCGGCCGGCGAGTTGGCGAGTTTGTCGATCCCGGCGTGGTATGCGGAAGCAGCCGCGGCGGTCAGCGAGGAGGGATCGGCAGTAGTGTCCGCGGCAAGTGAACTTGCCGTAACAGACAAGATCACGCCAAGTGCCGCGATGAGGCGAAGTGCGGGGCTCATCTGTTCCTCCGGATCTCGGATCGCAAGTCCGTGGCAATCGAGGCGGCCTCGTCGACAAGGGATGTGCTGGAGCCTGAGGTACCTCCTCCTCCGAAGCGAGCAGCATCACAGGCGGCGAGCAGGGCGGCCAGCCGGGTGGTTGAGGCGCCGGCGGACTCGGCCACGGCGAGGCATTCCTGGTCGGTCAAAGAGCCGTCCGGCTTTTCGAGAAGGTCGGCAATCAGCGAGCGTGCGGCCTGGCTTACTTTCGCCGGCTGCTCGCTTGGGGGGGCGCTTCGTGCTGACGCCAGCGACTCCGAGAATCGCCTCATGGCGTTTCTGCTGCGTTGCTTGGCGGGATCTCGCCGGGCACGGCGGCGGCCCGCAAGCAAGATTGCGATTCCGAGGTACGCGGTCGGCGGGGCGGCAACTGCGGCCACGAACGCGGGCCGCCCGATGAAGGCGACAAGATCGAATCGCGTGGTGGCCAAGGTCAGATTTGCATCCATCAGCGGCGCCAACCCGCCGGGCTTGGCTGTCGGGGCAAGGGCCGGATCCGACTGGTCGGGCACGCCACCCAGTGTCAGACTGGTTGTAGGACGGACGGTGAGCGGGATGGGATCGCTTCGGGCGACCCGGTACTCGCCGGACTTCGTGTCAAAGTACGGCAACTCGATCGGCGGGATCTGCTTGACCCCGTCGGATCGAGCCCGCAGCGTGTAGGTGAACAGTGCGTGGTCACGATCGATCTGTGGGAGCGTGGGTTCGGAGGGGAGCTTGAACGACTCGTAGATCGACCGTTGCCGCTCGATGGGAATCGACTGGACCAGGTCGAGAGGGGGCGGCCCACTGACCGTGACGGTGACAGTAATCGGGTCACCGACGTTGACTGCGGTTGGCGTCGCGTCCGCACGGAGGGAGTACTCGCCGACAAGGCCGGAGAAGTTCGAGGGCCTGCCTTCGCTCGGGAGCGGCTTGACTGCGAGGGTGGCCTTGGGCGCCGAGACGACGAACCTCTCGCTGACCGAGAGATCATCGAAGATGCTGTCAAAGAAGCCTCGCTGCCGTTGACCGACGATGGCCTCAAACGCCGCCCGGAGCGGGCCGAGAGTGATCGAACCGGGCTTGCGAGGGATGAGCACCTGCTCGAAGGTGATGGTGTTGAAGGTGCGGCCGTTCACCGTTGCGCGGGAGATCGTGCCGACGACTGGTGATCCCATGACCGTCAGGTTCGCGAATCGAGGGTCGTCCGCGGCAACGGTGTCGGGCCGCGGGCTTGGCGCTGGGAGCAGGTCGTAGGCGCCATCGGCGTCCGGCAGGCTGAACACGTACTTGCGTACGGGCTTGGAGACGTACCACGTGACGGTCAGGCGGACGGGCTCACCCACGTACGCCTCGGCCGAGGAGAGCGATACGGCGAGCTTGAAGTCGTCGGTATCCGCGGGTTCGACCGCCGAGAGCGAGACCGGGACGGTCCGGTAGACCTGACCGTCGACCGTGACAGGGATGGAGGGAATGGTCATCACGCCGGCCCGCGTAGGTGTCACCTCGTACTGGAAGACCACACGGATGATCGAGCGATCGGTGACCCGGCCGTTGATGTTCATCTGGATCCGCTGCGACGCGTCGATCATGTTGTCGTAGCGGACGGCAAGGCCGTCAACGCCGGGAACAACGGGTTGCTCGGCCGAAGTGGTGCCGTCGACAACAACATGGAGTTGGACAGAATCACCGACATAGGTCTGGGTCGTTGAGAGCTCGGCACTGACCGAGACAGGGCCGGCCGCGCGTGCGGAACCGAGCGGCGCCAGGATCGCTGTGAGAACGAAGACCAGCGGAAGCAGGGGGTTGGGGCGAGTGTGCATGATCACCAATCCTTGTCGACGGGCAACGGCCGCCCGGAAGCCGATCGCCGGATGCCTTTGAGCAGTTCACGGTCCCGCCGCTCCTTGTCCAGGATCTTCAGGACGGTCATGTCGCGCGGGCTGCTTGAGTTCGAGTCGTCGGCGGCCGTGCCAGAGGCGGCCGCCGCGGCCGCAGCTGATTCGCCTGGTTTGCCTTGGCTGGAGGCCTCGTGCTCACCAACCTCTGCGGTCTGGGCGTGGGACTTGCTGTCAGCGCCCTTGTCCTCGGGCGATCCGTTCTCACTGGAACTCTGTTCGCCGGTGCGGGGCTCGGAACTTGACCTGTCGCTCTCGGCGTTGCGCATCGAGGTTGCGGCCTCGCGGAGGCGCTCGGCCGCCTGCTTCTGGGCCTTGGCTGCCGCGTCGGGATTGCCCTCGCGGAGATCACTGGCCGCTTGGTCCTGAAGGTCCGTCGCCTGGTCGGCACGGTCGGCCGCCCGTTGGCGCTGTGGTTGAGAACCCCGGTCATCACTCTTTGGACGCAGCGAATCCGCGGCGGCCTTGGTTTGCTGGTTCAGGGCCTCCTGCTCGCGCGCGAGTTCCTCGGCCTGGCGGGCCAACTCCTCGGGATTCTGTGCGGGCTGCTCGCCGCGAGCCTGCTTGTCCTTGGCGAGCGCCTCAGCCTTTTCTGCGGCTTCTTGCTGTTTCCTGGCAAGGTCATCGAGCTGGTCCGCGGGTGATGGCGGTGTGGGCGGCTGCCCATCTTCTGTCTCGGGCGGATGCCTGTCCTTCTGGGAGCCTTGATTCGGATTTGGCGTACCTGACGGATTGCCAGTATCAGCCGAGGCGCCCGACTGCGGCTGGGACTGGCCTCCCTGCTGCGGCGAGTTCGGATCGCCCTTCTTGCTTCCGCCGCTCCCCGATTGCTGTTGCCCGTCTGCCTCGCCGGGAGAAGACTGGCCATTCTCGCCACCCGACTCCGAGTTGTCCTTGGAGTCCTGCTTTTCGCTCTTGTCCTGCTGCTTTTGGCCACCCTGCTGCTTCTGTTGCTGCTGTTGTTGTTGGGCCTTCTGAGCGTCTTCGAGGGACTTGATCGCTCGCCGCAGGGCCTCGACGTTTCTGGCGGAAGACGCATCTGTCGGCTCAAGTTCAAGCACGCTCTGGAACTTTGACTCCGAGGCTTTGAGGCCCTCGATGGCCTTGCCGGGATCGGTCCTAAGCGATTGCTCCGCCTTCCGAAATGCGAGCACCCCGAGGTTGTACCTTGCCCTGGCGGCTAGCGACGGGTCCGTTGCGGCGGCACGATGATCGACTTCGCGGAAGAGCGACTCCGCCTCCTCAATGTTGCCCGAATCGGCCAGGGCGCAGGCACGGTTGTAGTCGGCCTGGCCCGCATAGCGGGCGTCCTTGGCCGCGGCGGTGTATTGCTCGATCGCTTCCGCGGGCTTTGACTCACGGAGGAGCGTGTTGCCGCGGTCGATCCGCTCGCGCGCGGACTGGGCGGTCGCGGGGGAGGCGATCGCCAGGAGCGACAGGGCGGCGGCGAGCGCAAGGTTAGGAGCGGCGTGGGCGTTCACCGATCAGGCCCTCCAGGATCAAGAGTGCGAGTGCGGGGATGAGAAGGAACTGGAATCCCTCCGTGTACCTCATTGAGGCTGTGTCCGAGATCTCCCGTCGCGAAGCGCCGGACATCAGTCGCTCGTAGAGGCGGTCGAAATCGGCGTTGCCTGTCCCCATATTCAGGAAGACGCCGCCGGGAGTCGCCTCGGCGATGCGCCTCAGCGAGTCCGGGTTCATCTTCGTCCTGACCGGCCGGCCCTCGTAGGTCAGTTCACCCGGGGCTCCGGTCCTGGTGGCGACCGGGACCGCGGATCCATCCTGATCGTTCCCGAGCCCGACGGTGATGATGCGGACCCCCTTCTTCGCCGCGGCGGCGGCGGCCTCGGTGGGGAAGCTCTCGTGGTCCTCGCCGTCGGTGAAGATGATCATGTCGCGGTATTCCGACTGCGACGCCTCGTCGGTGTCGAACACCTGGTCCATCGCGGTCCTGACGGCATCGCCGATCATGGTGCCGCCACGGGAGATCGTGTCGGGCGTCACGTCATCAAGGGCCAAGCGTACGAATCCATAGTCGGTTGTCAGCGGGCATTTCACGACCGATGAGCCCGCGAAGGCGATGAGGGCGAAGCGATCGCCCTTGGCAACGTCGAGCATGTCCTTCACGGCGAGCTTCGCCCGCTCGAGCCGGTTGGGGCGGAGATCCTGGGCCAGCATGCTTCGGGAGACATCGAGCAGGATGGCGACATCGCGGCCCGATCGTGTCGCGGGGACCGGGACCGGGTTCCAGGCCGGTCGGGCGAGCGCGGCGGTGATGCACGCCAGCGCCAGCAAGGCAGCCGCCGCACGGGCCCAGGCACGCGCGGGTCGGATCCCGGCGCGGGCGCTGGCACGATCGGCGAGCGCGGGGCCCATCATCCTGACTACAGCGCGCCTGCGGCGGATGAGACTGAGGCCGGCGATCAGGGCGATCACCACGACGGCGACAAGCCCGTAGAGCCATGTCTGCTGGAGCCACAGCATCAGGGCAGCCTCCTGAGCACGGTTGCGGAGAGCAGGACCTGCGCCGCGAGCGCGGCGGCCGCCGCGGCGGCAAACGTCGTGAAGCGCTCCTCGTAGTCGGTGTACTCGAACGTCTGGACGCGGGTCTTTTCGAGCGAGTCGATCTCGGCGTAGATGCGCTCCAGGGCGTCGCCGTCCTGGGCACGGCGGTAGACCCCGCCGGTCATCTGCGCAATGCGCTGAAGTGTGGGTTCATCGAACTCGCGCAGATCGAAGAATCCCTCACGGGCTCCGATGCCGATGGTGTAGACACGGATTCCCCAGTCCGCGCACATCTGCGCAGCCTCGATCGGCATGTGATCGCCGAGGCCGGGGGTCTGGGCTCCATCGGTGAGCAGCACGATGACTTTGCTCTTGATCGTGACCGAATCGCCTGCGCCCGTCTCCTGCCTTCGCTTGAGGTCCTCCTCGGCCCGCTGAAGGCGGGCGGCGCCGAGCGCCAAGCCGTCTCCGAGCGCGGTCTGGCCCTCGGCCCGTGTCGTTGGGATCTGGATCGAATCGATGAGATCGACCAGTGCCTTGGGATCCCGGACGAGGGGGCACACGGTCTCGGCCAGCGATCCGAAAGAGACAAGACCGACCAGGTCGGCGGCGCGGCCCTTGAGGCCCCTTCCGTTCCCTTCGACAAAGCCGGTGAGCACGTGCTTGACAACGTCCAACCGGCGAGCGGCCGACCCCTGGTAGAGCATTGGCTCGGCCATCGAACCGGACCGATCCACGACGAGTTGGATGGCGACAGCATCCGTGCTGGTTTGAACACGACCCGAACCGAGCTGGGGCCTGGCGATCGCCACGACAAGGAGAGCCACGGCGGCGGCACGGAGCAGCCACAGGGCCGGCATCAGCCGGGTTCGCCACGTGCGACCGGACATCGCCGCGAGGCGTGCTGTCGGGAGCAAGAGCGCGGCGGTGCGACCTGGGCGCCGTGCGAGATAGATCACAAGCGGGACCAGCGCCAGCAGCAACAGGGCCCATGGCGATTCGAACCGCATCATCGCCGGGCCTCCTCTCGACCGTGCGGCGCAGCGGGAGGTCTTTGCTTGCTCCCGGGGTCATTGTCGTCGGGGTGCGTGGTCTCGATGAACTGGGCGACGCGCCGGCAATCATCGCGGAGAGTCTCAATACCGAACTGCTCGCCCCCGAACTTCGCCTCATCGCTGCGGGAAAGGTGCGGGATGATCCACGGGCGATCCGCGGCGGGAACTTCGGACGAATCCAGCCTGGTGGCGAGTTCCTGTGTCGTCATCTCGGTCGCCGGGATCTGGAAGCGGAGGGACAGGTACTCGCGCAGGACCGCGGACAGTTCGATGTAGAAACCGAGGGGCCGCACGGGCGCCTGTTGGAGGGAGGCGTCCAGCGCCCGCAGGCGGCCTGTCAGCAGCCCGAGAAGATCGATCGGCTGGGCCCGGCGTCGGTTCCGCAGCGAGGCAATCGCCGCAGCAATAGCGATCGCGGCTACGCCGGCACCGGCCACACCGAGCCAGAGCCACGGCGGCGCCGATTCGGCCGGGAGCGAGACAACTTCGCGAAGCACGCTCGGGTCAGGCGGATCACCCTGCGGATCAATCTCGGAGCGTACGAGGACGGAGATTGGGTCGGTAGAGATCGAGACCGAATCGTGGCCCGGTGACTTGAACTGGACTTTCAGTGGCGGGATGCGGTAGTCGCCAGGCAGGTAGGGCGCCAGCACATAGGTTCGGCGCGAGACCTGCTGCAGCTCTGCCCTGTCGCCAACACGCGCAAGAGTGGGGGGGCTGTCGGTGGTGCCGGAGACCGTGAATCCGCCGAGATCGCTGGGAACATCGGGCCACAACACCGCCGAACCTGGAGCGCCGGCAGCGGTGAGCGTGAGGACCAGTTTGTCGGTGCAGGAAGGCGAGGTATCTGAGAGCGATGCGACGAGGGTGCCGCCCTTGGCGTGATAGGTCGAGCTGTGCGGGCCACGCGATGCGGTTGCGGCGGGGGCGTTTGAGCCTGGCAGAGCCGGCTGGTCAGCGAGAACGCTGGCCGACCAGAGCAGCGCGGTGGCCGCGGCGACGAGAGGCAGAGAGAGGGATTGGCGGGGACTGAGGCTCACCGATTGTCCTTTCGGCTGATGCGTCACAGGGTCGAGCCGTCGTGTCAGCGGCGGTGTTCTCTTCGTTTGAACAGTTTGGTGAGTTCATGGATGTAGTCACGATCGGTTCCGATGCTGACGCGATCGATGCCGAGCCGCGAGAGCGTGGCGTCGAGTTGCCCGCGGATCGAGTGCGACAGCGCGCGGTAGGCGTTGCGGACCCGCCGGCTTGAGGTGTCCAGCAGCACTC
Organism: Phycisphaeraceae bacterium; assembly: GCA_019636655.1. NCBI lineage: Bacteria > Pseudomonadati > Planctomycetota > Phycisphaerae > Phycisphaerales > Phycisphaeraceae > Phycisphaeraceae bacterium. The sequence continues at coordinate 378,734 of JAHBXB010000003.1, read as the reverse complement.
GGTGGCCGGTCTCCGGATCCGTCACCTCGACCAGGCCGATGCCCCGGCCGAGCCGGTCGAGGGAGGACTCAAGCGGGTCGGATACATCGATCGCAACAACATCGTGGCGCTGGGTCAGCAGGCCGAGGGGATGTTCGATCTGCTCGGTTTGGAAATCGGAAACGACGAACAGGACGCTCCGCCGGTGCAGCACTCGCGCCAAGTGATCCGATACCGCGGCGAGGCTCGTGCCGGTGCGATTGGGTTCGAAGGCGAGTAACTCACGGATCAGGCGGAGTGTGTGGCGGGCGCCCTTGCGGGGTGGGATGAAGAGCTCGACCTCATCGGAGAAGGCGAGCAGCCCGACGCGGTCGTTCTTCTTTAGAGCAGCGAACGCCAGCACCCCGCAGACCTCGGCCGCGAGCTCACGCTTCTCGCGGTCGGTCGTCCCGAATGCGCCGCTGGCGCTGAGGTCCACCGCGAGCATCACCGTCAGTTCCCGCTCTTCCGTGAACCGCTTCACGAACGGACGCCCTGCGCGGGCTGTGACGTTCCAATCGATAGTCCGGACGTCGTCGCCGGGCTGGTACTCCCGCACATCGGCGAACTCGATGCCGCGTCCCTTGAATGCCGAGGAGTACTCCCCGGCGAAGACCTCGGTCACGACGCGGCGGGTCGTGATCTCGAGGTTGCGGACCTGTTGTGCAAGCAGTTCCGGTGTCATGGAGCGTCCTGGAGACGGGTGTGGGGAGTCGATCCGGCCTAGGGAACGGCGATGGCCTCCAGCACCTGCGAGACGATCCGTTCGGGAGTGATGGACTGGGCCTCAGCCTCGTAGGAGACACCCACGCGGTGGCGCAGCACATCCATGGCGACCGACTTCACATCGTGCGGCGTGACGTAGCCGCGGCCGCTGAGAAGGGCATGGGACCTCGACGCGATGGTCAACGCGATGGTGGCGCGGGGGGAGGCCCCGAACTCGATGAGATTCGAGAGCGCGAGGCCGTATTCGGTCGGCTCCCGCGTGGCGTGCACGATGTCCACGATGTAGTCCCGGATCTTGGCATCGACGTGCACCGAATCCGCCGCCGCGCGGGCGGCAATCAGGTCGTTGATGTGGATGACGGGTGATATGCCGGCGGGGCGTTGTGTGGTCGCCATGCGGTCCAGGATCAGGCGCTCCTGCGACTTGCTCGGGTAGTCGATCTTCAGTTTGAGCATGAAACGATCGACCTGCGCCTCGGGGAGCGGGTAGGTGCCCTCCTGCTCGATCGGGTTCTGTGTCGCGAGCACAAGGAAGGGGTCGGGGAGATGGAACGTGGTGTCGCCGATCGTGACGTGACGCTCCTGCATCGCCTCGAGGAGCGCTGACTGGACTTTCGCCGGCGCCCGGTTGATCTCATCGGCGAGGACGATGTTCGCGAAAACCGGCCCCTTGCGGGCGGAGAAGGTCGCCTCGCGGGGGTTGTAGATCTGTGTGCCGACGACGTCGGCCGGGAGCAGGTCCGGCGTGAACTGGATTCTCTGGTAGGTCGCATCGATGGCTCGGGCGAGCGTGCTCACCGTCAGCGTCTTGGCGAGACCGGGCACGCCCTCCAGCAGCACGTGGCCGTTGGAGAGCAGGCCGATCATCAAGCCTTTTACCATCTTTTCCTGCCCGACGACGGTCTCGCCGACCTTGTCGGTCAGCGACTTGATCGTCCGTGCGTGCGACTCGATCTCGCTGTTCATGGTGCCCGTTGCCGTCGTCATGCGGGGATCCTTCGTGGGGCTCTGTGCCTCGCTCTCGGTCGGTCCGGTCCGCCGGATGCTGGCTCGGTGCGAGCGACAATCTACCCGATGCCTATGGGTACGTTGTCCGTCGCATTTCGATCGGAAAAGTGTCGCCAAAAAATCAAACACGCGGGGCCGTGCGGCGCCCGCGTGTTCTTGGACCGTCCCTTTGCCGCGGCGGTGCCGGGCTGTCACTTTGACAGCCGAGGCCCGTTCGTATCGCCGCCTTGCTGGGGCTGCTGGCCCATCCCCATGTCGATCGTCCCGTTGCGCTCCTCGTACTGGCGGATGACCTGTCCGAGACTGATGGCGAGCCGCTTGGCGCCGCGCCAGTTCATGACCACCCGGCTGCCGACGCTGAACAGGAAGGTCGGCGTGTTTCCTTCGGATGGCATGGGCAGGTTGATGCCGAAATCAAGCACGACCTCGTCCGCGGTCGTCGAGGTGCGGATCGTGTTGGCGTAGGTGGTGTGCATCTTCGCTTCGTCGATGCGGAGCTGAGCCTGCTGCTGCTGAGGATTCGGGGTATCCGACATGCGTGCGCCTTTCTGGTGCGTGGATATGGACAAAACTGAGCGACGGGCCCCAACGGAGTCGGGGACCACAACGTTAGCCGCGAAACCCTCCCCCGGCTCCACCTCCCCTGTGCAGCCCTCGTACGCCGGCCCCGCACGTCGGGTTCCTTCGGCTGCTCGGATTCTGTCGGCCCACGCCGACGGCGGCAGCCCTCGGGAGGCCCGCCAACTCGCCAATGCCGGAGACAGGAATCGAACCTGCACGGGGGTATCAGCCCCAACGGATTTTGAATCCGTCGCGTCTGCCAGTTCCGCCACTCCGGCCCTGCAGGGTTCGAAGCATAGCGGCCGTCCGGCCCGAAGGGGATGTGCCTCGGGACCGCGATGCCCCTGGCCAGGAGGAGCCTGAGATCCGATAAGGGGAGTCACGGGGGTCAAGCAGGGGGAGCTCCACTGGTTGTTCGCTGGAGCCCGGAGCATTTGCTCTGGACGAATGGACGTGTTGCCCGAAGCGGATCACACTGGGTATTGCCATGAGCCGAATCGAAGACACCGCACTCTTGGATCTTGTTCGCGCCGCGGTTGCGCTGCCGCCTTCGGAGCGTGCGGCGTTCATCGCCCGTCGGTGCCCTTCCGACCGTCGAGCGGACTTCGACCGGCTTATGCGGAGCCAGGAGGAAGCCACCGTTGATCGGCCATCGGCCGCGAGCGAGGGGATCGCAGCTTCGGAGCCCGGAAGACGCCCGGTCCATCCGGAGCGAATCGGGTCCTACGCCATCGTGGATGTCCTCGGTGAGGGCGGGATGGGAGTGGTGTACCTTGCCCGCCAAGAGCGTCCGGACCGTCTCATCGCCCTGAAGGTTGTACGCCCAGGGCTGCTGACTCCGCGGATGCTTCGGAGGTTCGAGCACGAGGCGCAGATCCTGGGACTCCTGCAGCACCCGGGTATCGCCCAGATCTACGAGGCGGGAACGGCGGACACAGGGCTTGGGCTTCAGCCGTTCTTTGCGATGGAGCACGTCGACGGGGTGCCCCTGGGCGACCATGTTCGACAGGCCGATCTCGGCGTGCGGGACCGAATCCGCCTCATGATTAAGGTGTGCGATGCCGTTCACCATGCCCACCAGAAGGGCATCATCCACCGTGACCTCAAGCCCAGCAACATCCTGATCGCAAGGCGAGGAGCCGACGCCGTCGGAGAGCCGAAAGTCCTGGACTTCGGTATTGCCCGCGCGGATTCGGATAACCCGTCGGCGACGCTGCAGACGGAAGCGGGTCAACTGGTCGGCACGGTGCCCTACATGAGCCCCGAACAGGTCGCGGGCGACCCCAACGACCTCGATACCCGGTCCGACGTGTACGCGCTCGGCGTGATCCTCTACGAACTGCTCGCCGGCCGGCTCCCGCACGCCATCGCCGATCGAACGTTCCCAGAGGCTGTGAGGATCATCGGCCAGGACGAGCCGGTTCTCCTCGGATCGTGCGACCGCGGTCTGCGGGGCGACCTCCAGACCATCTGCTCGAAGGCCCTTGAGCGGGACCGCGAGCGGCGGTACCAGTCCGCGACTGAACTCGCTGCCGACCTGGGGCGCTACCTCAGGCACGAACCGATCGTGGCGCGACCCGCGAGCGCGGTGTACCAGTTCACCAAGTTCGCACGCCGAAACCGCGGCCTCGTCGCCGCGATCGCGGTCGCCGGCGTCATCCTGATCGCCGGCGCGGTTGCCACGGCGTGGCAAGCGGCCGAAGCGATGAGGGGATGGGAGCTGGCCCAGCGGCGGGAGAACGAGGCGACCATCGCTCAGCGAGCCGCGGAAGAGGAGGCGGCCAACGCCAAGGCCGTGAACCAGTTCCTCACCACGATGCTCACCGCGGCCGATCCCGAGCAGGACAACGAACGAGACATGACCGTCAGGGAGATGCTGGATATCGCCGCGGAGTCGCTCAAGGCGTCCGCTCCGGCTCGCCCACGGGTCAGGCTCTCCATCCTCGGGTCCATCGCGAACACGTACAAGGGGGTCGGCCAGTCGGCCAAGGCCGAGCCGCACGCCCGGAACGCCGTCGACCTTGCCCGGGAGACGTACGGACCCGATCATCCAGAGACCATCACCGCCGAGCGCATGCTCGCGCTCGTGCTCAATGATCTGGCGAGGTTCGACGAGTCCGAGCCGCTGCTGATCCATGCTCGGGAAGCGACGATCGAACGGTTTGGCCCGGACAGTGCCGAGTCGGCCGCGGTCATCGGCGATCTTGCGAGCCTGGAGTACCAGCGCGGCAACCTCAAGGCCGCCGAGCCCCTGCTCCGCGAGGCGATCCGGCTGGGTACGGCAAAGGGAGGCCGGACCGATCGGGATGTCCTGACGAACATGGACCACCTCGGGTCTCTGCTGAGCATGCTGGGCCGATTCGAGGAAGCCGAAGAACTGCTCCGGCGGACCCTGGAGATCAGGTCCGAGGTCTTCGGCCCGGAGCATCCGGTCACGGCGTTCACGATGAACTCGCTGGCGAACGCGGTTCAGAAGCAGGGGCGCGGCGCCGAGGCGATCGAGTTGATCAAGAAGGCGCTCGAGATCCGGCGTCAAAAACTGGACCCCGAGCACCCGAGTCTGATCGTGACGATGCAGAACCTTGCCGTGGCCTTGGTGGGGGAGAAACGCCTAGACGAGGCCGAACCCCTGCTTCGGGAAGCGGTACGGCTCCAGACCCGAAAGCTCGGTCCGGACCATCCCAAGACGCTGCTCATGATGGGTAACCTCGCTTACCTCCTCGAGGACCAGGGAAAGTTGGACAAGGCCGAACCGCTCTATCGACAGGTGGTCGAGGCGCGTCGTCGAGCCGACCAGATGGCCGACCCGGAAGCCTGGCCGCAGATCAACAACCTGGCGATGTGCCTGCAGGCGCTCGGCAAGCCCGCCGAGGCCGAGCCTCTGTATCGGGAAGCCCTGATGCTCGCGAGCCATCAGCTCCCCGCAGACCACTACTACCTCGCGATCTTTCGCAACAACCTTGGCGATTGCCTGACCGAGATGAAGCGGTTCGAGGAGGCGGAATCGGAGCTCAAGGCAAGCCTTCCGGCTCTTGAGAAGTTCTTTGGTGAGGCCCATCCCCGCACCACCAAGGCGATTAGTCGGCTTGCCAAGCTCTACGACGCTTGGGACCGGCCGGGCCTGGCCGAGGCGATGCGGGATCGGACCGCGAAGCGGTAGACCTACCGCCGAATGCCCTCGAACTCGATGGAAGCAACAGTCGCATCGTCGTCGAGTATCGCGCCGTTGGCCCATCTGGTCAGGTCGGCGAAGATCGACGCGATATCCTCTTCGGCGGACTTGGTCGTTGACAACGCGGCGAGCACTCGGTCCTTGCCGAACCGCTCGCCCATCGTGCTCCGTTGATCGAGGACACCGTCACTGTACGCGATAATGCGGTCAGATGGCCGAAGAGTCAGTGATGATGCGCGGTAGGCGAACCGCGGATCAATGCCCACCGGGATACCCGTGTTCGACGTGGCCCCGTCGAGCACCAGCGGCTCGCTGCCACGGACGTGCATCCAGTGCCCGTGCCCGCCATCAACGTACTCAAGCGAACCATCGCTGGAAAAGACACCGAGCCAGAGCGACACGAACCGGCCGTGCACCGAGTGGTCGCACAGGTAGCGGTTTAGGGCGTTCATCGCCCTGGCGGGGTCTCCGGCCGAGCGGAGCTCTGCGTTCAGATAGGACTGGGTCGACGCCATCAGCATCGCAGAGCCGGCCCCGTGTCCGGCGACATCGCCGAAGCTCACACCAACGCGCCCATCGCCCAGGGCGATCACGTCAAACAGATCCCCGGCGACAAAGAGCCCTGGCCGCATTTCCATCGCGTACCGCACCACGCCCACCTGACCGAATGCCGCGGGCAGAATGAACTGCTGGGCATCGCGGGCCGAAGTGAGTTCAGCCATCAGTTCCCGCTGGCGGCGCTCAAGTTCAGCTCTCTTGAGCGCGGCGAGGGACATCCCGTAGGCCGTCGCGATGGCTTCACAGAAACCCGCCGCATCCGTGCGCACCCGGGACTCCTCGCCCCGTGCGTCCAGGTACAGGAAGCCGGCCAGCGTGTCGCCCATCAGCACCGGTGTGCACAGCGCGGAGTGGATCTGGAGTTCCGCGATGCTGCTCCCGTAGGTCGCCGAGGTGAGCGGTGTGCCACCCTCGAAGAGGGCCACGGTGCCTTCCGCCGCTGCACGTCGGATCAGCGACCGACTGAACTGGAACTCGGTCGTGTCGCCTGCCGTCGTCCGGGTGGTGGCGACCACCTCAACATCGCCGTCTGAATCGAGCGCACGGAGCACCCCGCCGCGTGTGTACCCACTCCCAGCCAGGGCGGCGTCGAGAGCCGCTTCGGAGAGCAGCCGCTCATCCACCGCTTCGTTCAGCCTCGCGATGCACGCTGTCAGCAGCCGAAGACGTTGGTCGGATCTGGATCCGAGATGCACCGCTGCCCGCTCGACTCGCATCATTCCTGAGGGGGCGTCATCGACCGTGGCGTCGGGGCGGGAGGTGTCCACGCCGAAACGGACCATGAACGTCCAGGGGCCGATGCGGATCAGGTCGCCGTTGTCGAGCACCGCGGGCGATTCCCGCTCGAGTTGTACGCCGTTGAGGAAGGTGAGGCTTCGGCTCCCGATGTGGACGATGTACCAGCCGTCGTTCCGCCGCGAGATCGTGGCGTGCCGGCGCGACACCGCATCGTTGAGCAGGCAGATGTCGCTCTCGGCGAGGCGGCCGATATGGCTGGCACGGTCGCTGGGCAGCACGAACACCGCAGCATCAGGACCGGTCAGGGTCCGAAGGGTGATCTGCTCTGGCGCAGCGGGCATGCGGCTCTCCGGCATCGCTGCGACTGTACCACCAAACCGCCACCCGCGTGCTGCTTACTCGCCGTCGTCGATCGCGAGGCTGTTCGCCCGGTTCCGAGGCGGCTTGCCCAGCCCGGGTGTGATGCCCCGCTTGCTGGCCGCGATGAAGTCGGCCATCTCGAGCAGCGGCGGGCAGGAGGAGCCCCTCTCTCGCATTGCTGCCACGGTCTCGTGCCTGGGCATCGGGTGCTTGAGCAGGTCGCGGAACGCTCGCCGGAGCTCAGTGATGTGCTCCCGGGCCATGCCGCTCCGCCGCAGGCCGACCTGGTTCAGCCCGCCGATCCGGTTTCGCTCGTTGACCATGCAGAACGGAGGCACGTCGAGCGACACCGCGCAGTCGCCCGACATCATGACCAGGCGTCCAATCCGACAGAACTGGTGGATCACCGCGTTCCCGCCGAGGGTTACGTTGTCGCCCACCTCGCCATGGCCGGCAACCCCGGCGCCGTTGACGAACACCACGTTGTTGCCGACCGTGCAGTCGTGGGCCACGTGGGTCGACACCATGAGGAACACCCGGTTGCCGACGCGGGTGGGGGTGTGCTCGGTGCTCGCGGCGTGAACCGTCGCGTGCTCACGGATCAGGCACTCCTCCCCGATCTCAACGCCCGCGGTCAGTGCGCCGGGCTTGAACTTGTAGTCCTGCGGTTCGAAACCGATGCACGCGAAGGGATAGATGATCGTGCCCGCCCCGATCCTTGCCGGTCCGCTGATGTAGTTGTTGCCCAGCAGGCGAACGCCCGCTCCAAGCACGACCCGCCCCGTGAGTGAACAGTAGGGCCCGATCTCGACGCCCTCGCCGAGTTCGCACTCACTGGAAACAACCGCTGTTGGGTGCACTGACGCCATGGTGCCAATGGTATCTCGCACCCAGATCGCGGTACGGCCGCCGCCACTACGATCCGGCGATGCCCCCGAACCTGGAAACCATCGATCTCGGTAGCCTGCCATACGCTGAGGCGTACCGCGTGCAGGTCGAGCACGTCGATCGGCTCCTTGATGCCCGAGAACGAGGGGAGCCCCGCATGGGAACCCTTCTCCTGGTCGAGCACGACCCGCCGGTAATCACCTTGTCGCGTCGTTCCGCCAACGGTGAGCACTTGCTTGCGACGGCTGATCACCTTGCCGCGGCGGGAGTGACTTTGGCCGCGACCGATCGGGGGGGTGACATTACCTACCATGGCCCCGGCCAACTGGTCGCGTACCCGATTCTGGATCTCAACTACCTTAGGCTCGGCCTGCACGACTACATGCGGTTGCTCGAGCAAGCGGTCATTCAGGTGTGCGACGGGTTTGGGTTGGCGACCGGCCGCGATCTGGGCGCAACGGGGGTGTGGACCAGCGGCCAGGGCGGGGAAGCCCCGGCGGCGAAAGTCTGTGCGATGGGTGTCCGCGTGCGGAAGTGGATCTCCATGCACGGGCTGGCGCTGAACGTCTCCACGAACCTGGAGCACTTCAGGCTGATCGTCCCCTGCGGCCTGGCCGGGAGGCCTGTAACCAGCCTCAGCAACGAACTCGGCCCCGCCGCTCCTTCAATGGGCAACGTTAAGCTGGCACTCGCCGCGAGCCTCAGCAGCCTGCTGCGGACCGCGCGAGATCAGGCCGCGCGGTCCGGCGACGCCGACGTCGCCTAGAGCTTCAGATCTTTGACGACATCCTCAGTAATGTCCGTCCCTTCGGGCGCGACAATGACCGGCCTCGCCAGGATGCCCTGGATCACCACCTGCACGGCCTCGGTCTGGATATCGTCCTTCTGTTTGGACGCGATCACGTACGTGTAGCCAAGGTCCCGGCCGACCGCCTCGGCCGAAGCACGCACCTGCTTGTAGGCCTCGACGTACTTGATCGCGAAGAGCTTCTCAAGGTCCCTGGACATCTCCGCTTGCTTCTGCTGCGCGGCCCGCTGCTTCTCCTGGAAGTCGTGGTACAACTGCTGCGCATCCGCATCCTGAGGAGACATGCCTTTGAGCTTGTCGGCCATGGTCTGCAGTTCGGTCTGCAGCGTCTCCAGTTCACCTTTCATCTTGTCGCCCGCCGCGGTCAGCTCGGGCTTGAACCGGTCGCTCTCCATCAGCTTGTCGGAGATCATGTAGATGTCGCACGTAGCGATCTTGTCCGATGCGGGGTCGGCAACCGCGGCGCCGTGTCCTGAGGCGTGGGCTGTGCTTCCCCCAACGACCAGGAGCCGATCCATGAGGAGAACGAGCAAGGCCGCTCCGAGGATCCCGATGAGTGCCGCCTGCGTCGAACGTCGCATGTCAGAGGCTCCGAGTGTGGTCGTGGGTTGGTTCGGTCAAGGCGGCAAGTGTAGCCGTGTCCGTCGTCTGGTCGTGGGACCGATGTTGCACTGCCGCCGGCCCTATCCTTTGCCCTCATGAGAGACCCACGCCTCGACCGTCTGGCGGACGTTCTGGTTCGATACTCCACTCGCGTCAAACGCGGCGACCTGGTGGCGATCCAGGCCGACCCGATTGGGATGCCTCTCGTCGAGGCGGTCACGCAGGCGTGCATCCGGGCTGGCGCCCATGCGTTCTACTACCCCGCGGCGGAATCGCTCGCGGAAATCCTTCTGAAACACGGCTCGGACGACCAGATCGCGTACGCCAACCCGGTCGCCCAGCACATGATCGAGACGATCGATGTGCGCATTTCGCTTTGGGCCCAGGTCAACACGAAGTACCTGTCCCGGGTTGACCCGCTCCGCATCGCCAGGAACCAGGCGTCGCGAAAACCCCTCCTCAAGACGTTTATGGACCGTGCGTCAACGGGGCAACTGCGCTGGGTTGGGACTGCCTTTCCCACTCAGGCGATGGCGCAGGACGCCGAGATGTCGCTGAGCGAGTACGAGGAGTTCGTGTTCAACGCCGGGCTGCTCCATCTTCCCGACCCGGTCGCGGAGTGGGAGAAGATCCACGTCTGCCAGGAGCGGGTGCGGGAGTTCCTCCAGGGTAAGCGGTCGTTGCGGTTTCAGTCGCCGGCATCAGAGAACCACGACGGCACCGATCTCACCGTGGATGTTTCTCCGCCGGCCACGTGGGTGAACTGTGCCGGGAGAGAGAACTTTCCGGATGGGGAGGTCTTCGCGGGTCCCCAAGGTGTCGATGGCCACGTCAACTACACGTTCCCGGCCGTTTACCAGGGGCGTGAGGTCCATGGTGTCCGCCTGGAGTTCAAGGCCGGACGGGTCGTCAATGCGTCCGCGCGGAAGAACGAGGATTTTCTCTTCAAGATGCTCGACCAGGACTCGGGCGCCAGGACGCTCGGCGAGATCGCCATCGGCACCAACTACGCCATCTCGGAGTTCTCTCGCAACACGCTGTTCGACGAGAAGATCGGCGGCACGTTCCATGCGGCTGTCGGGGCCGGGTACCCCGAGTCCGGGAGCACGAACCAGTCCGGCCTTCACTGGGACATGGTGTGCGACCTGCGGACGGCAGGGACCATCCATGCCGACGGCGACCTGATCCTTCGCAACGGCCGGTTTACGCGGCCCGATTGGCCGGGCAACTAATCCCGGCAGAGGCCGCATGACCAAAGGCCACATTCCTGTCCTGCTCAATGAGGTGCTCGCGACGCTCGATCCCGGGGCCGGCGAGACGTACGTAGATTGCACCGCCGGCCTCGGTGGCCACGCCGCGGCAATCGCGCCGCGATTGGGGTCCGCCGGCACGGTCGTCCTTTGCGACGTCGATCCGGCCAATCTCTCGGCGGCGGCGAGGCGCATTCAGGAGATGTGTCAGTCCCCGAATCTGGTGACGATTCGCGCAAATTTTGCAGATCTTCCCCGGCAACTGACGGAGCGAGGCTTGCGGGCCAACTTGCTGCTCGCCGATCTGGGGTTCGCTTCTGTTCAGGTCGATCAGGCCGACCGCGGCTTCTCCTTCTCGCGGGAAGGCCCGCTGGACATGCGGCTTGACCCCGATTCTCCGGTTACCGCGGCCCAACTCGTCAATTCGCTTCCGCAGTACGAACTTGCCCGCCTCATCCATGAGTTCGGCGAGGAGAAGCAGGCCGGCCGGATCGCGCAAAAAATAGCAGAGTCGCGGGCGGATGCGCCGATAACCACGACGACGCGGCTTGCGGCGATCATCCGCGAGGCGCTTGGCTCAAGAGCGAGAAGACCTGGTGCGTCAATCGATCCCGCCACGAGGACCTTTCAGGCCCTGCGCATTGCTGTCAACGATGAGATGGGGAACTTGGCTGCGCTCCTTGATGCGATCGAGCGGCAGGCGCGAGCGATTGGTCGGCATTCTTCGCCGGCCGGCTGGGCGGGCTCTGGCGCCCGCCTCGCAGTTATCTCGTTCCACTCGCTGGAAGATCGCCTCGTCAAGCGGTCCTTCGCCGCGGTGGTCAAACGGGGGCATGCGAGAGATTTGGTTCGCAAGCCGATCGTTGCGTCTCCGGCCGAAACGGCCGCAAATCCCCGATCGAGGTCTGCCAAGATGCGGGCCATTCAGCTCGCTGCGGCGACGCCGGAATAGCGGGGCGCGGGGCGGTCCTGCCGGTGCCAACGCGGCGCCAAAATCCGGCGCACGAAGTGGCGGGCTGAAGCATTCAACTCCAGAGGCCGCGATGCACGATTCAAGGAGCGGATCGTGCCAGGACGGCGCGCCGCTCACACCACGTCCTCAAACCGCAGGGAAGCGTCACTGTGACACGTGAACACAAACTGGCTCTCGTCGTCGGATTCTCGCTGGTCTTGGTCGTCGGGGTCCTCATCTCGGACCACTTCTCCAAGGCCCGCTCTGCTCGTGTGCTCGACGCGAACAACACCGATCCGGTAGCGGTTGCCGGCGTCCTTCCGGCCGTCCTCGTATCCACCGCCGACGCGTCGGACCTGCAGCCGCTCCCATCTCCTCCTCCGTTGACCCTTCCGGGTCCGGCCTCGGAGCCTCTCCTGGGTGGGAGGCATGAGCCCGAGATCATCAACATGGCCGCGACCGCGCAGACCACCCGGCCAGTGCTGATCGCGGATGCCGGCGGATCGGACCGCACGCCCGGATCGCTGGGGATCTCCTCGCTTCAGCCCGCGGTTCGGGTCGACACCCTGCAGGTCAATGGCGAGGCCCCGGAACCGGTTCCGGCTTTGAAGTTCTCCGGCCTTCCGGTTTCGACCGGCTCGCTCAGGCGGCACGAGGTTGTAAAGGGAGACACCCTCTCTGTTATCTCCGAGAAGTACTACTCGGAAAAGGGACTGTGGAAGCAGTTGATGGCCTACAACAAGGGGCGAGTTGGATCAGAGGGCTCACTCCGGATCGGCGTGACCCTGCTCATCCCGCCGCGAGAGGTTCTGCTCGGAACCGCCCAGCTCCCGCCTGAGGCCAAGGCCGACCAGCCTGCCTCTCCGACACCGACCACAGAGAAGCCGCAGAAGCCCTCCAAGCCGACCTCGGGCACTCTCTATGTGGTCCAGGCCGGGGACACCCTCGCCCGCATCGCCGATCGCCAACTCGGCAGCAAGTCGCGGTGGGAGAATATCCGCGATCTCAACGCCGACCTGATCGACGATGCGGATTCGCTCTCCATCGGTATGAAGCTCAAGCTTCCGGCACGCTGAGTGCTCCGGCAGGGTCACCCATGTTTGCCAAGATCTGTGCTGTCATCGTCACCGTCGGCGTCATCGGCTGTGTGCTGTTGACCAACCGGCAGCTCCGCCTCCAGGCGGTGCATGACTTAGCAGTGCTTCAGAAGCGAGTTGCAGAGCACGACCGGGCCCTGTGGCACCTTCGCGTCGAGATTGCAGGCAGCGTCACGCCCGGCAACGTCGAGCAGCTCGCACGGGCGATCGGTCCGCTCGAGAGCCTGCCGGTTCCAGCCCGCCCCGGCGCTGTACCGGCCTCTCAGGTCGCATCCGCTGCCGTCATCACCGCACGCCAGGATTCCCATCGCGAATGATCGCCCCACCGGCCACCAACACGTCTCGGTGGCGTCCGACCCGGTCCAGGGCCGACTGCTGCGCCGCCGCCACCGTCTTCGGCATCGCCGCGTTCCTGGTGGTCATGCTCGGGCGGGTCGCGCAGCTTCAACTCCGACCGTCGGAGGATCTCCGCCAGCACCTCAACGACAGGGTAAGCGTCGTTCGCGAGCCGGGCGTGCGAGGCGAGATCCTGGACCGCCGAGGTCGCCTGGCCGCGGGCACGCGTTTCGGGTACCGGATCTTTGTCGATCCGACGCGGTTCCCTGTGCCGCCCGACGAGGCCCTCATCAAGCTGGCCGATGCATCGGGCCTGCCGATGAGCTACCTGGCGTCCCGCCTGGTGCCGACAATCGCGGAGAACGAGCGCCGCGCCGCCATGGCGGCTGGAGAGGTCACGCGGGTTGACCCTGAAACCAATGCGGTCTACTCGCCAAAGCCGCTGCCGCTCTCCCGGTACCGGACAATCGGCGACGTGCTCGAGGACTGGCGTGTCGATTCCGTCCGTGCCGCCAAGATCCCTGGGGTTTACCTGGAACTCCGCGGGGTGCGGGAGACTCCGGGCTCTGCGCTCGCCGCGTCGATCATCGGCAAGGTCGGCGTTGATCACGCGGGGCTTGCCGGCGCCGAGCTCATGCTCGACAACGCGGTCTCGCCCACCCCAGGGCGTCTCTCCTATGTCCGGGATGCCTTCTCGCACCCGCTTTGGATCGAGCAGGGCGCCTATGTGCCACCGACTCGCGGACGCGATGTCCGGCTTTCGATCGACCTAGAGCTGCAGCGGATGGCGATCGAGGAGCTGGAGCGGGGGCTTGTCGATGCGGACGCCGCAGGCGGACGTCTCGTGATGCTGGATCCGCTGACAGGCGAGATCGTCGCCATGGTCGATCTGGTCCGCGACCTGCCGGATGCCGTGCCGTTTGATTGGAACAATCCGCTCGCTACCGGTCGCCGCTACATCACAATACGTCCGGACCCGAATGGCCGCGCCCATCCGGAGCTCGCGAGAAACCGCTGCATAGAGGACGTGTACGAGCCTGGATCGACCTTCAAGCCGTTCATGTGGGCCGTCACGACCGAACTTGGTCTGGCAGATCCCGGCGAGGTGATCGACACCGGCGGGGGCAACTGGTACACGGCCTACGGACGACATGTCGCCGATGTCGTCAAGAAGGACCGCCAGACATGGGCCGAGGTCCTGATCAACTCTTCGAACATCGGCATGGCCAAGGTCACTCGGCGAATGTCGGATGAACAGATGCGTGGCGCCGTGGTCCGCTTCGGCTTTGGGTCCCGCGTGTTCCCGGACAAACCGGAGCCGGGGCAGTTCCGCGGACTCCCAGGGGAGTCGCCCGGTATTGTCACGAGCCTCAAGAGTTGGAGCAAGTACACGCAGACGTCGGTCGCCATGGGGCACGAGGTCGCGGTGACGCCAATCCAGATGGTCCGCGCCTACTCCGCCTTTGCTCGTACAGGAGACGCCGCCGGGACGATCCCCCCAGTTCGATTGGTCGCCCGGGACATCGATGGCCCAACGGATCGGGTTGTTCGCGTGCTCCCCTCGACGATCGCCAATCTCACCCGCGAGACGATGCGGGGCGTCGCACACAACCTCGATTTGCGACTGGCTCGCTCAAAGGAGGAGCCGCTGCCGAAGTACGATCTGTTCGCCAAGTCAGGCACGGCAGAGATCCCGATTGGCCCGGCGCCCAAAGGCATCAAGAAGCCCCGCGGCTTCAAGGGGTATTACCCCAACCAGTACAACGCGTCGTTCATTGCGGCGGGGCCGAGCGAGTCCCCAAGGCTGGTTTGCATCGTCGTCATCGACGATCCGGGTCCTGATCGAGTCCGTCGGAGGCTGCACTACGGATCGCAGACCGCGGGGCCGGTCGTTCGGCGAGTCATGGAGCGATCACTCGCATACCTGGGAGTGCCGCCGTCGTTTGCCAGCGAGGCGGATGCGGTTGCCCAAGGGCACACGCCGGCTGAAGTTCGGACGGCCTCGGCGGGCAGCCAGCGATAGTTCGGCGGCGGTTCACCCGCGGGCCGGTGCCATCAACTGCTCGGGATCCTGCAGCAACTCGATGACCTTCGCCAGAGCGAGGGCCGCGGTTGCACCGTCAACGACCCGATGGTCGCAGGCGAGGCTCAGAGGGAGCAGCTGACCGACAAAGATGCCGCCGCCACGGACGACCGGCGACTGCCGACCACGGCCGACCGCGAGAATCGCAACTTCAGGGTAGTTGATGATCGGCGTGGCAAACCGGCCCGCATGGCTGCCGACGTTGCTGATCGTAAAGGTCGATCCGGTCAGTTGCTCTCGCGGGATGCTGCGGTTCCTCGCGGCGGTGGCGATCCCCGAGATCTGCCTGCCGATCTCGAGCACGCCGAGGGCATCGCAATCCCGGATCACCGGGACCATAAGGCCCGCGTCGGTATCGGTTGCGATCCCCAGGTGAACAGCGCGGTGCTGGACGATGGCCGCCTCGTAGGTCTCATCGCCGGCACGCTCATCGACCGTTGCATTCATGGCACGGAACGACTCGCTGCTCAGCACGCGACAGACCGCGGACGCAACGAACGGAAGGAACGAAACCTTCTCCCCGCTCGCGGCCGCAAGCTTCCGGCGGAGGATGTCGAGCTCGGACACATCGGCCTCGTCCATGACATTGAAGTGGACGGCCTGATTGACACTCTCTCTGAGCCTGTTGGCAATCGTGCGGCGGACACCCCGGAACGGGATACGGATGGAATCTTCCCCGGCGGGAATGGCGGCGGCTGCCCGTGGCGGCGGTGCCGGCGTCCGCGTCGCGGCTGATGGGGGGGGTGTCGTGGCCCGACGTGCGGCCGGGGCCACCGTCACTGTGGGCGCCGGCGCGTGTCCACGCTTGCCGTTGGACTTCCCGGTCAAACCGCGGACGTCCTTCTCGGTGACCCGTCCAGCGATTCCGCTGCCGTGGACGGAGTTGATGTCAACGCCGAGATCGCGGGCGAGCCGACGGACAGCCGGTGTGGCGAGCACCTTGCCCGGGGCGGCTTCCATCTTGGTCATGCGGCCGACAACGGTGCCGTCGTCCTCGGATCGCTCGTAGTCGTCGGACGATTCCGGGGCGGGCTCGGCTTTCGGCTCGGCTGGGCTTGCCTGCGCCTCGCTCACCCGTGTGACAGGAAGCCCGCCGCCGGAGGGGGCGGCGCCCTCGTAGGTCACCAGCGCATTGCCGACCTTCAGGATCTGGCCGGGCTCTCCGTGAAGTACGGCGATCACACCGGCCCTCGGGCTGGGCACCTCGACCAGGGCCTTGTCCGTTTCCATCTCCGCGAGGATGTCGTGCTCGGCGACCTTCTGTCCGACGGTTACCTTCCAGGCGATCAACTCGGCCTCGTGGACGCCCTCTCCCAGGTCGGGGAGGATGAAGTCGTTGGGATTCGCGGTGCTCTTTGAATGGGCCATGGTTCTTGCTCGCGGGAGCCCTCCCTCCTTGCGGCAGGGAAGCGGAATTCAGGTGTACCGTCTCGGCTCGATGACTCTCAGGTTTCGGTCCGGTTGCAGGGCTCCAGAGCCGCGGCAGGGGCCTAGTAGTTCAGACACTCCGCAACGGCCTTCCCAATCCGCTTCGCATCCGGAAGGTAATCCAGTTCCAGTTTGTAGTACGGCATTACCGTGTCAAAGCCGGTCACTCGCTGCACCGGCGCCTGCAGGCTCAGGAAGCACCGTTCCTGGATCAGGGTGGCGATCTCGGCACCCATTCCCGCGGTCTTGGGCGCCTCGTGCACGATCACGCACCGCCCGGTCTTCTCGACGCTCGCGGCGATCGTATCGACATCGATCGGGTAGATGGTCCGCAGGTCGATCAGTTCGACGCTGACGTCCTCGGGGAGATCGTCCATCGCTTCCATACACTGGTGCACGGTGGCGCCCCAGGACACGATCGTGAGGTCCGTCCCCTCCGCGACGATCTTCGCCTCGCCGATCGGGATCGTGTATTCCTCCTCCGGAACTTCCTCGCGGAATGCGCGGTAGATCCGCTTGGGTTCAAAGAACACCACGGGGTCCGGGTCGCGGATCGCAGAGATAAGTAGGCCCTTGGCGTCGTAGGGGGTGCTCGGCATTACGACCTTGAGACCCGGTGTGTGGGCGTAGATCGACTCCGGAGAATCGCTGTGGAGTTCCGGCGCGTGGATTCCGCCGCCGACCGGGACACGCACCGTTAACGGGACCGTGATCGCGCCGCGGCTGCGAGTCCGGTACCTTGCCGCGTGGTTGACGAGCTGGTCGTACGCGGGTCCGAGGAAACCCTCGAACTGGATCTCGGGAATGGGGCGCATGCCGGCCATCGCAAGACCGATCGCCGAACCCATGATTCCTGACTCGGCCAGGGGAGTATCGACGACGCGGTCCTCGCCGAACCTGGCTTGGAGCCCTTCCGTGGCGCGGAAGACTCCGCCGTTCTTGCCCACATCCTCCCCGAGCACGACGACGCGATCATCGCGTTCCATTTCCTGCTGGAGGCCAAGGGTCACTGCCTGTACAAGGGTCAACTGGGGCATAGGCGATCTCAGAAACAGCGTTGGATCAGGAACAGGTTCCGGCGAGCAATGACCGGTTACACGTGCTGCGGCTGACTGCGCAGCCCCGCTTGCTCGGGAAACTGCCCCAACGAGTGGGTCTGCAGCGTCCGCTTCTGGAGTTCGAGTTCCGCGGGGAGCGGGCCGGCGAACGTCGAGTCAAAGATGTCGTCCGTGACGGGCTTCTCGATGCCCTCGGCTGCCTTGACGACCTCCGCCACGACCGCCTTGGACTTCTCATCGATCGCGGTCTGCTTCTGGTCGTCCCAGAGTCCCTTGCTTTCGAGGTACTTCCGCAGCCGCACGATCGGATCGCGGCTCTTCCACACCTCGACCTCTTCCGGATCGCGGTACCGCCGCGCATCATCGGCCGTCGTGTGATCGCCGAGGCGGTAGGTCACGGCCTCGATGAAGCTCGGTCCTCCACCGGCCCGTGCCCGGTCGACCGCCTCCTTCGAAGCCTTGTACACCGCAAAGAGATCGTTGCCGTCGACCTGCACGGTCGGCATGCCGTATGCGAGGGCCTTCTGGGCGACGGTCTCCGAAGCCATCTGCATGTCCCGGGGGACGCTGATTGCCCAGTGGTTGTTCTGGCAGATGAACACGACAGGCGCCTGCAGCACGCTCGCGAAGTTCATAGCCTCGTGGAAGTCGCCCTCACTCGTGGCGCCGTCCCCGAAGTAGGTCAGCACGACCTTCGGCTCCTTGCGGATCTTGAACGCCCAAGCGATCCCCGCGGCGTGCAGCATCTGCGTGCCGATGGGGATCGAGATCGGGGTGACGTTGACGCCCTCGGGAATCTGGTTGCCCCGCTCATCGCCCATCCAGTGCAGCAGGATGTAGTGCATCGGGAGGCCGTGCCAGTACAAAGCCGCGTTCTCGCGGTAGCACGGCACGAGATGGTCCACGCCCTTCTGTGCGGCAAATGCCGACCCCAGCGCGGCGGCCTCCTGCCCCTTGTTCTGCGGGTAGGTGCCCATGCGCCCCGAACGCTGCAGTTTGAACGCGATCTCGTCCAGGTGCCGGCAGGTGATCATGAACTCGTACAGGTGTACCACCTGCTCATCGGAGAGCGTGTCCTTGGCGAGGGCCTCGTCAAGGTTGCCCTGCTCATCCATGAGCTGCAGGTAGTCGATCTGTGCCGTATACACGGGACGCTTGGGCATCGATGCTCACTCCACCACCACCACAGTTTCCTGTTGAGGCGGGCTCAGAACCGGACCTGCCGGGTGATTTCACCCGGTCGCGATGGCTGACCGCCTAGTCTAGCCGAAACCGGGCATCGATTCGCGGTGACCGCCCGGCAAAAACACCCCTGTAAGGGCCCGCTACATCGTCCGGCCGTTGGTTGAGGCGGGCTGAAGGGACTTGTCGCCGGGGAACTGCCGGATGCCGTCCTGCTTCAGTTTGCGGCCCGTTCCTGCCGCGATGGGCGACCGTTCCGGAATTGAGAAGAGCTCGTTGGGAAGCGAGTCGTTGTGCTTGAGGGCCGCCGCGGCGGCCGGCTGCATGGACGTGTCGGTGTTTTCCTGCAGGTGTCGGAAGTTGTCGTGGATCTCGACTTCCGCCAAGTCAAAGAAGTGCTTCGCGGCGGCCTTGTCCCGCTCGAACTCCAGCCCCTCGCTCCCATCGCGGATGTCGTGATCGAGGCGACTGAGGGTGCACGCCCATGCGTGGAGCCACAACGCGGTGTCGGCGACCCGCGCCTGGACCGCCTGTCGCGTGATGATCTCCTCGCGGTACCGCTTGCTAGCCTGCTTGAACTGGTGGCTGTGCTCGCGGACAAGCCGGCAGAATCGGTCCGCCTCGTCGCGGAGCGACGCGTGGATGTTCGAAAGGGTCGGGGCGGCACGCCGGACGCCCAGGAATAACTCGATCCCGAGGGGGATCGCGACCTTCCGCACCGCACCCTTGCTCATGTTCCGGGCGATCCGCGTGAGGTTCGCGAGCAGCCCTTCCTGATCGCTCCAGCCCACCGCCTCCTGTACCCCCAGCATCCGCTCGGCGAGCTGCTTGCCGCCGTAGGCAAAGATGAACGACTGCATGACCTCGTTGGCGCCTTCAACGATCAGGTTAATCCGGCTGTCGCGGAACACCCGCTCGACTTCGTTCTCCGTCATGTACGACTCGCCGCCCATGATCTGGACAGCATCGTTGACGGTCCGCCAACCCATCTCGGAGCAGAAGACCTTGCAGACAGCCGTCTCCAGCATGATGTCCTCATCATGCCTGTCGAGCATCCCGGTGGTCATGTACAACACCGAGTCCATCGCGTAGCACAGCGCCGCCATGTGCGCGATGCGGGTCCGAACCAGTTCGAAGTCGCTGAGCGGTCGGCCGAACTGGAACCGCGTCTGGCTCCATTTGATCGCCTGGTCCATGCACCGCTTGGCCCCGCCGATCATGCCCGCTGAAAGCGTGCAGCGCCCGTAGTTCAGGCACGTCAGTGCAACATTCAGGCCCCGTCCCTCCTGGTGGAGCAGGTGGGCCTTCGGCACCTTCACATCACGGAACCTGATCCTGGCCTGCCACGTCCCCCGGATTCCGCACTTGCTGCGGTTCTTCTGGAAGATGTCGATCCCCTCCATGTCGGGCATGCACACCAGCGCGGTAACCCGGTCGCCCTCCTTGCCCGTCTTGGGATCCTTGATTCTCTGCTTGGCCATGACCGTAAACAATCCGGAGATTGCCCCGCTCGTAGCCCACTTCTTCTCGCCGTTCAGGATGTAATGCGACCCGTCCGCCGAGAGCTCGCACCGGGTTTCTTGGCCGCCGGCGTCGCACCCGACGTTCGGTTCACTGAGGCAGAACGCGCTGACCCAGTCCTTGGCCAGGTGTGGCAGCCAGAGCTTCTTCTGCTCCTCGTTCCCGAAGAGCATGATCGCCTTGCACCCGATCGACTGGTGCGCGGAGACTAGCACCGCGGTCGAGCCGCACGACCGGCCGATCCGCTCGAGCACCCTGTTGTACGACGTGATCCCGAGTCCCAGCCCACCGTACTCCTTGGGGATCGTCATCCCCAGCACACCGAGCGAGAACAGACGATCAATCACCCACCTGGGGATCTCCTGCTCTTGATCGATCGTGACCGCCGGGTGCTCGCTCTCCAGGTACTCGTCCAGCCGCGCAAGGAGCTGGTCGCACTCGGCGCTCTCCTTCGCATCCTGATCCGGGTACGGGAAGACCAGCTCCTCCCGCAGGTTTCCCCAGAAGAGGTTCTTGATGAACCCCATGGACGTAGGCTCAGGACCGAGCAATGCCTCGGCATCCTCGATCAGTCTCCGGTCCTTGTCCGACATCTTCATGCTCTTGAGGTCAGCCATGTCGATCCTCGCTCGGGGGACACCCAAATGCCGTGACTGGGCTCAGCATCAGGCCCTGTCTGGGTTAAAAGTTGTCAAACGAATCGACAACGTACTGGACCCAAATCGAAACCAAACTCAACTCGGTCCGGGGGCGGCATACGGCCGATTGTACCTCGGTTTGTGTAGCCGGCACGGAGTTGCCGACGCCCTCGCGGAACCACGGGGGTGTTTGGGTTCACGAGCCAGGCGTTTGGACGCTCGCTGGCCCTGAACGGGACGATGCTCAGAAGTTCCGACAGGATGGGGCTCTCCGACGCCGGAGAGAGAGAGAGAGAGCTCAATCCGCCTCGCTCTCCGTCTTGGAGCCGAATCTCGGGGCCGATGGCAACCCCGACGGTCGCTCTCGCCCACCGGCGACGGCCCTCTCGGACTCTCGCGATCTCTGGTGGCGGGTGGGCTGGGCGTGGCAGGAGAGTTGGTCTCGGGGGTCTCTGCTAACCGGCGGGTCGCTAGTTTCGGGCCCGGCGACTTGCAGCATGTTCTTGCGTGCATGGTGGTCGTCGCGCCGAAGCCTCCTGACCGTGGGTCCCGAGCGGGGCGAGAACCGAGTGCGCTGCGCTCGGACTCTACGGTCGTGGTCCGATTAACTCGCGTTCTGTTGGTTCAACACGCGATCGGACGCGCATTGCCCCCGGACCTGATACTCAGCCTTTGAGATTCACAGCGTGAGCCGCTCACGACTTGCCGGTCTTGATCTCATCCCCGAGGGCTTCGTCCAGCTCCGCGAGTGCCAAAGGCCAGTTCTCCTTGTGCGCAGCGCAGGACTCCTCGGAGACGAAACCCGAATGGGTCAAGCGGATTTCCGTGGCCGCTCCTTTGGGAACGAGCTCGATCCGTAGGACGGTCTCGGCCCCGGCCGTTCCCTCGGCTGTCCCGTTTCCCGTCATCCACGTCATCTCGACGAGTCGGTTCTCAATCACGTCGAGGAACCGGCCGTAGTGGGGATGCCTGCCCCATTCTTCCCGGTTGTAGAAGAAGTACGGCCGCCCCGGCTCCGGCACCATCGAAACCGTTCCGGCCTGGGCAAACCAGAGATCGAATTGCTCTGTCCAAGCAGCGTAGACCCTGCTCGGCTTCGCATTGACGGTGTGCTCGCACGTCATGTGCAGCGGTCGCGTGGAAAGGTCGGGGCGGGGTATTGAACTCAAGAGGATCTCCTGAATCTGTTCGGCCACACCAGCGGGGTCTGAGCCTTCCTCAGATTCTGTTTGATCTCCGTGGAACCGATCTGGACAAATCATAACCAGTGATACGGCTTCTCCCGCGGGCCTGTGGCGGTACCCAACGCTTTGAAGAGTCACGCAGGTCGCTCGCGATGATCGCTGCTCACTATCTCGGAGGCTCCTTCACATCGAATCCGGCTGTTCCCATCGGTTCGAAGCCGTTCGAATCGCGGAGTTCAATCCCCCGTCAAAGGTGACGGGGGATTTGTTTTTTCGGCCCGAGCCGAGTGCTTGGGCCCCGTTTTCACGTCACGGCGGCGTTCGGTGCACTCAGCTCGATCCAAGAGCCGAACCGGCTACGCCAAACGCTCCGTCTCCGACATCCGATCGACCGCGGGCTCAGTACCTTCGATGATGATCATCGCGTCGTGTTCCCCGCCATCGAAGGTCAACGACTCCGCGCTCCAACGCGATATTAGTCAGATCCAAACACTCAGGCGTATCACCGTATGAAGGCGTTTGTCGCCTAGTGTCGAAAATGTCGCACGCCGGTCGTGAGGAGGGTCACGCCACGGGATTTGCACAGTTCGGCGGTTTCGATATCGCGTTTCGAGCCGCCGGGGTGAACGATCATCCGTACGCCGGCCTCGATCAGCACTTCCGGTCCATCGGGAAAGGGGAAGAAGGCGTCGGAAACGGCCAAGGCGTCGCGCGACAGGGCGCCGGCCTTTTGTACGGCGATACGGCACGATGTGAGGCGGTCGACCTGCCCGCCGCCCAGACCAAACAGCCTCGTGCTCGCGCTGCCGGTCGATGTGTCAACACCGCCGATCACCACCGCGTTGCTCATCGCGCCCTTGCACACGATCTCCAGAAACGCCGCCGCGGCGAGCTGCTCGGAGGTTGGAGCAGGGCCTGCCACGTGAGTCCATGATGTGGGACCTGCGAACAGCCGATCGCGATCCTGCACCAGGAGGCCGCCGGGCACCGATCGGTAGTCGAGCTTGCGAGCCGCGGAAGGGTGATTGTGCCCAACCTCAAGGATCCTCAGGTTCGCCCACCGGCTGCGCAGGATACTCAGTGCCCTGTCGCTGTATTCCGGAGCCACGACAACCTCGAAGAACACGCCATCGCGGCACAGTCGCTCTGCTGCCGGCTCGTCGATCGCAGCACTTGCCGCAAGAATGCCGCCGTAGGCCGCCAGCGGATCGCCAGCGATCGCCCGGTCGATCGCCACCGCCGCATCGCCGGCAATCGCTGCGCCGCAAGGCGACAAGTGCTTCACCACACTAGCCGCGACATGGTTCATCTCCCCGCGCAGCGCCAGGACCTTCACCGTTTCAAGTGCGGCGGACGCATCGTTGATGTTGTTGTACGAAAGCTGCTTGCCGTGCAACTGCCGGGCATTGACAATGGTCTGGCCCGTGGACGCAGGGTCGCGGTACAGCGCCGCCTGCTGGTGCGGGTTTTCGCCGTAGCGAAGATCATCGGCCTTCGTGTACGTCAATCGGAGGGTGGCGGGGAATGCCTCGGGGGACCGCCGGGAAAGGTACGCCGCGATCGCTGCGTCGTACTCGCTGGTTACCGCGAACGTCTCGGTCGCAAGCTGCGACCGCAGCGTGGCGCCTGTGCAGCCGTTATTGGCATCCAGCTCACTGATGACGGCGTCGTACCGGCGAGTCGACGGCACAACGGTGGTCCAGCGGTGGTTCTTGGCGCCTGCCCGCAGCATCGCTGGTCCGCCGACGTCGATGTTCTCAATGGCCTCATCGAGCGAAACATCCGGGTCGGCGATGACACGCTGAAAGGGGTAGAGGTTGATGCAGACAAGATCGATTGGCTCGATGCCGTGGGCACGCAGGAACGCGGCGTGGTCAGTGTTGTCCCGGACCGCGAGGAGCCCGGCATGCACCTTCGGGTGCAACGTCTTGACCCGACCGTCGAGACCCTCCGGGAATCCCGTCAGTTCATCGACGCCGGTCACGGCGAGTCCCGCAGCGGCGAGCGCTTGCGCCGTGCCGCCGGTCGAGATCAGCCGTACGCCGCGCGCCGCGAGTGCCGCGGCAAACGGGACCAGATCGGTCTTGTCCGAGACGCTCAGCAGGGCGGTCTTGATGGGTACAAGGGAGGACATAGCGTCGGGTTCAACGCCCGGCAACCCGGGCGAGATCGGGGGCTCCACGGGTGACCCCGATGCTACCACACAGCCGTCGGGGCCGATGGCGACTACTTCGGCAACAGCTTGGTGATGACCCCGTATGAAGAGCAGAGGTAGACCGTCCCGTCCACGAACGAATCGGTCACAACCATCGTCGTTGTTTCAAGCGTCACGCGGTTGATGACCTGCCCCGTCGCCGGATCGAGCGACGTGGCGACCTGCATCGCGGGATCCCAGGCCAGCAACCGACCGTGGTGCATCGCAAACACGGTTCCGCTGACCCCCTGCGCGGCCCACTCCTGATTCCCCGTGCCGGCATCAAAGGCCGTGATCCCGCGGCCAGGAATATCGAGGTACACACGACCATCGTGGTACACCGGACGATTCCTCAGCGGGGTCTCGGTACGAACCCGCCACAGCCGCCGCATCGTCTCCGCATCGAAGGCGTACAGCGACTGATCCAGGCAGGCGACAAACACGATCGCTTCTGATGCGGCGAGTCCGCCGTCCGGGCCAACGCCCCCGCCAACCCTCGCCCGTCCGTTGCCCGAGCCGGTCGCCGCGTCGAGCACGATGAGGGTGCCGTCCTGGCTGATCAGCGCCACCGAGTTCGATGCCCCGACCCTGACTGGCGGGCCGATGATCGGGCCGGGCAGCGAGTTTGTCCACGCGTTCATGTGGCCGGTCGCCATGTGGCCGACGATGTGGCCCGAGGCGGTTGGGCACACGAGCACGTTATTGACAAGCAGAGGGGAAGCCGTGATGACCTCGTTCAGCGTGTCACGATCTACGAGGGTTCCAGTATCAATCGCGTTGAAAACGACTTCGTTGTCGGTTGCCGTGATTATCCGTGTCGCATCCCGGCTGGAGGCGAAGCACTTGGTCAGGGGGTCAGCAAGCTGGTCCGACCAGCGGATGGCGCCCGACCGGGTATCGATAAGCGTGAGCTGCGACGACGACTCCTGCACCGCCATGACGTCGCCCAGCACCCGGATCGACGTCACGCTCGCGCCGGCGTTGAGCACCGGAAACGCTCGCCATACGCGCCGATACCCGGCTGTGGCGTAGTCGATGTCGTCGAGCGGTGTGGCAGCGCTCCGCTCCTCCGCGGATACCTGTCTGGGACCAGAGGCACAAGCCGCGAGCCCGAAGGCAAGCGCTGAGAGGATTCCGATCCGGGCGAGGAGGGCAATGGGCTGGGGCATTTCCGGGACTTCTCCGGTTCAAGTGCATGGCGTCTGGGGAGGCGCGCCTGGCCTCCCTTCCCGGCGATGATTGTCTTACTCGCCGCAGGGGTGGCAGTATGGTTTGCCTTCCGACAGGGGTCAAGCGGGCCCGATCAGGATTTCGGGTAGAGAGGCCCGACCCAACCGCCGGTTCTATCGTGATCCCGCTGTTCGGCGGGGGGCCGGTAGGGCGAGTGTGGAGAACGGCGTTGTTTACTGGTTTGGTACAAGCCGTCGGCCGCGTGGTGACGTGCCACCCAACCACAGCGGGTCGGCGCCTGACGGTTGATCCCGTCGACTGGAACCACACACCGCGGCGGGACGACTCCATCTCGGTTGCAGGGTGCTGCCTGACCGTTGTCCGCGATCCAGGCCCTGATCGCCTCTTTGAGTTCGACATCATTCCCGAGACGCTGACTCGAACAACGCTGGGGAGACTGACGCCCGGAAGCCAAGTCAATCTCGAGCACTCGCTGCGGGCCGACTCGCTCCTCGGGGGTCACCTTGTACAGGGGCACATCGACGGTGTCGGGCAGGTGACAGTAGTGGCCAGGGACGAGCCGGATGGGGGCTGGCGGCTTCGGATAGGCATGCCCGAGGCGGTCTCGCCGTATGTGGCTCCCAAGGGGTCGATCACTGTCGATGGTGTGTCGCTCACAGTCGCCCTGGTTGGCCCGGGCAGGCATGAGACTGATGGCGCACCTTCGTGGTTTGAGGTGGCGCTGATCCCGACCACTCTGCAGCGGACCACGCTCTCGGCCCTGAAGCCCGGCGATCTCGTGAACCTTGAGGCGGACATGATCGCCAAGACCGTGGTGTGGCACCTTCAGCGATTCGGCAGGAACTGAGTTCGGCTGCGGTGCCGATTGATCCACACTCCGGACACACCGCCGCCGCGGGGCTCGGGCCGATCCCGCTGACGTCGTACCCGCATCGGACGCAGTGCCCGCGCCGCGAGCCCGGGAGTGCCAGAACCGTGAGCCCGGCGCCGAGCACACTCGCCGCGGAGACAATCGCGGTGTCCGAGAGCGATCTTTCCAAGCAGATGACCCCAATGAGCATCAGGATGACGATGCTGAACCCGGCGAACAGGCCCGCGACGATCGGCCAGGCGCCGGCGCGGCTGCGCGAATCGAACATTCGAGTCCACCTGACCCACGCGCCAAGCTCGGCCACGACCACCGAGATGGTCAACGGCAGCGCCGTCATCAGGAGCGCGACGCGGGCATGGGACGCTGGCCCGCCGTGTGTCTGGCTGCAAATCAGCACGGCCGTGAGCCCGAGCACAGCCGCCAATCCGAGTGTAAATCGAAGCATCCGTGAAACTCCTGCGCAGGTGTCCCCACCTACTTCGATCGACTCTCGCCGCTGTTGGTGAGGGATGGAGCTGTTGGAACTGGCGGACACGCGATATCTCCGGCGACAAAGACCTTGCCCCTGATCGGCGGCGCCATACCCGGCAGGTACGGCGCCACCCAGTCGGCCAGCCATGCGATCGGCGGAAGGGACCTCAACCAACCGTCCCAGTACCCGGGCGATCTGGCCAGGGTGCCGCCGGTCGTAATCAGCCCGACGACCGCCGCGACACGAACGGCCGCACGAACCAGTCGTTCTCGCGCGGCCCGCAGACCCACCGGGCACTCCCTGGTCAGGATCGTCCCATCCGCTCGCCGGTAGAACCCGGCGCAAATCCGCCCCGTCGCCTCGCGGAGGACGGTTTCGGCCTCGTCCGCTGTCATGTTCGAGAAGTTGTGGACGGTCAGGTCACACTTGGCGCAGCGCCGTCGGCGGTCATCGCCCGTCATGTCCTCCCACCGCATGTCGCACGGCGAGGCGATCCGCACACGGTCCAGGAGTCTAAGGGGGATGTCGGCCGGCATGAGAGTCTCCTGGTGCTGCCATGGAGTTGGACTCATGGTTCGCCGCCCGGTTCCGGGAGGCCGTGTCACGGCTTTGTCACGGCGCACGACGAATCATGACGAGGTACAGTGCCGGCGATGCGGATAATGGGAATCGATCCCGGGTTGCGGCTCACGGGCTATGCCTGCGTGGAATGCCCCGAGCCGGGCGACCTCTCGGTGGTCGAGGCCGGGGTCTTTCGGCTTCGCCAGAAGACGACCGTCGCCGACCGTCTGCTCGAACTCGAGACAGACCTGGTCGAGGCGCTCGGCCGGCTGAGGCCCAGCGTGGTCGCCGTAGAGAGGGTCTTCTCCCACGCCAGGCACCCGACGACCGCCGCGATCATGGGACATGCCCGCGGGGTCATCCTGCTCTGCGCTCGCCGCGCAGATCTCCGGCTGGTTGAGCTGGGGGCGACCGAGGTCAAAAAGTCCCTGACCGGGAACGGCCATGCGAGCAAGGCCCAGGTGCAGGGCGCCGTCGCTTCGCAGCTGGGCCTGATCACCCGTCCCGAACCTGCCGACGTGGCGGATGCTATCGCTATCGCCCTGTGCTGCGGCCGCCGGATGTTGAGCCGGCACGCGGCGGCGCTCGAACGCGTATAGCAGTTGACGGCGAGCCGGGCGGCACCCTGCGGCGGGCGGCAGGCCGATACCATCGGGCCTATGGCCGACTCACGGACGAACTCAGATCGTCGACTCGCCGCGCAGGTCCTCATCGTCGAGGACGAGCCCGACCACGCCGACGTCATGGCCGAATCGCTGAAGAAGCCCGGTCACGTTTGCACGATCGTCAACGGCGTGGCCGATGCGATGCAGGAACTTCACCACGGCACCTTTGACGTGATCATCACCGACCTCCGCATGCCCCCGTCAGCCGGGGTGCGTGTCGCCGTCGGGCCCGGAGTGGGCGAACACGAAGCCGTGGTCGCGGCCGATGGCGGAGATGCCGGCCTGATCGTCCTCCGAGCGGCCCGCCATCTCCAGCCGAACGCCGAGACAATCATGGTCACCGCACACGGCGACGTCGCCACCGCGCGCGCCGCCTTCAAGGAGGGCGCGTACGACTTCATCGAAAAGCCCCTCGATCTGGATGTTTTCCGCAACCTGGTCAATCGCGCAGCGGAGACGGTCCTGCTGCGGCACGAGTCCGCCGACCTGGGCCTGGCCGGGGGTGCGGATGAACTGGTCCAGCACGATGGTTTCGAGGGGATCATTGCCGGCAGCGAGCCGATGCGGCGCATCTTGCGGACCGTCAAGACCGTGGCGGTCGCCACCATGCCGGTGCTGATTACCGGTGAGAGCGGCACGGGCAAGGAACTGATCGCCCAGGCGGTGCACCGCAACTCGCCCCGGGGACGCCCCAGGGCCGAAGGAGGCACCGGTGGTCGTTTCGTGGCCCTCAACTGTGCGGCGGAGACCGAGACACTGCTTGAGGATCAGCTTTTTGGGCATGTCCGCGGCGCATTCACCGGCGCCGAGCGGGACCGGGAGGGCGTGTTCGAGTACGCCGACAAGGGAACGCTTTTCCTCGACGAGATCGGCGACATGCCGCTGAAGATGCAGGCGAAGTTGCTGCGAGTCCTCGAGTCGGGCGAGGTGGTGCGGGTGGGCAGCAACGAACCCCGGCGTGTTGATGTGCGGCTGGTCAGCGCGACCAACAAGGACCTCAAGGCCATGTGCGCGACCGGGGCCTTCCGCGAGGACCTGTACTTCCGCATCAAGGGTTCGCAGGTCCATCTGCCGCCGCTGCGGGAGCGCCGCGAGGACATCCCGCGAATCGTGCGGCACGCGATAGCCCGGTACACCGAGCAGGTGCTGGGCAAGGGCGGGGCCGCGGCGATCCCGCCGGACATCACGGATGTGGCCATGATGAGACTCACCAGCTACAACTGGCCGGGGAACGTCCGTCAACTGCTGAACGTGGTGCAGAACATGGTTGTCATGGCTCTCGGCGAGGCGGGCGGCGGCGTGGGAAGCGGTGGTAAGACGGGTGCGGTCGTGCTCGACGTCCGTCACATCCCCGACGAGATCGTCACCGGGGACACCGACGAGGCGGATGCAATGTCCTCGCCTGGCTCGGTCGGCTCGCTCGCCGGGACCAGCCTGGAGCAGATCGAGAAGCGGGCGATCCGCGAGACCTTGCGGCTCACCGCTGGAAACCGCGAGAAGGCAGCCGAACTGCTGGGGATCGGCGAACGGACGCTCTACCGCAAACTGAAGGAATACGGGCTCCGGTAACGTTCCAAGATCCCGCTTACTGGGCGACCGGATTGCCCTGCACCGTAATCGGCGTCTTGGACGGGGCCGCGCCGTACGCCTCTTCGGTCAGGTGGTACTGGCCCACGCGGATGCGGCGGGAGTCCGGATCGATGCCTCGCTCTCGCATCAGCCGCTTGAGCGTGGCTGGCAGGCCGAACTCGACGTCCTCGTTGAACACATCGCGCTGCTCGATCGAGCCTCCGTACCGACGGATCAGGTGCCGGCACAGCTCCGCAACCAGGTCCTCCGGCGCCGAGGCGCCGGCGGTCACCAGCACGGTGACCTCATGGGGCTCTCGTTCCAGGTGCGGGGGCGAGAACCACTCATCGCGGATCTCGCTCACATCGTCGAGCAGGTAGGCCGGGACGCCGACGTTGGCGGAGATTTCCGTCAGCCGGACCGAGTTGGAGGAGTTCTTCGAGCCGATGACGAGCACCAGGTCGCACTCGGGCGCGATCTGCCGGACGGCCGCCTGCCGGTTGGTGGTGGCGTAGCAGATGTCCGATGACGGCGGTTCCTTGATGCCCGGGAACGAGGCCTTGAGGGCGTCGATGATGACCGAGGCGTCATCGGTGGAGAGGGTGGTCTGCGTCAGGTACACCGTCTTCTTGGGGTCCCGGATCCGCAGGGAGGGAATGTCCTCCGGGGACTCGACGACCTGGATGGACTCCGGCGCCTCGCCACGCGTGCCCACAACCTCCTGGTGGTCGGTGTGGCCAACGAGAAGGATGTCGTACCCCTGCTGGGCGTAGCGGATGGCCTCGGAGTGCACCTTCGTGACCAAGGGGCAGGTCGCGTCGACGGTGGTCAGCCGCCGGGCCTTGGCCTCCTCCCGCACCGCCGGCGAGATCCCGTGAGCCGAGAAGACCACGATCGAGCCCTCCGGCACCTCGCTCACTTCCTCCACGAACACCACCCCGCGATGCTTGAACCGATTCACGACATGCTTGTTGTGCACGATCTCGTGGAACACGTAGATTGTCTGGTTCGGACACAGGTCCAGCACCTGGTCAACCACATCGATGGCCATGTGGACGCCGGCACAGAATCCGCGGGGGTTGGCGAGCAGAATTCGCATGGGCGGATGATAGGGACGACGGGGAGTGGGGGGCTCGGCCGTACGGGAGTGGAACCGAAATGCCCCACCCAGCGACCTCCCAGCCTGCAGTGTTTGCCGCTCGCCCTTCGCCGTGGCGGGCCTTCGTCGCCGCAACGGCGATCGCCGCGACCCTCGCGGGGGGAGCCAATGCCGATCCCCCGATCGTCGCGCATGCCAGTCCCGACATGGCCGACATCGGGATCGATCCGGACCTGTCCGAGATCGTGATCCGGTTTGACCGCGACATGAGCCCGTTGGGTCACTCAATCTGCGGCGGCGGGCCGACATTCCCGACACTCACCGGCAAGCCCCGTTGGAGCGATGCCCGCACGATCATCCTTCCGGTTCATCTGACTCCCGACACGCGTTACGACCTCAGCATCAACTGTTCGGCCGCACAGAACTTCCGCGCCGCGGACGGGACTCCAGCGACGCAGTATCCGATCTCGTTTCGTACGGCGCGGGCCGGTGAGGCCACTGCCACCCTCACACCAGATCAGTCGAGAGCCGCGTTCGCCCGTTTGAAGTCAGCCATCGATGGCACCTACGCCTATCGCGACCTCGACTGCCGAGGCGGTGCCGTCGACTGGGCCGCTTCCTACAAGGAGTTTCAGCCCCGCCTGGAGTCCGCACCGACTCCAGGGGCCTTCGGCCGCATCGCCGCGGAGCTGCTCCGCCCGGCAGCCGACATCCACATGACAATCCAGGTCGGCGAGTTCCTGCTGGCCACGGGTTCGCGCTCCGTGACCCCCAACGTGAATCCCCGCGGCCTGAAGAAGGTAGTCTCGGACCTGGCCCAGCCAAGTCCCAGCGTCCTGACCGGTCGTGTGGACGGCGGCCTTCACTACGTCGCGATTCTCTCGTGGTCCGGTCCGCGAGAATCACTCGAGCCCGCTTTCCAGGCCGTGCGTCTCGCGCAAAGCTCGAAGGGCCTGATCGTCGACGTCCGGGCCAATGCCGGCGGCGACGAACTGCTCGCCCGGGAGTTCGCGGCTCTCTTTGCCACCAGCAGGGCGGCGTACTCAAAGAACCGGTTCCGCGACCAGGAGTCCGCAGACGGCTTTGGACCGCTTCACGATCGCTTCATCGATCCGGCAACACCCGACCACCCCGCGTTCGATGGCCGCGTATGCGTCCTCATCGGCCCCTACTGCATGAGTTCCTGCGAGTCGTTCGCACTCATGATGCGGCACGGTGCACAGGCCCCCTTGATCGGTGAGACCACCTACGGCAGTTCGGGGAACCCACGGCCGATCGACCTGGGATGCGGCGTCACTGTGAACGTCCCGACCTGGCAGGACTTCCAGCCCGACGGCACGCTGGTCGAGGGGGTCGGAATCACGCCCGACCAGGCCGTCCCAACCACCCCAGAGGCCCTCGCCGAGTCAGACCCGATCGTGGAGGCTGCCGCGAAGTGGCTCCGGAGCAAGCCTTGACCGCCAGTCGTCGCCGTGTTCCGTCGTGGATGCTCTGCTAGGCTGTCCCCCTGATGAACCCGGGCGGATCATCCTCAGCGACCCTGGACCCGAGCACGCCGCCGATCGACCTGCTCCCGCTCGTCGGGCCGGAGGCTGACGACACCCGCGCCCCGCCCACACCCGAGCAGGCATTGGCGTACGTCCGCGGCCTCGCTGTCTCGCACTACGAGAACTTCTCCGTGCTCTCGAGCCTGGTGCCCGCTGACCTGCGGGACGACTTCGCAGCCGTGTACGGGTTCTGCCGATGGGCGGACGACCTTGGTGACGAAACGGGCAACACGCCCGAGGCCCGCCTCCGCGCCACCCAACTGCTCGATTGGTGGCGGGCGGAGTTGCGTGCGTGCTTCGCTGCGGCTGAATCCGGTGATCGTTCTGGGATCCTCCACCCCGTGTACGTCGCTCTGGCCTCCACCATCGATCGCCACCGCCTTCCGATTCAGCCCTTCCTTGACCTGATCGATGCCTTCCAGCAGGACCAGCGCGTCACCCGTTACGAATCCTGGGACCAGCTGGTCGACTACTGCGCGCGCTCCGCCAACCCCGTTGGGCGGCTGGTGCTCCACCTCGGCGGCTATCCGGACACCCCCGCCAACGCCGATCGCTATCGCATGTCCGACGCCACCTGCACCGCCCTGCAACTCACCAACTTCTGGCAGGATGTACGGCGGGACCTCATCGAGCGGGACCGCGTATACCTCCCATCGCGGGACACCGGCATCAGCGCCGAACAGCTCCGCGACTGGGCCCACCGGCCGGACGATCCGCAGGCACGCGTCCCTTTCATCCGGGCCCTCCGCCCCCTTGCCGAACGTACCGCGGAACTCTTCGAACAGGGCCGCGACCTGCCACGCCTCCTCGACTCCCGCATCCGTCCCGTCGTGTGGCTCTTCGGTGTCGGCGGTCGCCAGGTGCTGGGGTCTGTCAGGCGAACGGGGTGTGTAACGCTCTGGGAGCGTCCTACGCTGGAGGCAGCGAAGAAGGCGTGCCTGGTCGGCACGGCATGGTTGATGTTTCGTCTGGTATCGTCCGGGTCTTCCGGGCGTCTCGGAGGCGGTGCTTGACGATCGTGGCGGCGTCCAATACCAGCAACCACGCGGCCGGTGGCACGACGCTCGATGCAGGGCGCCTCGCGTCGCTCCCCGGAGTGGACGAGATCGCCTTGGCCCAGGCCTACGCGGCGTGCCGCGACCTTACCCGCCGCCGCGCCAGGAACTTCTACTACGGCCTGAAACTGACTCCCGAGCCTCGCCGGTCCGCGATCTTCTCGATCTACGCGTGGATGCGCCTCGCCGATGATGAAGCCGACTCCGAGGGGCCCACGGACCAGAAGCGGGCCCGCCTGGCCGCGTTCCGCGAGACCACCGGTGCCGTGCTCGGACCGCTCGAGGGGCGAGGCGAGCCCCGCTCCGTCGATTGGTCGAGCCTCTCCCCCATCTGGCTCGCTCTCGCCGCGACCATGGCCACCTACCCGATTGAGCGCCGCCTCCTGGCGGAGATGCTTGATGGACTCGATGAGGACCTCGATCACGGCGGTTACCGCACCGATGAGGAACTCTCCCGCTACTGCTACAAGGTTGCCTCCACCGTCGGCCTGACCTGCATCGCGATCTGGGGACTCAAGCCCGCCGCCGACGTGTCCACCGCCCGACGCCTCGCCGTGATCCGCGGCCAGGCCTTCCAGCGAACCAACATCCTCCGCGACTTCGGTGAGGACTTCGACGCCGCTCCCAGCCGCGTGTACCTCCCTCTTGATGCGTTCGAGCGATGCGGTTTGACCCCGCAGGACCTGCGGCAGTGGAGCCGCCCCGAAGCATGCCGTGAGTTGGTGCTCGCGCAGGCCGCCGTGGCCCGCCGGGCCTACGACGACTCCGAGCCCCTGCTCGCGATGATCGACCCCGCGTGTGCGCCGACCCTCTGGGCCATGACGCGTATCTACTCCGATCTCCTCGCCGTCATCGAGCGCGACCCTCAGCGGATCGTGGGCGACCGCCGCGTCAGGATCCCGGCGACCAAGAAGGCGATGATCGCCCTCTCCGCCACCATCCGCTCCCGGCGGAGCGGGTGGTGAGCAGGCCGTCGGTAGCCGTGCTCATCGTGGGCGGAGGGATTGCGGGGATCGCCGCGGCCGTGCGCCTGGCCGAGCAAGGCATCCGCGTCACACTCCTGGAAACCCGCAAGAAGCTCGGCGGCCGCGCTACATCGTTCACCGATGTCCGCACCGGTCGGGTGCTCGACAACTGCCAGCACGTGATGCTCGGTTGCTGCACCAACTACGCGGACCTCCTCGCCCGGCTGGACGCCTCCACCCAGATCCGCTGGTACCGCGAGCAATACTGGATCGAGGCCGGCGGACGGCTAAGCGTCATCCGTCCCGGTCCGCTCCCCGCCCCTCTCCAGTTCTCGGGCTCGTTCCTGGCCGCGAAGTTCCTCACCATTCGAGAGGTCGCGGCGATCGGCCGCGCCTGCGCCTCCATTCTCCGTGCCGACCGCGCCAAACACGACAACGAGACCTTCGGCGCCTTCCTCGCCCGGCACGGGCAAGGTGAGTCCCTCATCCGCAAGTTCTGGTCCCCGGTCATCGTCAGCGCCTGCAACATGGAGGTGGACCGAGTCTCCGCCGGCGCCGCGATGCATGTCTTCCAGGAAGGGTTCCTCGCCAACGCCCGCGCGGCTGATATTGGCGTCCCGGCCGTGCCCCTCGTCCGCCTCTACGACCGCGCTGAAGCGGCCATCTCCAGCCGCGGCGAGATCGTCCTCGGCGCCGGCGTCGAGCGCCTCGATGCCCGCTCCGCGACCACCACCGACGGCCGCACATTCGAGGCCGACCGTGTCGTCTGCGCCCTGCCCGTCGAGCGCGTCAACCGGGTCGTCGACGAGGCCATCCGGGTCGAAGACCCGCGCTTCTCCACCCTTGATGACTTCGCCCACAGCCCGATCCTCGGGGTCCATCTCGAGTTCGACCGTCCAGTCCTGGAGCAGCCCCACGCCGTCCTTGTCGAGCGCAGCGTCCAATGGCTCTTCCGGAAGGACGACGATGGGAAGTCCCTTCACGCCGTTATCAGCGCCGCGGACGACTGGATGCCCCTCGATGAGCAGCAGATCGCCGACCGGGTCCTTGCCGACGTTCGCGCCTGCCTCCCCGCCGCGGCTGCGGCCACTCTCCTCTCCGCCCGGTCGGTCAAGGAAAAGCGGGCAACCTTCGCCCCGGTCCCCGGGCTCGCGGCCAGGCGTCCCGCTGCCGCCCCGTCCTCTTCCGGCGGGCTCATCCTCGCCGGCGACTACACCGCCACCGGCTGGCCCGCCACGATGGAAGGGGCCACCCGTTCCGGCTACGCCGCCGCCGCGGCCGTTCTGGGCCTGCCTGCCGAATCACTGCTCGTTCCCTCTCTCCCCCTGGCCACGCTGGCCCGAGTGCTGTCGCGGGGCAGAGTCGAGTCCGCTACGCTCTGAGCCAGATCGAGGTTGAGGGCTTGGCCGGGTGGCGGGAGGAGCGGGGGGCTGGGGGGGCGGAAGGGGGTGGGGTCGATGGAGGCTCAGATGTCGAGATCGCAGTTCATCCGCGCGGCCGCTCTGCTGGGAGTCTTCTGCACCGCTGTGCTGGCCCAGCCGCCGGCCTCCAAGGCCCTGGAGACGCCCCCAGCCGCCGCGGCTCCCGCCTCCGCACCCCAGCCCGATCTCCACCGCTTCGGCCTCCGTGAGCCCATAGCGAAGCCCGCGGGGACGATCCGCATCGCCACCTACAACCTCGAGAACCTCTTCGACGACTACGACGACCCCACCCTCACCGACCGCAACGAGGACCGCGACGCCACCAAGCCCGCCGAGCACTGCGCCGCCGCGGCCGCCGCAATCCGCCGGATCAACCCCGACATCCTCGCCCTCGAAGAGGTCGAATCCCGCAAAGCTCTGGTGCAGTTCCGCGATACCTACCTCGCCGACATGGGCTACGTCTACCTGGAGTCCATGGACGCCGGCGACGCCCGCGGCATCGAGCAGTCTGTCCTGAGCCGCTTCCCGATCATCGATGCTCGCAACTGGCCGGAACTTCCCCTGGGCGGCGAGCAGCCGGCCCGGACGGGCAGCCGCGCGAACCCTGATGCCGGCAAGCCGATCACCTTCCACCGCTCCCCGCTCCGCGTCACGGTCGAGGTGCCCCCCTCCGAACAGCCCGAGGGCTCCGCCGCTCCCGCCGAAACGCCATACCACCTCACGCTCTTCGTCGTGCATCAGAAGTCCGGCTCCGATTTCGAGTTCTGGCGAGAGAAGGAAGCCGCCAAGACCGTCGAACTCGTCGGCGAGATGCAGACCGAGAACCCCGACGCCAACATCATCATCGTCGGCGACTTCAACGCCACGCCCGGCTCCAAGTCCGCCACGATCTACACCACCGCCGGCCTCATCGATGCCTTCGGCGACACCGTCTCTCCCAAGGGAAAGAGCAACCCCAAGGTCATCACGCACGAATCCGGCCGAGTGATCGACCGGATCCTCCTCAACCCCGCCGCGGCGAAGGAGTTCAACGCCGCCAGCCGCTTCGTTCTGAGCCTCCCGGCGCGTCCTGAGGGCGTCGATTGGCGGACCACGCCGCCGCCGGATGGCTACGCCTCGGACCACTACCCGGTCGTGATCGATCTGACGCCTGTGGATAAATAGGCGGTTGCTGTCGGTTGTGTGTCAACATCGCGCTAAGGTGACCGGGCCATACCCCGGTCCAGCCTCCCCCTCCTATCATCTCCGGCCCAGTTCTGGACCCTCGGAATTCCCCTCAGTTGACTGTCAGGCGTTTGTCGGTGCACAATGGCCCTCACCGAGCCGTGTCGGTGCCGGTCGTGATCAAGGCGATTCCGTCCCCCATGAAGCCCAACGCGAAGCAGATCATCGTCTTTGTCGTGGCCATCCTGGCGGTGGGGTTCGCTGTGTACTGGGGGACTCGCGGCGACGGCGAAGTAAAACTCAAGCACCGTGTTCTGCTCGTGGACGTCACCACCGGTGAACTCTTCGAGGCTGATACCTCCGAACGCCCTGTGATCCTTCCGGGCACCCACCCAGATCGGAAGGAAAACGTCCTGCTGCGTGCGACCAAGGACGACGCCACCGGCGAGTGGTTCGTGCGGGAACGGGATCGGCCGTATGTCGGCGATCTCGGAGTCGACCCCAAGGCAATTGAGCCGGAAACCGGCAAGGTCCTCACCCCGTCGGACAAGGTGCGGCGTTACGTTCCAGGCAAGCAGTAGCAAGTAAGCCACCATGACCCGGACCACCACGAGTATGCAGAGTATGAAAACCGTGCACCGCGCCGCAGGCTTTACGCTGATCGAGCTGCTCGTCGTCGTCGCGATCATCGCGATCTTGGTGAGCATGCTCCTGCCCGCTCTGGCGTCGGCGCGGGATGTCGCCCGTGCCACCGTCTGTGCCAACAACATGCGGTCGATGGCGGTTGGCCAGATCCAGTATGGGACGGAGCAGAAGGAGTACTTTGCGGGGCCGAACACGTCAGGGGCGGATGGCTTGGTCGACTCCGGACTTTCCTACTGTTTCGAGACGACCCCAGGAACACCAACCTCCACGCATGACTGGATCAGCCCGACCCTTGGGGAGGGCGCCGGCTTGTCACCCCAACGCGCCCGTCGGACCAAGCAAATTTTCGAGCGATACGGGTGTCCGGCTGCGACGGTGACGAACGATTCCCTTTACCCTCCTGCGGGGGGGGGGGCTCCGGACCGAGCCGACTTCGAGTTGCTGTTTGGCACCGAGCGAATTCGACAAATCAGTTTTCTCTCGCCCGCGGCCTTTCATTATTATGCTCAGCCCACAAACTTCAACAATATCCGCCGATACCGAAGTGTTCCGCTGATTACGGGATTTGCAACACCGGTGAAGGTGTCGGAGCAGTACTCGCCGCGACTTGATTTGGTAGGTGTACAGCCAGCGAGCAAGGTTCTCGTTGCCGACGGTACTCGCTATCTTGAGAACGGAGAGCTCGATTTCGATATCAACCCCAGGCCGGGGATCTATGGCTCTTTTACAGACGCTGGGCCGATCTTTCACGATTCCACTGCCTATGGGCGTGGCTTCCGAGGCGCCCCCACCAATGTCAATCTTTCCTTTCGACACAACAAGGGCGGCGTAATTAATGCGGGCTACTTTGACGGTCACGTGGGAAAGATGACAAAGCTGCAAGCTTGGACTGACGCTGTTCCCTGGTACCCCGGCGGCTCGAAGTTCAACCCGGGTGGCGTGGCGACTCCAGAGTCGATGGCGAAGTACCAAACTAACCAAGAACTTCCCTAGTTTTCCACTTCGCGACCGCAGCCCTTACGCTTGCCTCGCACAATGACAACCCGATCTTGATCATTCCAAACCCCTTCCGCCATTGCCGGTGCTGATCGATCCGGTTATCCTCTCCCTCAATCCGGGAGAGAGAGACCTCCCCGGACAACAAGGTGACCCAAGCGACGATGCACGTCGGCGGATGTACTCCGAGTGCGGGGGCGCGATCACTTTCTTTGAACGAGGAGAGACGAGATGAACAGCAGGAAGATGGCTTTCGTGGCCGGCGCCGTGTGCGCCGCCCTCGCTGGCGCGGCGAACGCCGACGTCATCGCCAACTGGACCTTCGAGACCAGCCTCCCCGACACGGCCGGCCCCTACGCGGCCGAGGCCGGGGCCAACGCGGCCAGCTCCTTCGCGAGCGGCTTCCACGCCACCAGCACGACGTACTCCAACCCCGTCGGCAACGGCTCCGCCGAGTCGTACAGCAGCAACGCGTGGTCGCTGGGCGACTACTACCAGTTCACCACCAGCACCCTCGGCTACACCTCCATCACCATCTCCTTTGACCAGAGCTCCAGCAACACCGGCCCGCGCGACTACAACCTGATGTGGAGCACCAACGGCACCACCTTCACCCAGCTCGGTTCGACCTACGCGGTGCTCGCTAACGCGTCACCGAACCCTGTCTGGAGCTCCGGCACCTACCAGCCGGCCTACACCTTCGGCCCGATCGCGGCCACGTCCGCCCTCGACAACCAGGCGACCATCTACTTCCGCCTGGTTCAGGCCAGCACCGTCTCCGCCAACGGCGGCACCGTTGCCGCGACCGGCACCGACCGCGTCGACAACGTCATCATCTCCGGCACCGTTCCCGCCCCTGGCGCCGTCGCCCTCCTGGGCATGGGTGGCCTCCTCGCCGCTCGCCGCCGCCGCGCCTGATCTCCGGAACAGGCACGCCTTCTCCTGTCCTTCACACCACAGGCCCGCGGCACACCGCCGCGGGCTTTTTCCTGCGCCACTGGCTACGCTGCGATCCGCACGGAGATGATCCATGTCGACCCGCCACGTCCTTGAAATGCTCGCCTCCGAGGAGCCCCGCTCGATCGACCGGCTCGTCGAATGGCTGAAGATCCCGAGCATCAGCACGAACCCCGCGCACGCCCCTGACTGCGTGGCCGCCGCGGAGTGGTGCGCCCGCCAACTCCGCGAGGCCGGATTCGAGGCCCGCGTCGCCCCCACCGGTGATCCCAAGCGGGGCACCGCCGGCCACCCGGTCGTCCTGGCCCACGCCCCCGGCGATCCCTCGTACCGCGGTCCCCACGTGCTGTTCTACGGCCACTACGACGTGCAGCCCGTCGACCCGATTGACCTCTGGGAGAGCGACCCCTTCAAGCCGGTCGTCCGCGAGGCCCGGGACGGCGAGGCCGGCGGCCGGCGCATCGTCGCCCGCGGGGCCGTGGACGACAAGGGCCAGGTCATGATGTTCCTCGAGGCGATGCGGGCCTGGAAGGCCGTCTCAGGCAAGGCCGCCGGCGGCGTGAAGATGACCGTGATGATCGAGGGCGAGGAGGAATCCGGTTCCGCCCACCTCGAGCATTTCGTCAAAGAACACAAGGCGATGCTCAGCAAGGCGGACGTTTGCCTGATCTCCGACACCGGAATGCTCGGCCGCGGCAAGCCGGCGATCACCTACGGCGTCCGCGGCCTGGCCTACACCGAGGTCGTGATCCACGCGGCCAACCAGGACCTCCATTCCGGTCTCTGGGGCGGGCGCTGCCCCAACCCGATCACCGAACTCACACGCGTCCTCGCCCAGTTGCACGACAAGAAGCGGCGCGTCACCATCCCGAAGTTCTACGACCGCGTCGTGCCCCTCACCCGGACCGAGCGGGCCAACTGGAAGAAACTCAAGTTCAACTCAAAGGCCGCCCTCAAGCAGATTGGCCTTCCACCCGCCGCGGACATCGGCGAGGCGGGCTATACCGCCATGGAGCGGGAGTGGGGGCGTCCCACCGCGGAGATCAACGGCATCGTCGGCGGCTACACCGGCCCGGGCGCGAAGACCGTGATCCCAAGCCACGCTACGGCGAAGGTCAGTTTCCGCCTCGTGGCCGACCAGGATCCCCGCAAGATCACCAAGGCGTTCTTCACCTGGTGCAAGGATCGCACCCCGCCCGGCTGCCGCTGGGAGTTCATCGATCACCACGGCGGATTTGGCGTGACCACGCCGATCGATTCCCCCGCCATGCAGGCCGCCCAGCGGGCGGTCAAAGCCGCGACCGGCAAGTCGCCCGCACTGATCAAGTCCGGTGGATCCATCCCGGTTGCCGGCATGCTCAAGGACACCCTGGCGATCGACACGATCTTCATGGGCTTTGGCCTCGATGACGACCGCGTCCACTCCCCCAACGAGAAGTTCGAGATCGACTGCTTCCGCCTGGGAACCCGCTCCCATGCACTGCTGATCGACGAACTCCTGCGGATGTAGAGACCGCGCCCGGAGGCATCGGGTCGGCCGCTCAGGCGGCCTGGGAGATGTCCTGCCCCGCTCCGCCGTACTGCTCGCGGATGGCTTCGAGGACGACCGGGTCCTCCTCGAAGGAGACCTGGCTGGTCTGGTCGTCGTACTCCTTCCGCATGCGGGCGACCGTCCGGACCAGTTCCGTCCGGGCCTGGATGTCGCGAGCCAGACCAGCGACGCTGTACAGGATCACCAGCACGGTCAGGGCGATCACGCCGGCAATGGCCACGATGGCTTCCGCGGGGAGTTCCACAGAAGCCGGATCGGACCGCCACGCCCGGGCCTTGAGTCCGATTACAATGTCCGCCGATGAAGGGACCTTCACAGGGTGTCTGGTATCGATGGTGGCGGCCGTTCCGGGCCGTCGCGGCGTCGCTGCTGGTTCTACTGCTCGCGACCCACGTGCCGGCCCAGTCGGACACCCCGACGCTGGATACCGGTTCTCGCACCGGGATCGTGGACGTTAAGGTCCTGAACTTCGGAGTTGGGGGCGGGCCGTCTGGCGCTGTCCGGCCCGGCGGATGGATCGGCGTCCAGATTGAACTGCTCAACCGCTCCGACAAGGTGCGGGAGGTCCTCGTCCGGCTCCCGGAGCCCGATGCCGACGGCGACCACGCCCAGCGTGAGGCGGTGATTGTCGCCAACCCCGGCGTGAAGCAGCGGCTGTGGATCTACACGCGCCTCTCGTTCGGCGTGAGCCGCTCCAGCGTCTTTGACGTCAACGTCTACGAAGCGATCGAGGATCTCGGCGCCGGCCCCGGCCTGCCCAAGGCGCGACCCGGCAGGATCCTCGGCTCGACGAGCGTGCGCCCCTCGGCTCT
This sequence comes from Phycisphaeraceae bacterium, assembly GCA_019636655.1. Taxonomy (NCBI): domain Bacteria; kingdom Pseudomonadati; phylum Planctomycetota; class Phycisphaerae; order Phycisphaerales; family Phycisphaeraceae; species Phycisphaeraceae bacterium. The sequence continues at coordinate 336,829 of JAHBXB010000003.1, read as the reverse complement.
GCTCTCTCCGACCATCGGCATGGCCGCCGTGGTCGGCGAGAACGATGCGTTGCTCGGCCGCTACAACGCTGTCCCCGGGTTCACCCAGGACTACCCGCCCTCCGGCCATGAACTCCTCACGTCTGCCCTGATCACGCCCGGCGAGTTGCCCGACCGCTGGCTCGGCCTCGCATCCTTCCAAACCGTGGTGTGGACCGCGACGGGGAGCGGGAAGCAGCCGCAGGAACTCAGCGAGTCCCAGGCCTGGGCCCTCAAGGAGTGGATCAACCGCGGCGGCCAACTCGTCGTCGTCCTGCCGCCCCAGGGCCAGGCGTGGCTCGGCCGGCAGGATCACCTGCTCGCCGACATCATGCCCGCCGTCGTGCTCAGGACACGGGAGCAGACCGATCTCGAGCCCTACCGCCAGTTGTTGACGTCCCGCTCCACGGGCTCGCTGCCCACCAGCGCCACGATCAACACCTTCGAGCCCGACCCGGGCGCCGCGCCGGGCGAAGTCGAGCGGGTGCTCAGCGGCCCCGACGGCCGCTGCGTGGTCTGCCGTCGCCTCATCGGAACCGGCATGGTCACGGTTGTCGGTATCGACCTGACCAACCGCACGCTCCTGGCCTCGGGCCTGGTAGAGGCCGATCGCATCTGGAACCGTATTCTGGGCCGGCGCGACAAGCACATGTCACAATCCGACCTGCAGGCCAAGTCCGGCAGCGGGCCCGGGGTCTTCGTGGGAAACCGGCACGATCGCTGGCTCGAGCAGCAACTCCCGTCGCAGATTGCCAACAAGACCTCGACCGCCGCGGCCAAGGGGCTCTTCCTCGCGTTCATCGTCTTCCTGGCCTACTGGCTGACCGCCGGTCCCCTGGGGTTCTTTGTGCTCAAGCGACGCAAGTGGCCGCAGCACTCGTGGTTGGCGTTCCTGGCCACCGCGGCGGTCTTTACCGGCGTTGCTTGGGGGGGCGCGGCAATGGTCAAGCCGCGAAAGATCGACGCCAACCACCTGACCATCATCGACCACGTTTACGGGCAGCCCGTCGAGCGGGCGAGGGCCTGGGTCAACGTCCTGCTCCCCAAGTACGGCGAGGAGCGCGTCAGCATCGGCGATGCTCTCGAACCGCCCGCCCGGATGGGGTGGCACAACGCGGTCGCCGCGTGGGAGGTGCCGTCGAACGATGGCGCCGCCGGTTCTTCCGCGTTCCCCGACGCCCGCGGCTATCCCGCGGACGGACGCGACCCGGAGTCGGTCACGGTCCCCGCGAGGTCGACGGTGAAGCAGTTCCAGCTCGACTGGGCCGGCGCGCCGCGTTGGGAGATGCCCACGCCGGTTCCCTACGCGGACGGCGCCCCGGGCGGGCTGCAGATCGTCGAGAACCCCGATGCCAAGGCCGGCGATCGCTCCTGGAAACTCCAGGGAACGCTCACGCACGGCCTTCCGGGCCCGCTCAACGATGTGTGTGTCATCGTCGTGCGGCGGCAGTCGGCGATGACCTCGGACCCGAAGTTGGCGGTCGTCGGCAACGCCTTTGCTTACCGGTTTCCAGGTTCCTGGGACCCCGGTGAGGTCTTTGACTTTGAGAGCCGACTCGACCGCCAGACCTCGGCCGATCCGAAGTCCAGCAGCATGATCGCGTTCCTCGAGGGCGAACTCGGTAAACCGACTCAGTCCTTCGGCGGAATGGCGAGCATGGACAGCGGCCCCAGCGTGGATCGCGGCCTGCTCCTCCTCACCCTCTTTGGCGTGCTTCCCCCACCGGATATCCGGGCCCAGGAGCCGTCGTACGTCGCCCGGCGGCAGTTCACCCATGGGCTGGACCTGTCGGCCTGGTTCACTCAGCCGTGTGTGATCATCCTCGGCCGCATCCAGGGGTCGATCCAGTCGCCTATCCCGCTGTATGTCGACGGCAAGCCGGCGCCCAGCCAGGGGTCGACCCTCGTGCGGTGGATTTACCCTCTGAAAGACAATCCGCCGGAGTACCGTCTTGAGTAGCGAGAGCATCGCCCGAGCCGGAACGGTGTTTCCAGCCCGGGTCTGTCCCTTCGGGCGGTTCGTGCGTTGGACTGGAGCGGCGACCCTATGGCGATGATCGAAACGATCAACCTCACGAAGCGGTACGGCGACTTGATCGCGCTGGACTCACTCAACCTCACGATCAACGAGGGCGATTGCTTCGGCTTCATCGGTCCCAACGGCGCCGGCAAGACGACCACGATCAAGATCCTGGCGACCCTTCTCAAGCCCTCCTCGGGCCAGGCCATGATCGATGGCCTGACCGTCGGCTACAAGAACCGCCAGATCCGTCCGATCATCGGCTATGTCCCCGATTTCATGGGCGCGTACGAGGACATGGTCGTCACCGAGTATCTCGAGTTCTTTGCGTCCTGCTACAACATCCACGGCCCGCAGCGCCGTAAGGTCGTCAAGGACGTGCTCGACCTCACCGACCTCAACTACAAGGCCACCGCCGAGGTGAACTCGCTGTCGCGAGGCATGCAGCAGCGGCTCTCCATCGCCCGCGTCCTGCTCCACGATCCCAAGGTGCTGCTGATGGACGAGCCCGCCTCCGGCCTCGATCCTCGCGCCAGGATCGAGATCCGCGAGCTGCTCAAGGAACTCAAGCGGATGGGCAAGACGATCATCATCTCGTCCCACATCCTGCCGGAGTTGGGCGAACTCTGCAACGTCGTCGGCATCATCGAGCGAGGCCAGCTCCTGTTCCAAGGGACGATCGATCAGGCCGTCCACCGGGCCCGCCTCGGGCATGTCGTTCTCGTCTCGGTCGTCGACCGACCGACCGATGCCATGGCACTGCTGCAGCGCACTCGCGGTGTCGCCAAGGCCGTGGTGCTCGACGCCGCGGGTCCCGCGCGTGGCCGGACCGCCGTCGACGGCTTCTCGGGCAATGGTCACACCATCCAGGTTACGCTCGATCCGGCCGCGAAAGTGGAACTCTCCGACATCCCCAACCTGCTGGTCAACAACGGCTTCCGCATCACCAAGTTCGCCGAGGAGTCGGTGAACCTTGAGACGGCGTTCATGCGACTGACCAAGGGTGTTGTTCAGTAGGCGTGCGTCGTTGCTTACCGGTTCCGCCGCAGTGCCACGACGGTAATGTCGTCGGCCCGGTGGTCCACCTGGAACTGGTCCAGCGCGGCGAGGATATCGGTGCACAACTCCCGGACCGGCTCGCCATTGGATTTCGCGAGGAGCGCCGCGAACCGCTGCTCGCCGAACATCGCATGATCCGGCCCCCGGCCCTCGGGTACCCCGTCGGTGAACAGGACCATCGTCTCACCCGCCGCCAGCGTGGTTTCGGCCTGGGTGTACCTCGCCTCAGGGAGCACCCCGAGCACGGTTCCGGTTACCTCGCCGAACATCACGGGTTTCCGGTCGGCGGCCATGCGGTACGGCCTTGGATGCCCCGCGTTCGCGTACAGGAGCCGGCCCGTTGCCGGATCGAACTGGGCAAGAAAGATCGTGAGGAACAGGCCTGACGAGTTGTCCTGAACGAGGATCGCATTGGCGCGATTCAGCAGTTCCGCCGGCTCCAGGGACTCCTGCGCGAGGTTGCGGATGACGGTCCGCGACACGGCCATCAGCATCGCCGCCGGGATCCCTTTGCCCGCGACGTCCGCGATCACCACGATCAAACGCCCGCTGGGCAGCAGGAAGTAATCGTAGAAGTCTCCCGCCACGCCCCGAGCCGGTGCATTGACAGCGTGCAGCGAGAACTCGTCGTGATCCGGGAAGGGTGGGAACCGACGCGGCAGCAGCGATGCCTGAATTTCTCTCGCGACTCGGAGTTCGGCCTGGACCGCCTCCCGAGCCGCGGTCTCTTTCCGCAGCTCGACGATGTATCCGCGAATTCGTGCCACCATCTCGCTGAACGTGCGGGCAAGGTCGCCGATCTCATCCGTTCTCGTGTCGTCGATGGACGCGGTCATGGATCCATCGACCCCCACCTGCTTGACGGCGCTCGCCAGCCTCTCGATCGGGCGAGCAATCCGAACGCCCAGCACCGTGACCACCCCCGCAATGATGGCCAGTACCGCCAGCGCCAGCACGGCCCGCTCCCGCAGGGCCGCGAGCACTGGAGCCATGATCTGTGCCTCGGGGGCCGCGGTGATGTAACTCCAGCCCGTCGAGATGATCGGCGCAAATGACAGCAGTAACGGTTCGCCCGTCGTCGGGTCTCGCATCGAGATGGTGTCCCGCTGGCCGGAAGCCAGCCGCCGTCCGAGCGACCGCAGGTCCTCGCGCTCGAGCCGGTCGGCCACCTCGAAGATTGTGTCGCCCAGACCCAGTTCCTCGTCCGGCCAGGCCAGGAACGCTCCCCGTTGGCTCAGGATGCCCACGCGCCGGCCGTGTATCCCCGAATCCGTCCCCACCTGCTCGACCAGGCGGCGGAGGTCGTTAAACGAGACGTCGACGGTCACGACCCCAGCGAACTTTCCGTCACGAAAGAACGGTGCCGAGTAGGTGCACATCACGACATCGCCGCCGCCCTCGTCGAGGTACGGCTCGGTCCATGCGGGCCGGCCGGTCTCCCTGGGAATTCTGTACCACGACCACCGTGGATCGGTGTAGTCGTAGAAGTCCGCGATGTCCTTCATGATGATCGGGTTGTCGCCCGTAAAATCATCCCCCGGCAAGGACGGGGCTCTGAAGGAGTACGCGGCGAACAGGTCTTTCCCCGGCGGCCCCTGACCCGGCTCGAACGCGATGCATGACCCGAACACAAACGAGTTCTGGTCGACGTTGAGTTCGGTAATACGGAACAGCGTTCCGATCGAGAACAGCGGCCGCTCCTGGATCAGCGTCGCCATGGCCCGGGCGGTCTGCGATACCGTCTCAAACTGGGCGTCCAGCCGTTCTGCCAGGGAATCTGCTCTCTGGGACAGCGCCGCTCGTGTCTGCTCGTGCGCTGCGGTACGGCCTGCATCAAACTCGAAGGCCAGGAATGCCCCAGCAATGATCACCAGCGGGATGAGCGTCGACAGCAGCAACTTCCAGCGGATCGACAATCTCACGCGACGGGGCTCCTGGGACTCTGGAGCATACCTTGAACGGAGCCCCGCGGCCGGGTGACACCTGGGCCGGACCAGCCGGTACACTTGTTTCCCGGGCCCATGCGCCCCCGAACCGGAGGTCAGAATGTTCACTCGCCGTTGTCGCGTTCCGAGGGCCTCTCACTTGGCGGTTCTCTGCGGAGCTCTCTCAGGTGCAGCCATCGCGTTGGCCGAGCCCCCGGCCTATCCCGAGGCTCCCATTGGCGATACGGTCGACACCTACCACGGCGTCTCAGTCGCCGACCCTTACCGCTGGCTCGAGGATGCCGATACCCCCGGCTCGCGGGCGTGGATCAACGCCGAGAACGCCCTGACCAGGTCCTATCTGAGCGGGGTGCCACAGTTGGAGGCGATCAAGCAGCGGCTGACCGAACTGTGGAACTTCGAGCGTTGGGGCACCCCCTCCAAGGACGGTGGACGCTACTTCGTGACCCGCAACTCGGGTGTCCAGAACCAGTCTCCGCTGTATGTCCTCGACTCGCTGGGCGCCGAGCCCCGGCTGCTGCTGGATCCGAATACCTGGAAAGCCAACGGCACCATGTCCCTCGCCGGTTTCGCGGTCAGCGACGACGGCAAGCGCCTCGCCTACGGGATCGCCGAGTCCGGCTCGGACTGGAACGTCTGGAAGGTGTGCGACGTCGAGACTGGCAAGGACCTCCCGGACCAGCTTGATTGGGTCAAGTTCTCCGGCGCATCCTGGATGAAGGACGGATCCGGGTTCTTCTACTCACGGTACGACGCTCCCGAAGAAGGGGCCGCGCTCAAGGGCGTCAACTACTTCCAGAAGGTCTACTTCCACGCTCTCGGCACCGACCAAGCCGCCGACACGCTCTTCTACCACCGTCCCGACCAGAAGGAGTGGGGGTTCGGGGCCGGCGTGACGGACGACGGACGCTACGTCGTCATCACCGCCAGTCACGGCACGGACCCGAAGAACCGCGTGTTCTACCGTGACCTGAAGGCCAAGCCGCTGGGACAGGCCGATGAGCCCGGTGCGGCGATGCCGCTGCTCACTGATTTCGACGCGTCGTACGACTTCATCGACAACGACGGCCCTGTCTTCTGGTTCAAGACGGACCTGGACGCTCCCCGGGGGCGCGTCATCGGCATCAATGTCAACCACCCGGAGCGGGTGAACTGGCAGGAGATCATCCCGCAACAGGCCGAAACGCTGCAGGGCGTCTCCACCGTGGGCGGGCTCTTCCATGCGTCCTATCTCAAGGACGCCCGCACCCAGGTGCGCGTCTTTGACCTCAAGGGCAAGCACATCCGGGACGTCAGCCTCCCCGGCATCGGCACGGCGAGCGGCTTCGGCGGCAAGCGGTCCGACACCGAGACGTTCTACACGTTCTCAGGCTACACCACCCCCGGCACCGTGTATCGGTATGACCCCGCGACGGGCAAGAGCGAGGTCTTCCGCAAGCCCAGCGTGAAGTTCAACCCCGATGACTACGAGACTGCCCAGGTCTTCTACACGTCCAAGGACGGCACACGGGTCCCGATGTTCATTACGGCCAAGAAGGGCCTGAAGAAGACCGGGTCCAACCCCACGCTGCTCTACGGCTACGGCGGCTTCAATATCCCGCTGACGCCGTCGTTCTCCCCGGCCACTCTGGTGTGGCTGGAGATGGGCGGCGTCTTCGCCGTCGCCAACATCCGGGGCGGAGGCGAGTACGGCGAGGAGTGGCACCAGGCCGGCACTCGCACCCGCAAGCAGAACGTCTTCGATGACTTCATCAGCGCGGCCGAGTACCTGATCAAGGAGAAGTACACCTCGACCCCCAGGCTCGCGATCCACGGCGGGTCGAACGGCGGTCTCCTTGTCGGCGCCTGCATCACCCAGCGGCCCGACCTCTTCGGCGCCGCCATTCCGGCGGTCGGCGTCCTGGACATGCTCCGGTTTCCCAAGTTCACCATCGGCTGGGCGTGGTGCAGCGACTACGGCAACGCCGAGACCGACGAGGCCGAGTTCAAGGCGCTCTATGCCTACTCCCCGTACCACAACATCAAGAAGGGCACGTGCTACCCGGCGACGCTCATTACCACGGGCGACCACGACGACCGCGTCTTCCCGGCGCACTCGTTCAAGTTCGCCGCGGCGCTGCAGGCGGCGCAGGGCTGCGACAATCCGCTGCTGATCCGCATCGAGACCGAAGCCGGGCACGGTGCGGGCAAGCCAACCTCGAAGATCATCGAGGAGCGTGCCGACATGTGGGCCTTCCTGGTTCGGGCGCTCAAGTTCACTCCGACGATCGAGTCGAGCGAGGCCGCGGCCGGTAAGTAGCGGGACTTCCACGATCCGGCCGACGAGTGATGGCCTGGCCAGCGCTCAGCGGCTTCTCGGACTTGGCCTGCGAAGTCGGCTTTGCGTGATCGGTCCAGTCCGACCCCGCGGGCAGGCCTTTTTCGCTCCGCGTTCGCGCCCATCCTGCGGGTTGCCGATACCAAGTCTTCCGTTTGCGCGGAGGACTTCATGCGCCCCACATCGTCCGTTTCGTCGTCCACGCCGGGCCCGTTCTTTGAGGCCCTCGAACCGCGTGTGCTCTTCGCTGTCGACCCGGTGACCCAGGACAACCCGGTCTGGTTCATTCCCCGCGGCAGCGCGGTCGTGGACGGCGTGCTGAACGACGCGGACTGGGACGCCGCGTTCACCATCACGCGCACGCAGCCAACCCGCCCGGACAGCCTCGCCGTCATCCGCATGATGTATACCGACGCCGGCGTGTTCCTCAGCGCCGACGTGCAGGACCAGAACATCTGGGCCGACGGCATGGGTGGCACCTCGGGCCAGCGGTGGGAGGTCGAGTCCGACGACTCCATCACGTTCTACTTCGATCCCGATCGATCGGCGGACGAATACTTCCAGCCGGGTGACCGGGCCTTTGGCGTCAACCTTGCCTCGATGCTCGACGCCGTGAACGGTGGGGGCAGCAGTGCCGCCCGCCGGTGGAAGTTCATCAACGGCAACGGCGCCGGCGGCGGCGCCGACGTCATCCCGGGCGGCGACATCCCGGTCGGCACGGTCTATGCCTCATCGGTGCGGGGCACCATCAACAACCCGTCGGACATTGACCAAGGCTGGAGCATCGAGATGTTCCTCCCATGGGAGGTCCTTGGCATTTCGGGGGCATCCCACGGCACGACGATCGGGATGAACTTCGACATGATCCAGGACAACGATGGGGGGGTCCGCAACCTCATCGACAACCGATCCAACCCGGATCCGAATGTCCGCTACCTCCAGCCGCACTTCATCGACGACCACATCCAGGGCTCGCACAGCAGTTATACCGGCACCCAGGCCGGCATCCGCGGTCCCGTCAACTACGCACAGGCGATGTTCATCGACTCGCGCGCCGGCATGCGCCCCGCGGCCGTCTCCGACCTGAGCGTCTTCAACGTTGGATCGCGCGGCGCCACGCTCGCCTTCTCCTCCCCGGCCGGCACCACCACCGGGCTGGGCAATGTCGATCGTTACGAGATCCGGTACTCGACCACTCCGATCACCTCCGATGCCCAGTGGCTCGCGGCGACCGAGGCGATCAACGCCTACGCCCCACGCCTCGCCGGCCTGCCCGAGCAGCTCCGCATCGCCGAACTCACGCCTTCGACGACCTACTTTGTTGCCGTCCGGTCCATCGACTTCGCCGGTTCGTATTCCGACCTGTCGAACCTGGGCACCTTCACCACGCTCGCGTCGTCCCCCGGCGACCGAGGACGGATCATCCCCGCCCCCAGCGGCAACATGCTCATGTACGAGAACGGCGACCCGTTCATCGTCGTGGGCGACCACCTCGGCCTCTCCTGGGGGTACACCCGCCAGTTGTTCCCGGGCAGGATCTGGGACGACATCAACCAGATCTACCAGAACTTCTCCACCCACATCCCATACGAGGGGGAGTACGGCCCGTACTTCGATTCCCTCGCCGCGAGCGGCGTGAACACGATGCGGCTCTACCTCGAGCTGCAGAACGTGTACTACGAGGGCAACCCCAACCCGCCGGACGGGATGTACTGGCTCGAGAGCGCCCCCGGGCAGTACAACGACGAGATGCGGCAGTTCATCGTCAATGTCCTGCGGGAGGCCTCCGCCCGCGGGATCAAGATGATCTTCAGTCCCTTCGACACGTATTCGTACGACGAGGCGTTCGGCAACGAGGGGCCCTGGTCGACCAACTTCGGCGGCCCCCTGACCAGCATCGACGACTTCTTCCAGACCCCGCAGACCCTCGCCATCTCCAAGCACCGGATGCAGACGCTCATCGGCTGGGTCGCCCAGAGCGGCTACGCCGACTCGCTCCTGGGCTGGGAGCCCGTCTCCGAGTGGGACAGCTACGAGTGGACCCTCAATGCCGAGGGCAACGGCGAGCCCGGCCGCGAGACCGAGATGCGCCGCCGCGCCCAGTGGGTCGACGACCTCGCGCTGTTCATCAAGCAGCGCGACCCCAACCACCTGGTCTTCAACTCGACCATCGTCCGGGATCCCCGCGGCCCGCAGGCCCGCGAGGTCTTCTACTCCCGCACCTTCGATGCCCTCACCCCGCACCTGTACAGCAACGCCAACGAGGGGCCCTACTACAACCCCCAGCAGGATAAGTCGGTCCTCGCCGCGATCGAGAGCGGGTACCTCACCTCGTACTGGATGACCCACCGCATCGACAACCGCGCGATCCTCAACGGCGAGTGGGGCATGACCCGCGTGGCCTGGCCCAACAACCGGCCCGAGTACTCCTCTGCCTTCACCCAGCAGCAGGACGAGGACCTGTACCGCACGATGATCTGGTCGAGCTTCGCCTCCGGCCAGTTCGGCACGGCCCTCCGGATCAACACCGAGGAACTCGACTGGAACTACTACCTGCTCACGCCCGCCATGCGAACCAGCCAGCGCACCTTCTCGAACTTCGTGAACTCCGGCTCGCTGGGCCTTGATTTCGGGCACTTCACGCTTCGGTCGCTCGCCGGGCAGATCACCGCCTCCGCTCCCGGCCGCTCGCTCCTCTCCTGGGGCGTTTCGGACGGCGCCCAGGGCGTCGCCTACATCCTTCAGAACGGCAACGTCAGCACCGGCACCGTGACCAACGGCGTGCTCACGATCTCGGGCCTCGATCTCAACCGCCTGTTCGACATCGAGGTCTGGTCTACCGCCGCGGGTGTCACGGCGCCGCTTGCGACGATCCCGGGCATCTTCGTTTCAACCGGCGACCTGTCGATAAACCTCCCCGCGTTCGGTCGCGACGTCGCGATCAAGTTCAAAGCACGCCCGGTCCAGGCCCAGTCGCAGCAGATCGTCTCCATCGACGCCGCCGGCTCGATCGTCACCTTCAGCCTCGGTCTCGACGGCCAGCCCGTTGCCCACATCGTCGACTCGGCCACCGGTCTGGTCACCATCCAGGACGTCGCCGCGCTCTCAAACTTCCGCGGCCGCGTGGTCGACATGACGCCGATGAAGACCGCCGACGGCCTCATCCGCCTCGCCATCACCGACGACCGCAGCCACATGTGGTTCCTGACGGGGGACATCAAGGCCGGCGCTTGGAACGCCGTCGATCTTACGGCCCTCATCGGCGCGCCAGGCGTCAGCGGCGACCTGACCTCCTACCTCCCCTCCTGGGGCTCCATCCACGTCGCCGCGCTTGACGCCCGCGGCCATGCCATCAACTACTGGTACGCGCCAGAGTGGGGTACCTGGCAGTTCACCGACCTCACGCAGAGCTTCGACGGTCCTGTTCTGACCGGCGGCCTTACCGGGTTTGTCACCGGTTGGGACGGCCTCAACCTCGCAGGCCTCAACGACCAGGGCGAGATCATCGTCTATTGGTGGGCCCCCGGGATCGAGCAGTTCAACGGCGGCAATCCCTACCAGTGGCTCGTCCAGAACATGACCGCGGTGCTCGACGGTCCGCGATTCGTCGGCCAGCTGGATGCATTCGTGACCGCCTGGGGCGGGCTCAACGTTGTCGGCCTGACCGCCGATGGCGACGTCTGGTCGTATTGGTGGTCGCCGCAGCTGAAGGCCGACAACGAGGCCGCCGGCCGGCCGAACCTCTGGGCCATCTCCAATCTCACCGAAGCGTCGGGATCAACCCAGGCGATGGCGAAGGGCGTCGAAGTCGGCGTGTCGGCCGATGGAGGGATCAATGTCTTTGCCATCGATCCCTCCGACAACCTCACGATGTTCCGCTGGATTCCGGGCAGTGTCTGGCGCTCCACCAATGTCACCGCCGCCACAGGGGCTCCGAAGGCGGGTCTTCCGCTCGGCTCCGCGGCGGCGGGCAACCGCCTGGTCGTGGCCAGCCGGGCCAAGGACGGCACCAGCCGCCTGACCCTGAGCATGCTCACGCTCAGCGTCGACCAGTGGTTCTCGCAGGAATACTCGCTCGCCTTCGCCGCGTAGGCCAGTAAGGCAACTCAGTTGGCCTTGCCGATGACGCCGCCGGCGGCGATCACTTCCTTCGCCACGTCGATCAGCGGCCGCCGGCTGTCCCTGGCCAGCCGCTGCAGTTTCTCGTGGGCTTCCGGCTCGGTGATCCCGAGTTTCTCGACCATCAGCCACTTGGCCTGTTCGACGGTGCGGCGGTTCGCCAGGTTAGCCTCCAGCTGTCCGATTCGGTGGCTGCGGTAGCCATCCACCGCGGACCGCTGGCGGGCGATGCTCAGCGCCACACGCACATCGTCCCCGGAGACCGGCTTGAGCAGGTACCCATAGATGCCCGTCTCGGCGCCGTGCTGGCGGATCTGGGCCAGGTGCTCGTTATCTGAATAGGCCGACACCATGATCGACGGGATGGCGAGTTCCTCGTGCAGCACCAGCGACACATCGATGCCGTTCATCTTCGGCATCCGTATGTCCAGCAGGGCTACCTCGGGCTTGTGCTTGCGAGCCAGCTCGATCGCCTTCACCCCGTCGTCCGCCACTCCGACAACGTCGTGGCCGAGTTCCTTCAGAATCGCCACCAGCCCGAGCGCAACGAGGTGCTCATCGTCCGCCACGAGCACTCGACAAGGACCATGGGGAACCTGGACCGGATCGTTCCGACTCGATTCCTGACCGTGTTTGGACATCACTGCAGTGGACTCCAGCCGTGCCACGTCAAGTTCTCCTCACCCATTCACGGCACCGCTTTCGCGCGCACCCCGCCGCCACACGAACGATTCGCCGATCTGGGATCACGGCTCGTCTTGGAGCATCCTGCAAACGCTTGAGGCTACCGCGGATCTGCATCGGTCGTCAAGCATCGTGCGCGTGTCAATCATGCTCAGTGCAGTCTTCCGATGCCGAAAAAAAACTGCTGTTCTGGCACAATTCCACGAACCCGACCTGAACGTGCCCGCTTCAGACCATCGGAATGCAGTTCGGTAGGCGGTCGCACACCGGGCCGAATGACCTCAAGTGGGGAGCCGCGATTCGGCCGCAGTGATCGCTACTCCAGCCAGTCCTTTGCCCGAAGCCGCTGCGGTACGTACGTCTCCGTCACGTACGAGATGTCCTTCGTAATGAGCGACTCGACTTCCATCTTGAACCCGTTGCCGAGCAACCCCGAGATTTCCCGTTGCCATCCCTTGTGGTGCTCGAACCACGGGTACGCGGCGATCTCCTTCGCCCGCTTGATATCCGTGTCGTTGAGCGAAATCTGAACGTCATCGGTAAGGTCGCACTCCTTGTAGTCCTTGGCCCGGATGCCGATGAACTTCGCCTCGGGGATCGCCAGCCGCTCCGATTCGAATGCCAGCGAGATCGATCCTTGCTTGATGACGCTGTAGATGTAGTGCCCCCACGGGTCGCAGTCGAGCAGGCAGTAGATTGGAAGCCCCAGTTCCTCGTTCAGGCGTCTCAGCAGTCTCCGGACCCCGCGTGGCGGCTGCCCGCCCCCTTCGGTCAGGATGCAGTTGTGTTTCTCCCAGAATCGGTCTTCGTTGAAGCGGCTCCACACCGTGTTCTTCTCGACGTGCAGCACGAACTTCGCCTCGCACTTCTTGAACTGGATGATGTCCGGTTCGACGATGCTCGGGATCGCGTACCCGCCCGATCCCATCCTCCTGCAGTCGATCTCGTCCCCCGTGTCCACCAGCGTGATGTTCCCGACGATCGTCCCCGCCTTCTTGGCGAAGATGTGCAGTTCCTCCCGCAGCGCCCCGATCGTGACCTCCAGGTCCTCGAGAATGCCGTCCGATTCCCCCTGGTCGCCGAACGTCTTCTCCGACGTCCCCGCCACCGTGTGCAGCCCCTTGTAGAACATCGCTCGCAGGCTCAGCGTTTTGTCCGCCCCGATCAGTTCCCGGATGCTGTTGGAGTGGAGCATCGTCTGCATGAACAGCTTCGCCTGGTTCAGGTTGAACAGCTGCCGATCCTGGGCGGCCTCGCCCATCTGCAGGATTCCCTTCTTTCTGTTCCAGATCGTGTTCGACCTCGCCCGCGTCGGCACCTCCAGCGTCGGCTCCTTTCCCGCGAACGTCCGCTTGGCGAGGTCGTCCGCCAGCGACACGATCTTCTTGAGCGTGACAACATCTCGCTCCTTGGAGCGTTTCGAGGTTCCCGCGCGGGCCGTCGTCGACTGGGTCTTCTTCGCCATTTGGGCCTCTCTCGGATCTGGGGCGACCGCTCGCGATCATTCCTCTACGCGCACAAATCTCAGCAGGTCCCGTGAGCTATTCGACAACGTCAGTTCACCGTTTGACACGGTGTACCGCGTCGCATCCGCAAGTCCGCTGACAAACCTGGACTCCATCGCCATCGCCGCGGGCGAACCGGCCATCCGTGTTGTCGCCGCGAGGCCCATCTCGAACTCGCCGCGGGCGAGGGCCTCCAGGTCCACGGACGAGTTCAGCTGGTTGATCCCGGTGAACCCGAAGATCATCCCGTCCACCGAAACGGTCAGCGTCGGCGCCCTGCCCCCTTCATCCTGAACGGCCTTGACGTCGACCCCCTCGATCTGCGTGAGCCGCCACGTTCCGAAGATGCTCGACCCCGAGCCCGGTGTCATCGACGGTGACGAGGCGCACGCCGCGAGCCACGCAGTCACGGCGATCGCCAGCACTGTGGCACCGACTCGCGTCCAGAGTCCGCTCATGTATCCCATAGCCATACTCCCTCGAATCCGCGTGTTCACCGCGTCTAGAACAGCCCGGGCTCATCCGCCGGCACCAGTTTCCCGTTCACCAGCCGCATCTTCGGTTTCGTGCCCTTCGGTGACGTTCCGATCTTCTTCGGCGTCTGCCCGGCCGGCTCGGCAGCCTCCCTCGCAGCGGCCCGCTTCTCTCTAACCGGGCTTTTCGGCTGCCGGGCTCGCCCCGAACGAGCCGACCGCTTCGCGGGCTCGACATCCAGCAGCGACGGGTCCTCGTCCTCCCGCGCCATTCCGGTCACCTTCAGCTTCGCCCTCTCCGCCTTGCTGAGCGACAGCGGCGGCGAATCCCCCTCATCACCTCCCTGCCTGCCTGCGATCGCGCTCTCGACGATGATCACCCCATCCTGCTCGCCCGGGTCGTCCTTTACTACCTTGCCCTCATCGTCCAGTACCTGATCCGCCACCGCCGTCCGCACCCGAGCCTGCTCGAGCAGCGCGTCGTATAACCGCTTCGCATCCGTGCCGTTGATGGCGTGGACTGCCTTCGCGATCTCGCCGATATACCGCTCGAATACGTCCCTCCGCTCGCTCTGCCGCCTCATCGCCTGCCGCTTGCGCAGGTAGGTCCCCAGTTTGCGTCCGCACTCCATCAGCGCGAGCTTCATTTCCTTGCGGATCTCGTCGTAGTCCGCGATCGCCTCTTTGCTCTCGCTCGTGAACGGCACCCACACGCTCGCCATGTGGATCATGATGACCAGCGGCCCGACCGGCAGGCTCCCCCGCGGGTGCTGCAGGTTGTAGTTCTTCCACGAGGTTTCGACGACCGCCTTGAACGACGAGCACGCGCTCTGCTGGAACAGCAGCGGCACCCGGTTGGCAAAGCGGATCACCCGGGCGGTCTCCTCCGCCACCAGTTCCCCGCCGAAGGCGATCGCCGCCTCGATCTGGAACGGCCGACCCCGGTACACGGCAGCATCTCTGGACGACGCCGCGTAGAACTCGGCCTTCACGCCCTTAAGCATCCCCGCCAGCAACTGCCGCACCCCGATCGGCGC
Organism: Phycisphaeraceae bacterium; assembly: GCA_019636655.1. Classification (NCBI taxonomy): domain Bacteria; kingdom Pseudomonadati; phylum Planctomycetota; class Phycisphaerae; order Phycisphaerales; family Phycisphaeraceae; species Phycisphaeraceae bacterium. The sequence goes on along the minus strand of JAHBXB010000003.1, from coordinate 321,651 downwards.
CAGACAATCCGTCGGCGGCGGCGGAAGCCTGGCGTCCTGCAACTCGCGGAACAGCTTCTCCGCCAGCGCGTGGTCGACATCCGTCACCTTGGTCCTGCTCGTCAGCTTCACCTTCGCGCACAGGCTGCTCGCGGTCGCCGCGGACACGCGGCTGAACTTGTCCTGCAGGAAACTGAACAGCGAATACCCCCGCCGCTCCTCTTCCGCCTCCTTGAGCATCTGCAGCAGGATCCCCAGTTCGATCCCCTTGGGGTGCGGCTGGATCTCCTTCGTCTCCGGAGGGAGCTCCGACACTCCGCGCGGAAACAGCGTCACCCCGTTCGCCTCGAGGGTCTTCTCCGGCTCGGGCGCGGCGGGTGCCTCCGCCGACTTGCCATCCTTGAGCAGGGGGATGTCATCCTCCTCCGCTGCGCTCTCCTTGGACGGCGGGACAAACGTGATCCGTGCATGCGGGTTCGCAATCGCCGTCAGTTCCAGGAACTCGTCGACCGACCCCCGTCCCCTCTGGTACCGGCCCTCCAGCTCGATCGAAACGCTCGTCCCCGTCGGGTAGTCCGCCGCCCGCAGGAACCACTCCTCGCGAGTGCCCGGGCTCAGCCCCCGCAAACGCTCGGGCGGAAAATCCCTCGTCTCCGTGTCAACCGTGACCTCGGCACGGTTGGTCTTTGTATTCATCGCCAGTTCGATGTGGTGCGCCGGCTTGTTGGCGCTGGGCCGCGTGTGGATCACCATCGGCTTGCCCGTGGTGATCAGCCCGTACATCCCCGCGGCGGAGATCCCGATCCCCTGCTGGCCCCGCGACATCTTGAGCCGGTGGAACTTCGACCCGTAGAGCAGCCGGCCGAAGATGTGCTCGACCTGCTTCTTCACGATCCCGGGCCCATTGTCCACGATCGTCAGCCGGTACCGCGAGGACTTCAGCGTTGTCGGCCGCTCCGGCTGCAGATCCTCGATCACCACGGTCACGTCCGGGAGGATCCCCGCCTCCTCGCACGCATCCAGCGAGTTGTCCACCGCCTCTTTGACGGTGGTCAGCAACGCCTTCCGGGGGTTGTCAAACCCCAGCAGGTGCCGATTCTTGGCGAAGAACTCCGAAACGGAGATATCCCGCTGCCGCCCGGCCATCGTCTCGGCCGTCACCCGTGCAGACTGTTTGCGAGAGGAAGTGGATCGGGGCATGTCGACTTCGCCGTTCGAGACAGTGGGAACGGGTCCCTCCCGCGGCTTCCGTGCCTGAGTCGTGGTCATACTTGGAGGATAGCCAATGCCCGATCCGCCCGGTGCTGCAAAGAGCATGCTCATACCGGCTTCATCGGGAATCAGCCGATCCCCGCTGAAACGACGCAGAGCACATTGGAGTCTCCTTGAGCCCTGAGTCCTCACTCCGGCGGATACACTAGCCCACTGATCAGGAAGTCCATGTGCGGGTGCGTGCCGTGCGGTGGATCAGCTGAATCGATCAACTCCGGGAGTTCGGCCTTGATCACCGGCCGCTGCCTCGACGATTTCGAGCCTGCCGAGATCGTTCGGCTCCTCCGGCTCACGCCGCACGACGAGGGTGGGTACTTTCGCCAGACGTACGAGTCTTCTTGGACCACTCCGGTCTCGGGCCGCGACGGCGCGACACGGGTGGGAATGAACACGATCTACTACCTGCTCACGGAGGACAGGCCGATTGGCCGGCTGCACCGCAATCGCTCCGACATCGTCCATTACTTTCACGGCGGTTCTCCACTCACCTACATCCTTGTTTCCCCCGAAGGCGTGCTCGAAACACGGACGCTCGGACGGGATCCGTCTCGCCTGGAATCGCTTCAACTCGTGGTGCCCGGAGGAACCTGGAAGGCAACCCATTTGCACGCCGGGAGATTCGGGCTGCTCAGCGAGGTCGTGGCGCCGGGCTTCGACATGCGTGATCGGGAGCTGGCCTCTCCGGAGGAGACGCGTCGGCGATTTCCATCACTCTGGAATCGACTCTCGCTCTACGTGTCCCAGCATGCCGCTTCGTAGCGGCGGATTCGATCCGCTGATCGACGTGGCCGGCCGGGAAACGCTCGCACTTCACGAAAAAAGCCCCGAGGCGGGCTCGGGGCCTGGAAGCGGAGAGGGGGGGATTCGAACCCCCGATGACCCGGAGGCCATACCGGTTTTCGAGACCGGCGCGTTCAACCGCTCTGCCACCTCTCCGGTGGTGGTGCATGGTTGGATTGCCGGACCGGATCGTCAACTGCGATCCACCGGTCAATTGGGCGCCGGGCGGGGATACGCGCCGCAATCCGGCGAGTTCTACTGGTCCTTGGCCTCGAACTCGGCGTCGATCACGTCGTCGCCCTTCTTGCCGTTGCTCTGCGGACCCGGCTCGGCCGGGCCACCGGGACCAGGGGCCGCCCCACCGGTCGCCTTGGCCGCCTCGGCCTGGTAGACGGCCTTGCCGAGTTCCATCGAGACTTTCTCTAGGTCCCGCATCGCGGCCTCGATCGGCTCCTTGTCATCGCCCTTGATCTTGGCCTCGAGGTTGGTCAGGCTCGACTCGATCTGGCCGCGGACCTCTGCGGTGACCTTGTCGCCGTGCTCCTCCAGGGCCTTGCGGGTCTGGAGCACAAACGCGTCGGCGCGGTTCTTGAGGTCCACCAGTTCGCGCCTCTTCTTGTCCTCTTCGGCGTGGGCGGCGGCGTCCGCCTTCATCTTCTCGATCTCCTCTTTCGGGATTCCGCCCGAGTTGGAGATCTTGATGTCGGACTTCTTGCCGGTGCTCTTGTCGGTCGCGGTGACCGTGAGGATGCCGTTGGCGTCGATAGCGAACTCGACCTCGATCTGCGGCACGCCGCGGGGCGCAGGAGCGATGCCGGAGAGTTCGAACTGCCCCAGCGTGCGGTTGTCCTTCGCGAACTCCCGCTCGCCCTGTAGGACGTGGATCATCACGCTCGGCTGGCTGTCGCTGGCGGTCGAGAAGACCTCCTTCTTGCTTGAGGGGATGGTCGTGTTGCGCTCGATGAGCCTGGTCATGACTCCACCGAGCGTCTCCACGCCCAGCGAGAGCGGGGTCACGTCGAGCAGCAGCACATCCTTGACCGAGCCGGAGAGCACGCCGCCCTGGATGGCGGCTCCGACGGCGACGACCTCGTCCGGGTTGACGCTCCGGTTGGGTTCCTTGCCGAAGATCTCCTTGGCGATCTGCTGCGTCTTGGGCATGCGCGTCGAGCCGCCGACGAGAACGACCTCGTCGATCTTGCTCGCATCGATCTTCGCATCGGCCAGAGCCTTGGTGCAGGGCGCCTTGAGCCGGTTGAACAGGTCTGCCGTGAGCGACTCGAACTTCGCCCGGGTAATGGAAACCTGCAGGTGCTTGGGGCCGTTCTGGTCGGCGGTGATGAACGGCAGGTTGACGGTCGTCTCCTGCATGGTCGAGAGCTCGATCTTCGCCTTCTCCGCCGCCTCCTTGAGCCGTTGCAGGGCCATCGCGTCCTTGCGGATGTCGATCCCCTCCTTCTTGCGGAACTCCTCGGCGATGAACTCGATCAGCCGCTGGTCCCAGTCGTCGCCGCCGAGGTGGGTGTCGCCGTTGGTTGACAGCACCTCGAAGACGCCGTCGCCGACATCAAGGATCGACACGTCGAATGTGCCGCCGCCCAGGTCGAACACCGCGATCTTTTCGTTCTTCTTCTTGTCCAGCCCGTACGCCAGCGCGGCGGCCGTGGGTTCGTTGATGATCCGCTCAACCTTGAGGCCGGCGATCTCGCCCGCGTCCTTGGTGGCCTGGCGCTGAGCATCGTTGAAGTACGCGGGCACGGTGATGACCGCGCGGTCGACCTTCTCGCCGAGGTAATCCTCGGCCGTCTTCTTCAAGTCCTGGAGGATGAACGCGCTGATCTGCTGCGGTGTGAACTCCCCCTGGTTCACACGGACCTTCACGAACGCCTCCGGCTCGCCGACGATCTGGTAGGGGACGAGTTTCTCTTCGGACTCGACCTCCGTGTGGCGCCGGCCCATGAACCGCTTGATCGAGAAGATCGTGTTCTTAGGGTTGGTGACCTGCTGGTGCTTGGCGGGCTGCCCGACGAGCCGCTCGCTCTTCTCGGTGAAGCCCACCACGCTGGGCGTGATGCGGTTCCCCGAAGAGTTGATCAGGACCTTGGGCTGTCCCCCCTCCATGACGGCGACGACGGAGTTGGTCGTGCCGAGGTCGATTCCAATGATCTTGCTTGATGCCATTCGACTTCTCCCTGATGCGGGGGCGGCGATCCGCACCCATGCCACGTACCAATGCAACCGGGGTGCCAACCGAGCAGGACCCAAATCCAGCTTCGGACCCCGCTCTCGCTCAGGCCCGCACGGCCATCCGTTGCCGCCGTGGCCCCAACCACACCGGAGCCTGCCGATCTGGCAGCCATTCCCGGCGGTCGGGTGGCTTCCGAATAAGCCAATACACTGCGCGACCCAATGCCTTCGTCTCTCCTTGTACGTGCCGCAGCGTCCGTCGACGCCCCGCCGCGGCTGCTTGGCGTGCTGCCCGAGTTGTTCGAGGGGTGCGGGTCCCTCGGCAGCAGCCCGCGCCAGGTGGTGGCGATCCTCAAGCGTGCCGGAGTCTCGAAGGGTGACCTTGTGCTCGATCTGGCCTGCGGCAAAGGGGCCGCGGCTGTCGCCATTTCCCAGGCATTTGGGTGCAGGGTTCGGGGCGTCGATGCCATGCCTCCGTTCGTTGCCGCGGCGGATCGTGCAGCGGGGGCCGCAGGCGTTTCCGGCCGGTGCACGTTTCGGGTAGGCGACGTTGAGCGAGTACGCCTTCGGCCGTACGCGGATGTCGCGATCATGTTGGGACTGTTTGGGGCGGACCGGGCCCCGGCGGTCCTCCGGCGTTCGGTGCGGTCGGGGGGCCTGTACCTGCTCGATGACGCATTCCGCGCCGGACCCGTGAGCGTTGATGGCGTGGGCGAGAGTTATGCCAGTGTTCCCACGCTTCGCGAGGCCCGGGCCTTCTTGACAGCCACGGGCGACACCATCGTCCGGGAGGTGGTCCCGACGCGGCGATCAATCGCGGCGTTGAATAAGTCCCTTTACCGAGTAATCAGTAGGAACGCCCGTCGGCTGATCGCCCGGCACCCCGCTATGACCGATGTCCTGAGGGCGTTTCTCGCACGCCAGCGGGCGGCCAACCGCATCCTCCTAGGCCCGGTCCGGCCGGCGCTGTGGCTCGTCCGGAAGTCGTGACGAGCCTCTGAGCTGTTTTGACCATCCACTGAGCCCGTTGAGCCCTAGCCTCGGGTGGCCATGGCCACCGGTGCACCGAGTTCGCGGCATTGCCTTGTCATCGGCGGCACGGGAATGCTCCGCGGCCTGTGCCTTGCCCTTGCCGGGAGAGGGTGCGTGGTCACCGTCATCGCCCGCTCCCATAAGAAGCTGGCGTCCCTCGCCGCGCAGGCCGATCCAGCCTCGACAATCCATCCACTGTCAGCGGACTACACCGACCTCGGGCAACTCGCGACGGCGGTTCGGATGGCCGCGGCAGCCCGCGGTCCCTTTGCCCTTGCGGTGTGCTGGGTCCACGCTCCATCTGCGGACGTGGTGCGGGCCGTGGCGGATCTGATCGCCGATGACTCGCGGCCGCCCATCATGGTCCACGTGCTCGGCAGTTCCTCGGCGGATCCGACCGGGCCATCGCTGCGAGTCGCCGGGTTGGATCTTCGTCGAGACATCGTCTGCAGGCGAGTCTGCCTGGGGTTCGTCGTCGAGCGCTGGGGTTCACGCTGGCTGACCGACGCCGAGATCTGCGATGGGGTTCTTGGGGCGTGTGAGTCGGAATCAGCAGAAAACACGGTCGGTACAGTAACCCCGTGGGAGAAGCGGCCGTAGCGATCGCGGTCACGGTATACGCCCGGCGACTATAGTGGCTAGTTCCCCTGACCCCATGTGCACGGCAGCGCCAATGACCACGATCGCCTACGAGAATCGCCGTCAATCGTCCCGTCGACCGCGGGTTGACGCCGGTCTGGAGTCCATCCGAGTCAAGGTCGATCGCGGCGAGAGATTGACACTTGCCGAGGGTGAGACGCTCTTTGAAACCACCGACATCTGGTCCGTGTGCGAGATGGCGGACCAGGTGCGCCGCCGGCTGCACGGGAACGCCGCGTACTACAACATCAACCGCCATCTGAACTATTCGAATGTGTGCGCGCTCTCGTGCAAATTCTGCGAGTTCTACCGCAAGAAGGACGATGCGGGCGCCTACACGCGGGACATGGACTATGTGGCCGACCAGGTGCGCCAGGCGGTCGAGGCGGGGGCGACGGAGATTCACAGCGTCGGCGGGTTGCACCCGTATCTGCCGTGGGACTACTACCCGGACCTGGTCCGGACCATCCGCGACACCGCCCGGTCGCTCGGCAGTGATCTGCACGTCAAGGCGTTCACCGCCGTGGAGGTCGTGCATCTCGCCAAGATCGCCAAGGTCTATCGGGCCGACGATCGGAAGGCGGGGATTCGCTGGGTGCTCGAGAGGCTGAAGGAGGCCGGGCTGGGGTCGCTCCCGGGCGGGGGCGCGGAGGTCTTTGACGACCGGGTGCACGACGAGGTGTTCAAGGGCAAGATCCGGTCGGATGTCTGGCTCGATGTCCATCGGGTGGCCCATGAACTGGGTCTCAACACCAATGCGACCATCCTGTATGGCCATATCGAGGATCGGCGGGAGCGACTGGTCCATATGGACATGCTCCGCAGGGCCCAGGACGAGGCGCTCTCACGCGTGGGCTACGCCGCAGCGGACGACGGTGTCATTACGCTGACCAGCCCGACGAGCGAGCGGTTGCCGACGCCGGCGATGACTGCACGGGGCGGTTACTTCCAAACCATCATCCCGCTGCCGTTCTTTCCCGATGGCAGCGACCTTGAGCACCTTCCGGGGCCTTCAGGGCTGGAAAACCTCAGGACTCTCGCGGTCTCGCGGCTGATGCTCGACAACTTCCCACACGTCAAGGCCTTCTGGATCATGCAGACGCTGCCGATGGCGCAACTGATGCTGCAGGCCGGGGCGGATGACGTCGATGGAACCGTCGTCTGGTACGACATCACGAAGGTCGGCGGCGCCTCGACACACCAGGAGGTGAACGTCTGGACGCTTCAACGGGCGATCCGCGAGGCGGGCTTCGAACCTATCGAGCGAGATACCTTGTATCGTCCGGTTGTTCGGGAGGGTCGAAACTGGGCGGTGGCGGCGGGCTAGGTGGTTTCGTACACCGAAAGCCGTGTTGCATTCACCCGGCGGCGGCCTCGAACGTGCCTTTGTGAGCAATATGTGGGAAGTTGACGGCGTGGTTCGGATTTGTTAGGCTTGCCGCCATGCTGCACGCCCTGCCGAGAGGAAGCTGGTTCCTGCTCTCGATCCTCGCCGTTCTGGCGATCGCCGGTTCAGGCTGCGATCGGCGGGCGGCTGAGGTGAAAGAGAGCCTGTTCGCCCTCGGCACCGCCATCGAGAACCAGGATGGCGAGGCCGCATCGAACCTGTATTCACAGTCCTCCATTGAGTATTGCGACCGGATTGTCAAGCTCGCGAAGACGGCGAAGCGGGCCGATATCGCGTCGCTGAAGCCCCTGGACCGCATGCAGATTCTGCTGCTGCGAAACCGCGTCCCGTCCGCGGAACTCAAGAAACTGGACGGCAAGGGGATGATCAGGCTAACGGTCTCCAAGGGGTGGTGGTTCGGAAGCAACGACGGGGTTTCGGATGAGGACGAGCTCGGCAAGATCAAGGTGAGCGGCGCGACGGCGTGGGTTGACCTTGAACTCGATGCGGGCTCAAACTACGCCGCGAAGTACATCTTCGATCACGCCGACCGAAAGCGATACCTTCGCCTCACAAACGAAGAAGGACTATGGAAGGTGGACACCACTTCCACGCACGACACCACCAACGAACTGCTCGCCAAGATCATCAAGGCGCAAGGCAACGGGAATATCGAGCAGGTGTTGGCGGAGTTGGAGGAGAGGATGTCTGGAAAGCAGGTTGCTCCAACGGTATGGGATCCGCCGCGGTAGGGGCAGTGGTGGTAGGTGGGGAGAGACGGGTGGGGGTAAACCAGACTCAGGGGTGATCGTGATGCGCGGAACTCTCAGTCGTATTGGGTCTGCTGTTTCGGCTGTGTTGGGCGTGCTGGTTACGTCCTTCCTGGTCACGGCGATGTCCGGATGTGACAGCCGCGCATCGCAGATCCGAGAGTCGCTCAAGCAGCTTGTCGAGGCTGTTGAGGGTCAGGATGGCCGCACAGTGGCGTCGCTGTATTCCAAGAGCACCGTTGACCACTACGGCGAACTCGTGAAGCTCGCGAGGGAGGGAAAGCGCGAGCAGATCGCAAAGCGATCGGTCAACGACCGCGGGATCATCCTGATGCTCCGGCACCGGCTCACCGGGGCGCAACTCAGGCAGCTCGATGGCGCCGGCACCATCGCCCTGATGGCCGACCGCGGGTGGTGGGGGATCGATAACGGCGTCGAGGAATACGGCAAGATCAGGGTGAGCGGGAACACGGGCTGGATGGAGGTACGGGAGCCCGATCGGCGGGTGACGCGGTCTGGCCGCCGCTGGCTGGAGGACACTCGCCGCACGTACAACGTCCGCTTCTACTTGGAGGACGATGTGTGGAAGATGGATGAGACGTCGCTGTTCCAGTTGTGGGAGGAGCTGCTGGAACGCGAGGTCAAGGCCGCGGGCATGTCGGCGGACGCGTTCCTGATCGAGGTAGAAGAGATGCAGAGCGACACGCCCGTTCCACGGAACATCTGGGACACGCCGCCGAAGAAGTAGCGGCCACAGCCGCGGCGCCCGCAGCCGATGCGGGTTGACGCGGTATTACACGATGCACGCGCCCGCCGGCTCGTGTCTTCCCGGTCGGTGAGAGCGGGGAGGGCGGATGAATGCGCGGCGGTCGCTACGCTTGGGACGACATGCCGCCGCGTCATGACCCGTACGCCGCGATGAAATCGGTGAACTACCGCCGCTTTGTCGGCGGATGGGTCTTCTCCTCGACCGCTCTGCAGATGCTCTCCGCCGCCATTGCGTGGGAGATCTATGAGCGAACCGGATCGGCGATGGCGCTGGGGCTTGCCGGGCTCGCCCGGGCTCTGCCGGTCGTGCTGATGGCGCTCCCGGCCGGACATGCGATCGATCTGTACGACCGGCGGCGGGTTCTGTCGCTCACGCAGGGCGGGTTCGCGATTCTCTGCGCGGCGTTTGCCGTGGCATCGTGGACACACGCGCCGGTGTGGTGCCTGTTCCTGCTGATCACCCTGACCGGTTGTGTCCGCTCCTGCAATGGACCGGCACGATCGGCTCTGCTGCCACTGATTGTCCCGCCGGATGTGTTCCAGAACGCCGTGGCGTGGAACAGCGGCGTGTTCCAGCTCTCGGCGGTGGCCGGGCCGCTCCTTGCCGGCGGCATCATTCACGTGACAGGCCAGGCCTGGCCCGTCTACGCCGCCGCGTCCGCGGGGTGTCTTATCTTCGCGGTCTCGGCGTCGTTGGTGAAGCCCGTCGAGGCCCCGCGCACGACGGGCGGCATGACCGTCGAGTCCATGGTGGCCGGCATGGGGCATGTGTGGAGGGAAAAGACCGTTCTGGCGGCGATCTCGCTGGATATGTTCGCGGTGCTCCTGGGTGGGGCAACGGCGCTGATGCCCATCTACGCGGAGATCCTGCATGTCGGCTCTGTCGGGTATGGAGCACTGAGGGCGGCTCCGTATGCCGGGGCGTTCGCCATGGCGATCATCCTCGCGCACCAGCCCCCTTTCCGCCGGGCGGGTCGGGCGTTGCTCTTGTCGGTCGCCGCGTTCGGCGGGGCGACGATTGTGTTCGGGGTGTCCCAGTGGTTCTGGCTGTCGCTGGGCGCGCTGGCGTTCGCCGGGGCGGTCGACAACGTTTCGGTCGTCATCCGGCACATCCTGGTGCAGGTCCGGACGCCAAACGAGATCCGCGGCCGCGTCGGGGCGGTCAATAGCGTCTTCATCGAGAGCAGCAACGAACTCGGCGCGTTTGAATCCGGCGCGGTGGCCCAGGCGTTCGGCCCCGTGGTTTCGGTCGTGTCGGGAGGGATCGGGACGATTCTGGTGGTCGCGGGCATCGCCTGGCTCTGGCCGGAGATTCGGCGGCTGGGACCGCTGGACGAGATCGCGGCCACCGAGGGCGCCAAGCCGCGGAAGGCGCCCGCGCGGCCAGCAGACCCGGTGACGGTGCAGTGATTGAGAATCGACGCTCTGGCGGGCACGATGGGAGATCGGTAACCTGCAGACGCCGAACGTCACCGGCATCGGCCGAGAATCACCGGGAGTCGACGAGGGACCAGGACATGCCGCGAAGATCGGTTGTTGGAGTGCTCGCGGTTGTCGCCGTCGTGTGGAGCCTGGGCGTCACACGGGTACGGTCTCAGGACTCCGGGAGCGAGGCTCCGGCGTGGACGCTTCTTCACTGCGGGGAACTCCTGGCGGTGCCGGGGGGCGAGCCTGTCAGGCAGGCGACGATTGTCGTCAAGGGTGGGCGGATCGCCGAAGTCAGGCCGGGCTATTCCGAGCCGGCGGAGGTCGTCCCGGCAGGCGAGGTATCGGGTGTCCGCGTGGTCGATCTCAGGGACCGGTTTGTTCTCCCGGGACTCATCGACTGCCACACCCACATCACGATGGAGTTCACACCCGACATGCGGCTGCGGGCGGTGCAGAGCTCTGAAGCGGATGTCGCGATTCACGCGGTGGTGAACGCCCGCAAGACGCTCGAGGCGGGGTTCACGACGGTGCGGGATCTCGGTTCCATCGGGGACGCGGGGTTTGCCCTTCGGGACGCGATCGCGTCCGGGGAGGTGCCGGGGCCGCGCATCCTGGAGGCTGGGCGGGCGATCACGCCGACCGGTGGGCACGCCGATTCGACGCTTGGGTACCGGCAGGACCTGTTCGCGGTTCCCGGGGCGATGCAGGGGATTGCTGACGGCGCCGACGAGTGCCGCAAGGCGGTGCGTTCGCAGGTCAAGCGAGGGGCCGATGTGATCAAGGTGACGGCGACCGGCGGGGTGCTCAGCAACACGGCCGCGGGGATGGAGCAGCAGTTCATGGACGATGAACTCGTCGCGATCGTCGAGACCTCGCACTTGCTGAAGAGGAAGGTGGCCGCCCACGCCCACGGAGTCGGCGGGATCAAGGCGGCTGTGCGTGCGGGGGTGGACTCGATCGAGCACGGCACATTCCTGGACGACGAGGCCATGGAGATGATGAAGCAGCGAGGGACCTACCTCGTCCCGACGATCCTCGCCGGGAAGACGGTGGGCGAGCACGCCGAGACCCCCGGGTATTACCCGCCGAAGGTCGTCGTCAAGGCCCGTACGGTCGGCCCGATCATCCAGGAGACATTCGGAAAGGCGTACCGGGCCGGGGTCCGGATCGCCTTCGGAACCGATACCGGCGTGAGCGCCCACGGCGACAACGCCCGCGAGTTCGAGTACATGGTCGAAGCCGGGATGCCACCCGCCGAGGCCATCCGGTCGGCGACGATCGCGGCGGCCGACCTGTGCGGGATCCTGGCTGATGCAGGCACGATCGAGTCCGGAAAGGCGGCCGACATCATTGCCACAACCAGGAGCCCGATCGAGGACATCCGCGAACTGCGGCGGGTCGTGTTTGTGATGAAGGGCGGGGAAGTGTTCGTGAAGCCGGATGGGCGATGAGGGCGTAAAGTCGACTATGGCCGGCAGCGGGCACGGTGGTGAGCTTGGAACGGGCGACGCCCGGCGCGGGGCGTCTCGCGGCCTTCGCATGGCGCATGGCCTGAGCGGCAACGTTGACACACTCCGGGCCGCCGAGCAGGTGTGCGAACAGGTTGCCGCGGGGCTGGACCGAGCGTCGCCGGACTTGGTTACGGTGTTCTTTACAAGCCAGCACGCGGAAATGGCGGGCGCCCTTGGCAGGCTGATCCGGCGCCGGCTGGGTCCCAAGTGCCTCATCGGCTGCAGCGGCGAGACGGTGCTGGGCGGTGAGGTGGAGTTGGAGGGTGCCGCCGGCATCTCGATGCTGGCGGCCGCGATGCCGGGGGTTGGGCTGCACGCGTTCCGAACGGACCAGATGCCCGCCATGCTGCCGGGAGTGGCGCCGGACCTTGATGCGATGCGGGCCGCCACCGGGATGAGGGCGGACTACCGGGCGACCCTGCTCCTTGTCGACCCCTTCAGCGTCGCCATGAACACCCTGCTGCCGCTGCTCTCGGCAGCACGGCCTCGGGTCACCGGAGATCGGCGGGGTCCGATCATTGGTGGTATGGCTTCGGGCGCGATGAGGCCCGGGGGGAACGTGCTGTTGCTGGACGATGGAGTGTTCCAGTCCGGCTATGTCGGGGTGAGCCTCAACGGGGCGATCAGGGTCGACCCGCTGGTTTCGCAGGGATGCCGACCGTTCGGGCCAACGATGATCGTCACTGGTGCCAAGGGACAGATGATCCACTCCCTCGGGGGGCGCAAGGCCCTCGAGGTGCTCCATGAGGCCATCATGTCGATGGACGAGCCGCTGCGCGAACAACTCCGGCGCGGGGTGTTCATCGGCCGTGTCGTCAACGAGTACAAGGAGCGGTTCGGCCGGGGCGACTTCCTGATCCGCAATGTTGTCGGCGCGGATCAGGAGGCGGGCGTGCTCGCGGTAGCCGAGGTCATGCGGGCGGGGCAGACGGTGCGGTTCCACATGAGGGACGCGGCCACGGCCTCCGAGGACCTCGGCCTACTGCTGGACGCCCAGCAGCTTTACGGCGAGCCCGCAGGGACTCTCCTGTTCACCTGCAATGGGCGTGGCATGCGGCTCTTTGATGAGCCGAATCATGACGCCGCCGCGATCTGCCGCGCGTTTCTGCCCGAGGTGAGCGGGGAGGAGCGGGCCCGGGCGGGCCGGAAAATCGAGCCGGCAGGCGCTGCCGGGACGACCGCGGCGAGGTCCGCGAGCCCGCCGCTCGCCGGGTTCTTCGCCGGTGGCGAGATCGGTCCTGTTGGCGACGAGGTCTTCCTCCACGGGCACACGGCGTGCGCCGCGATATTCAGGGAAGAGTCGCCGAATCGGTGACCTACGACGGGGACTCGGTCGCCGCGAGGATCGTCCCCCGGCATTCGCCGAATCCGATCCGCCGGAACCCTTCTCGCTCGCACGCGGCTCTCATGATGACCTCGTCTCCATCCTGAAGGAACGAGCGGGTCTCGCCGGTCGGCAGGGTGACCGGCTGGCGCGGCAGGGGCTTCTTGTCGGGCCCGTTGCCCTGCCAGGTGAGTTCGAGGAGGCATCCGCGGGTGGAAGGGGCGGTCCCCGAGATGGTGCCCGATCCGAGGAGGTCGCCCGGTTGCAGGTTGCACCCGTTGCTGGCGTGATGAACCAGCATCTGCGCGAAGGTCCAGTAGAGGTCCTTGAACGAGCCCTTGGAGAGCGGGGCCGGTTCAATGCCGCGCTCTCGCATCTGGGCGGACGAGAGGAGCACCTCGACGCTGATGTCATAGCCCCAGGGATCGGCGGTCTGGAGGTAGGGGAGGGGCTGCGGATCATCGGCGTCTCGTGACGGACCGGGGACACGGAATGGCTCGAGAGCCTCGAGCGTGACGATGAACGGAGAGATGGTGCTGGCAAAGTTCTTGGCCAGGAACGGGCCCAGCGGCTGGTACTCCCACTTCTGAAGATCCCGGGCCGACCAGTCGTTGAGGATGCAGACTCCAAAGATATGGTCCCGCACATCCTTCAGCGGAATCGCGTGTCCGAGTTCGTTTCCGCGTCCGACGATCAAGCCGAGTTCGAGCTCATAGTCGAGCATCTTGCAGGGGCCGAACCCCGGTCCGGTGCCAGGGTTGTCCTCGGGCGGCGCCTGCTGGCCCCACGGTCGGCGGATTGGCGTGCCCGAGGGAACGATGGACGACGCCCGTCCGTGGTACCCGATCGGGACGTGCCTGTAGTTGGGGAGGATGGGATTGTCGGGCCGGAACATCGCCCCGACGTTCGTCGCGTGATGTTTCGAGGCGTAGAAGTCGGTGTAGTTCATCGAGAAGACGGGCCGGCTCAGTTGGGTGTCACGGAGGGGCCGCAGGGCTCGCTGACGCAGGCGGCGGATCTGCTGCCCGCCGCCCGCCGCGGCGTCAGCGTGCAGGAACTCCTGCGCCTTTCGGCGGATCGCGAAGGAATAGGCCGGCGAGCGGGCGACGGCGTTCCAGTACTGGGCGTGCAGCAGGTTGGCCAGTGGCGAGTTCTCGGGGTCGCCAAAGATGCCGGCCATGGCGAGCAGGCTGAGGTCGAGCACGCTGTCGCCGATGGCGACACCCAGATGGGTGTGCGTGTGGCCGTCGTGCTCGGCCTCGAAGGCGCACAGCGGGAGGTTCTGGATCGGGAAGTCCGTAGCCGGGTCGTTCGCAGACTCGACCCAGGATTTGAGATTGGGGTCGTGCGTCTCGTTGAGGTGCTCGTTTGGGCGCTGGTCCATGGTCGTTCAGGATAGACGGCCGACACCCGAATGGACGACATCATTCGTTAGAGCAGGCCCAGCTTGCCGAGGTCCTCGACTGGCTCGTCAAAGGAGCAGGAACCGAAGGAGAGCGCAAAGCTGTCGCGGATGCCCTCGATCTCGGTCGCATCGATCTGGCGGTTGCGCCACGCTGCGGATGTGTCGCTGAAGCGGAAGCGAGAAGGGTCGGTTTCCGCGAGGATGCTCTCGATCTCGGTGTGGGGTACCGAGGCCGATCGGGCAAAGCACGCGGCCATGAAGACGTTCAGGAACCCGTGCATCACACCCCGGGGGCACCCCGGTTCGTAGGTGAGGTTGTGTTCCGCACGGACCGGGTGGTGCAGCCCGGCGGTAGCCTTGAAGGGCACGTCCGCGGCGTCGCAGGCGATGATGAACTGGGCAACCAGTTCGGGGCTCGGGAACGCATCGGGGGTAAGGCCGCCGGTACGGATCTTCGCGCCGGCGCCGGCGCCGGCGAGCGCCGCGATCTGGCCGCGGAAGTCGTGGCCCGGTGATGCCGCGATCTCAAAGAACGGGAAGATGTCGTCGGGAAAACTGTCGAGGATCGTGTCGATCTCGTCGGCGTTCGCTTTGGCGGGGAGTTTGAGTTCAGCCGCGTCGACGACCGCGAGGCCCCGGTCCGGGTCCGAGTGCTCGCTGTTGAACGCGAAGATCGCGTCCATGTTCTCGTTGAGGTCGCCGTCGATGAGGGCCGACACCCTCCAAGGCGGGACGGCCCCGGTCATGTCCCGGGAGAGATGGGGGGTCGCGGCCTGCCGGAACTCCTCGAATCGTGAGACGGGACAAATGAACCGTCCGAGCATCCATGCGTGGTCGGCCGTGAGATGCTTGGCGTACGCATCAACCGCCGCCTTCATCGGGAGCTTGGCGGGCGGGAAGAGCCCCGCATAGTCGATCAACCCGGTCAGGAGCGAGCGGAGCGAGCGTTCGGCGATCTGCATGTGGAATGGTAGTGGCGCCGCCACGGTGGGGGCTGCCGCCTCACGCTACTTGGCCAGTTTCGCGATCAGCCGCCAGATGGAGTGCGGCTCGAGGCTCCGGCCGGATCGTGTGTTGAACTGCTCGACAAGCCGGTCAAACTGCTCCGTGAAGGGGAGCTGGTCGCGCTGGCCCAGCGAGCCCACGGCGGCCGTGACCAGTTCGCGGAGCGTTTCCTCCTCCGGCGGGGTGATCACCGGCGGCGCGGAGGCGGCTCTGCCGACCTTCGGGAGTTTTCCTGCTTTGCGGAGGTTCTGCAGGCGGTGGAACACCACTCGCTTGGTGGGCGCCCCGAACGAGTGGAGCGACGCATGGAGGCGATCGAACTCGGGTGTATATGGGAGATCATCCAAAGTGCGGGAGACGGCTGCGTACGCCTGGATCAGCCGTCCATCGGGCGATTCCGGGGGAGTGTCGGTCGGGAACAGCGAGGGATTGGCCGGTGCAGGGCCCGGCTCAGATGGGGAGGCTTCGGGGGCACCGGCACCGGACTCGCCTTCGGGGGTCGATAAACGGCGGTCACCTGGCTTGCCGGGCCGGGGCGAGTCGCCGATCGATGAGGCCCCGTGTCCGGCGGAGACGTACCGCGATACCGCGTTCCTGGCGCCGAGCCACGAGAAAACCTCGTCGCCGATGCGGACTCCCTTGATGTCATGTTCTCGCAGGGCGGCGTTGAAGTCGTCGAGCGTGAGTTGCTCGAGGCTCGGGCGATCAAGCTCGTCGCATCGCCTGACCAGGGCGCCGACCACTTGGTGGGCGGTTCGGAACGGCATGCCACGCGTCACCAAGTACTCGGCGAGCACCGTGGCATCGAGGTGGCCGCGGTGGAGCGTCGGCTCGATGGACGTGGCGACGAACCTGGCGCCGGCGATGATCCGGGCGGTCATCTGCAGGGTGTCCGACACGGTGTCAAACGCGGCGAATACGTGGCGCTTGTCCTCCTGGAGGTCGCGGTTGTAGGCGATCGGGAGGCCCTTGCAGATGGTCAGCATGGCGAGCAGCGATCCGTAGACGGTGCCGCATCGTCCGCGGATCAACTCGAGCATGTCCGGGTTGCGCTTCTGGGGCATCATCGACGACCCGGTCGTGTGAGCGGGAGCGAGCCGCAGGAAGGAGAACTCCGTCGTGCAGTACAGGATCCACTGCTCGGCCCATCTCGAGAGGTGCATCGCGGTGCGGGCCAGGGCGTAGAGGAAATCGAGGGCATCGTCGCGTGAGGCGGTGGCTTCGATCGAGGATGCGGAGGCCGAAGTAAACTCCAGCAGCTCCGCGGCGTGCTCTCGATCAAGGGGGAGCGTTGATCCCGCGACCGCGCCGGAACCGAGGGGAGAGTCTTCCTTTCCGCGGGCCTCCAGGCGATTGAACATCCGGCGGTCGGCGGCGAGCATCTCGTGCCAGGCGAGGAGTTCGGCGCTCAGCCGGATCGGCTGTGCACGCTGGAGGTGCGTGTACGCGGGCATGATGATGTCGCCCTGGTTCTGCGACAGGGCGGCGAGTGCGGCCATGCAGTCATCGAGGAGCGAGGCCATCGTCGCCGCGGCGTCCCGCAACCAGAGCCGGAGATCGAGGGCGACCTGGTCGTTGCGGGAGCGGCCGGTGTGGAGCTTCCGGCCCGCATCCCCGATCCGGTCGATCAGCGCGGCCTCGATGCACATGTGAACATCTTCGAGGTCGATCCGCCAGCCGGGCCAGGCACCCGGCACCCCAACGGCGTTCGGGCCGGCCGGCGCCGATTCGATCTCATCGCGGAGTTCGCTGAGCCCCTGCTCGATCGAGGCGAGCTCGGGCGATGTGAGAAGCCCGACGGACCTGAGCATCCGGGCGTGGGCGATCGAGCCGCGGATGTCGGCCTCGTACAGGCGAGTGTCATACGAGAGGGACTCGACGAATCGAGCGGCCAGCGGGTCCGCCTCCGATCCCCCGGACTTGGCGTGCTCCCAGGGCTTGGGCTTCGGGTGGTTCGTCGCCATCAGTCCACGTCGTAGGAGACCAGCCGCCCGGCGTTGTCGATGACGAGCAGCCGGCCCTCACCGGGCTTTCGGGACGGATTCCAGGCGTGGACATTCCAGCCGGTCTCGGTCTGCCTGACGACGATCGGTGACATCGAGGCCCACTCCTCTCGCTTGCCAACTTCGGCGCGGGCGATCCCTTCGACCGTTGTCGGGTTCAGCCCATGGACATCGGTCACGTTGAACACGGCCCGTGGCTGGTCGAACCCGCCCGGTGTGCACTCGGCGATCCAGAGCTGGCTCGACGGCCGCTGCTCCCCGGCGGCGAGCGGGCCCCGCTGTGCGGTCCACATGAACAAGGAGCCATCGGGCGAGAACACGGGCAGTACGTCGGCTCCATCTGCAAACGTGACCCTGCGCTTGGCGATTCGAGACGGGGGGGAATCGAGATCGACTTCGCAGGTGTAGACCTCGTAGTTCTGATGTCCCTGGGCGCTGGTCCCGTACACGAGCAGCCGCCCCGAAGGATGAAAGAAGGGAGCCCAGGAGACGTTGGAGTCATCCGTCAGAGCGTGCTCGCGGGTGATTCCTACGGGCACTCCCTCCTCGTTGTAGAGGAGTTCGGCGACATACAGCTGCAGCAGGTCATCGCCCTTGCGATCGGATCGGTAGCAGATCAGTTTCTCGTCGGGGGAGAAGAACGGGCCGCCGTCGTACCCCTCGCCGGTGACCAATGGGTAATGCTGGTTGGTCTTCGTGTCGTATACGAAGATGTCCGCGTCGGGGCGCCCGCGGGTTTGTTCGTCACGCACGTGCGCGTACAGGACGAACCGGCCGTTCTTCGACCACGAGCACTCGGCGTCGTAGTTGTTGCGGGCCACGAGACGTTGCGGCGAGGTATCCGAGGGTGTCGGCGCGGCTGCGGCGGGGTCATCAGCGGCGATCTCGGGAACCACTCTGGTGACGACATCCATCTCTTCCGGGAACATCCAGACATACTTCCGCTCGCCGACCGAGAAGCCGGACTTCTGCGTGTTCGCCGGAGCACCTATCGTGGAGCCGAAGAGAATCCGCCACGGCTCGGTCGGGTGGAACCATCCGCAGGTGTTCGCCGAGCCGGGTGGAGAAACGAGGATTGGGGTCGCGATTCCGGTTACCTGACCGGCCTGGTTTCGGACCAGCTTCGCGACGTACATCGAATAGAACGGATCGACCTGTTCGCCCTCCTTCGGCACCGGTACGGCTTGGAAGATGATCCACTTTGAGTCCGGCGAGAAGTAGGCCTCGCCGGCCTTGACAAACATGTCCCGTGAGGTGATCTGAGTCTGGTAGCGAAGGAGGGGTGCTTCGAGCGTGGGCCAATCCAAGGGTTGGCTCCCAGCCCGTTCTGTTGGCTCCCCGTGGCCTCCCGCAACCGGCCTCTGGGCATCCGCGGGAGGGTCGGCGGCGAGGGCGACAAGCACGATGGCAAGGGCGGCTGACGGCACCATGGACTCCTCGATCTGGCGACCCTGAGGGGCGCGCGAAAGCCTAGGCTCAGATCCACTGTGGGCGGGTCGCCTGGCGCGGGACAGGGGCAAGAGGGAGGAAAGGCGGTTGTGCGTACAGGGATGTGCAATGGCTTCAGTCCCCAGCAGGGATCTCTGCGAGTGGTCCACGCCACGGACCGCTACGCGGTGGTCGACAAGCCCGCGGGGCTGCTGTCGGTCCCTGGCAAGGGCGAGGCAGGGGTTGACTGTGTGCCGGTGCGAGTTCAGGGGATGTTTCCCGCCGCGACGGGACCGCTGACGGTCCACAGGCTGGACATGGATACGTCCGGGCTGCTGGTGGTGGGCCTTGATGCCGGGGCTCAACGCGAGTTGTCGATGCAGTTTGAGCGGCGGGAGGTCCAGAAGGCGTACGTCGCTGTGGTGGATGGGGTGGTCGCTTGCGACAGCGGGACGATCGAGGTGCCGATTCGGCCGGATTATGCCAACAGGCCGTACCAGGTGGTGGACCGATCCCACAAGCGGCCAGCGGTGACGTGCTACAAGGTTCTTGGCAGGGAGGGTGGGTGCTCGCGTCTGGAACTCGTCCCGATGACGGGGCGGACGCACCAACTGCGGATCCATTGTGCCGACCCATCATGCTGGGGACAGCCGGGAGAATCGGCCGGGCGGGTGAACGGCACGGGCCACCCGATCCTTGGGGACGTGCTGTACGGACCGCAGCCACGAACCTCGCTCGCCGCGGCGAGGCTGCTGTTGCATGCGTGCAGGCTGGGGTTTACAGAGCCGGGAACGGGGCGGAGGGTGGAGTTCGAGAGCGAGTCGCCGTTTTGAGTGTTCGGCAATGTCTGGTTGTCGCGTCGGCACAGACGTGGTTGCAATCCATTGCGATCCATGTTGTATCATGACCACGCTCCGGCTGGTGGAGCCGGATGGGCATTGTGGAGGTTGCCATGCGGGATCATTTGCTGCGGTTGATCATTGTGTGTGGAGTGTACCTTGGAGCGGTGACGCCGGTTGTCGTTCAAGCAAGTACTTGGGCGAACGCTGCTCGAGTTGGCGCGGCGTACTGCTCAGATACTGCCCAGTTGGTCGGTATCCGGTTCAAGGATGAGGACGTCTCGACGGCGCTGGACATGCTCGAAGCGGGCGACGGAGTGGGTGCGGCGGACCTTCTGACGCGAGTGCTGACCGACAAGAATGCGGCTCGCAACGTCGAGCGTGACCAGGAACTGAAGGCGGCGCTCGGGCTGGTGTACGCTCGGACAGGGCAACGGCAGAAAGCGACCGCGTCGCTGTCAGGGGTAGCGAGTGCTTCGCAGAAGACATCAATCGTGCGACGCGCCGAGGTCATGAAGATGGCTGTAATCGCGTCGCACAAGGAGGGCACGGCCGGCTCGAAGGACCTGTGGCCTCGGGAGGATTGGCTGGAGACTCTGCGCGGAGTCCGGAGAGACCTTGAGCTGAAACTCCAGAAAGAGCAGGATTTGCTCATGGAGAAGGCGAAGGTCGAGAAATTTGTCGAGATCAAGCCGGTTCTGGCCGCAACCGCCACGATCATCGATCAAGTCATGGTGATCGAGGTTGATCGAGATGCGTCGGTAGCAGTTGTGAAGGACCACTCGAGGGCGCTGACGGACACTATTGGACGGATCCTCTCCCAGATTGCGACGATCCGGGGGCGGGTCTCCGAGCTCGAACGGAAGCGGGCCGGCATCACCGGGCCCAAATCGCAAGGGGCTCGCGACCAGGTCAGCCGGTCGATTGAGAGGGAGCAGACTCGGATCAGGGAGGCGAATGAAGCTGTCCAGCAGCTGCAGCGAGAGCAGAGCCGACTGAACCGTATTGTGAAGTAAGTTCTGGCAGGCTGAGTCTGTCCTAACGCCGAAAGAGCACAGGAGCGGCTGCTGTGCCAACAAGCAGGTAAACGCGTTGTCCGTCCGGGGAACAGGCGGAGGCAATGGAGGCTGCCTTGTCCTCGAACCACGTCCGCCTGCCGAGCGTGATCTCTGCGGGGGCGGCAAACTCCAGGCCGCCCAGGTTGCGAAGCACCGTGAGACCGTGGCCGTACTTGGTTGCAATCGCGATATCTGGCAGTCCGTCGCCGTCGAGGTCGTTGATCGTCAGGGCGCAGGGGGATACACCAACCGGGACGAGGCTCTGACGCCAGGATCCGCTCGGGTCCTTTACGAGGATCGACAGCCGGTCCATCGCGGCATCAAGCGACAGGACTTCGAACTGTCCATCGGAGTCAACGTCGGCGGCCGCAAGGGAGGTCGAGTCAATCGGTGGCAGCACCTCCAGGGCGTGGAGGGTCGAAGTGCCCGCGGTGTCGGCGATCGCGAGAACAAGGGCGGGGGCCGCGGCTCCTCTCGCGGCGATAAGTTGCTGGGGCGCATTGGGAGCGGGCCGTGGGACCGCGGCCAGTGCCGAGACCCCGGCTAACGCCGAGATGCGTGAGGGGGCGCCGAGAGAGTGGCCGGAGTTCTCCAGGAGATAGAGGCCAGCTTCCGGGCCGGCCGTAATCGAGACGACCACGTCGGGCGCGGCGTCGCCGACGAGGTCCACGAACGCGACCACGGCTGGTGGCGCAGGAAGCGGCGTAATGACGGGAGTCGCCGGCTGTCCGTCGCTGCCAATGTGAACAAGACCGGCGGAGGTAGGGGTGACGAACCCGACCATCGTCTTGGCCGGCTCGCTGCGGTCGAGAAAAGCGACCGCGGCAGCCGGGCCT
>JAHBXB010000002.1:900000-1059042 GCA_019636655.1 Phycisphaeraceae bacterium | reverse complement strand
GACCACCCCGGGCAACCTTGGTTGCCCATAAGGTCGTCTCCTCCCGGCGACTTCGCCGGGACACATGACTGATCCCCGAGCGCCCGCGTGGAAACACGCGGGCGCTTCTTTTGAAAAGGTGTGGTACCATTGTGCGGGCTGGTTACCTGCCGGTCCGGTTCGGCATTCCCCCGGCATTCTTCACTGTGCCGGCCCTCGCGAGGCGGGGGAGGGGAACCGGCGGCCGCTCTTCGGTGGCCGTCAGGAGGCTTGAACATGTCTCTCGCCACAGAATCCGCGACGTTCGCTTCGGGCGCTACCGCACCGGCCGAGTGGTTCGAGCGGATCTACGCCTCGGCCAACGGCGAGGCGAGCGCGATCCCGTGGGCCGATACATGCCCCAACCCGCTGCTCGTCGGCTGGCTCAATGTGACCGCCCCGGGTTTGGTGCGGCCGGGGGCTCGTGTTGCGGTAGTCGGGTGCGGGCTGGGTGATGATGTCGGCGAGCTGTGCAGCCGCGGGTACGACGCGTGCGGGTTCGATGTCTCGAGCACCGCGGTGGAGTGGTCGCGCCGGCGCTTCCCGGCGGCGGCGCCGTCGCTGTTCGTGGCGGACCTGCTGGACCTGCCGGCGCGGCTCCGGCACCGGTTCGACCTTGTTGTAGAGGTGTACACGCTGCAGTCGCTCCCTCCGAGCCGTCGCGAGGAAGCGGCCCGCGGCATCGCCTCGCTCTGCTCGCTGCGAGGCACGGTGCTGGCGATCTCGCGCGGACGGGAAGATTCGGTGCCGCTTGATCAAGTGGAGGATGCGCCGCCGTGGCCGCTGACACCATCGGAACTGACATCCCTGTTTGAACTCGCGGAACTCCGCCCGATCCGGCCGGTCGAGGACCTGCCCGATCCGCGCGAAGCGGGCGTGCGACGGCTCCGCGGCGCGTTCCATCGATAGCCGCTGCTACGGCTCGCCCGGGGCGGTGACCCTGTAGAGCGCGAACTGAACCTTGTACCGATCACCCGAGATGTCGGGATATGCGCGCCCGGTGGCGACCTCCCGGAGCCGGCCGGCGTCGATGGCATCGTGGTAGAGCGTGTGCGCCTCCGACGATCCGGGGTCGGTCCTCAGGAGCACGTAGGCGCCCGGCGGAGGGAGTTCGCCGCGGTACATGTCGGCCCGCTTCCACAGCGGCGTGAACGTGCGTTCGTGCTCCCGCGCCGCTCGCTGGGCGTAGAGGATGATGTCGGGCCGCGCGTCGATGATGCCCTGGCTCCAGACGACCGCACCATCGGGGATGGCCTCGGCGAGGCGGATGCCCGCCTCTCGCCCGGATCGTTCGATCCGCCGGATCTCGAAGTACCACAGATAGGTCGCCGCTCCAACCAGGAGCAGCACGGGCCACACGAAGGGTCGGCGCAGGAACAGCATCCTCGCCCACGCGATCCGCTTGGGCGACATGCCGACCACCGGATCGCGCCAGGCCCGGTACACGTACGCGACGATCGGCGGCAGCAGGACGCCCGTGGGCATGGCATAGCGGAGCACGCCGACTCCCGCGGCGATCAGCACCAGCAGCGAGAGCACCCAGGCAAAGGCGAGCGATCGGGCGATGAGAAACCCGCGCCGGAAGACAGGATCGGTGCACTGCTCGCCCTCGCGCCGGGCATCGGGCCCCCACGGGAACACGAGCGCCAGAGAGATCGGGAGCGAAGCCGCAAAAACGGTGGGAATGATCGCGGCGAGCCCCGCCACGCTCTCGCGGGACCAGATCAGGTCCTGGACCGCGTTGGGAACCGCGTTGGGCTCGTTCAGCTCGGCGGCGAACGGCCGCAGCAGGACATAGGTGAGCGCGGCGCTGACAAGAAGACGGGACCAGAGCGCGAACGACGCGAGCGGCCGCACGGATCGCAGCGCCAGGCACGGCGCCGCGATGCACGCGGCGACAACGGGCACGCCGGCGGGGGCCTTGGCGAGGAGCATCCCCACGATGGACACCGCAAGCAGGTCCGGTCCGAAGATCGTGAGCAGGGACGATCGGCTGCGGCCCGGAATCAGCAGGTCGATGACCAGAAACGCGGCGGCCTGGGTAAAGAGGTTGTTGAGCGATTCGATCTCGGCCGACCGGGCGCTTGGGAGTTGCCAGAGCAAGAGAGCCTGGGCCAGCCCCGCGGCGAGCCCCCACTGGCGGCCGAACCAGCGTCCCGCAAACACGACAGCCAGAACCGCCATGAGCGTCTGGCTTACCGCCGATACCGCCCTCGCCGCGAACTCGGTCTCGCCCAGCACCGCGGACGACGATGCGATGCACCACGGCATGCCCGGCGGCTTTCGGACGTACGGGGCGCCGAACATCTCGAGCCGCCAGATGTTGCCGGACTCGAGCATCGTCCACGCAGGGACGACGCGGTGCCCCTCGGTCCCGCTGAACCCGGCGACACCGAGGAATGGGAAGTAGAGGATCGCGCACACCGCAAGGGTGATCACGAGGTGCCAGCGCGGACGGATCGCGTGAGAATCCTGCTGCGGCATCGGAGGATGATGTTACGGTCGGGTCGGCGGCGACGGGAGCGGGTCGGCGCCGGCGACGGATCCGCCCGAGAGTACCGCCGCCTTGATCTTCTCCGCCCACTGCTCCAGGTACGGCTTCAGCCTCGGATTACGGCCGGGATCGTGCCCGAACCGGCGGGCCCTGGGGAGTTCGTCGATCCACGGCTTGCCCTCGCTGATGTACTGGTGAAGAGCGATGCACGCCGTGGTGCGCTGGGCTCCGGCGGAGCAATGGACAAGGACCGGCCGGTTGTCCGGGTCCTCGAGCAGCCGCTCGGCAAGGACGTAGTAGTTCGGGTTTCCGGTGCCGTCGCCCTCGAGGCGGAAGACATGCCGCGTGATGCCCAGGGCCTCGGCGGTGCGCTGGGCGAGGCGCTCGCCCTCGGGATCCTTGTCGTACGCGCCCAGGTCGATGATGGTCTTGATGTGGTACTGGTCGTGGACCTTGCGGGTCGCCGCGGGCGTCAGGGCGGCGGAGCGATAGATCTGGTTCTCCTCGACCACGGCGAAGTTCTTGGGGAACACGTTGTCGCGTACAAACGCGTCAAAGAAGACCCACGCGGCGGCGATCACGACAGCCACGACAACCCACCTCACCCACCCGGGACGCCGGGCCGGAGGCGAGGGCGGGGACGCGGCGGTCTGTGGAGCTGGGCTCGGCATCGAGCCACATAGTACGGGGGTAGGATGAGCGCGTGAGCAAGCCTGATGCCAAACCCGAATCCGGCGGGGACTCCCCGATCCTGGTGCGCTCGGGCGGCAGCGGCAAGCCCGCGGCGACGGCCTATCCCGGGACCGTGGAGCGGCTGATCGAGGAGTTCGCGCGGCTGCCGGGGATCGGTCGCCGCAGCGCCGAGCGCCTGGCGTTCCACGTCCTGAAGGCCGACAAGCCCGAGGCGCTGGCCCTGTCCCGTGCGATCGAGGACGTCAAGCTGCGTGTGCGTCACTGCGCGGTGTGCTTCAACCTGGCGGATGCGGAGGGCGATGCGGATCGCGGCCTGTGCGGCATCTGCGCCGCCGCGGCGGGCGCCGCCCGGGCCCGCGATGCCGGGCTGGTCATGGTCGTCGAGCAGCCGAAGGACCTGATCTCGCTGGAGCAGACGGGGATGTACCGCGGCGTGTACCACGTGCTCATGGGACGGATGAGCCCGATGGACGGCGTGGGGCCCGGCGATCTCACGGTCGCCGACTTGCTGCGGCGCATCGACGAGCCGGGCATCAACTGCGGCGGCGTGGCGGTCCGCGAGGTGATCCTCGGGCTCAACCCGACCCTGGAGGCCGATGGAACGGCCCTGTACCTGGCCGAGGAACTTGGCAAGCGGGCGGTGAAAGTCACGCGGCTGGCCCGTGGCCTGCCGACCGGGTCGCAGTTGGAGTTCGCGAACAAGGCCGTGCTGGCGGATGCGATCGAGGGCCGACGGCCGATGTGACATGTGGTCTGTGCAGGGCCCGGGGGAAGGGCTGCAAGGAGGTGGACAGTTCCCGATGCGTTTCGATACCTCACAGCACATGCGGATGAGCCAGCAGATGAAGCTGGCGCCGAGGATGATCCAGTCGATGGAGATCCTCCAGATGCCGCTCCTGCAGCTGGAGGAACGGATCGAGCAGGAACTCGAAGCCAACCCGACGCTGGAGGCGGTCGAACCGGGCGCCGAGATCGTCGAGGGGGCGGACGCCCCGGCGGATGGCCCCAATGAGGCCGACCTGGACGCGATCGAGAACGAGCGGCCGCTCGAACTGGGAGACTCTGCCGGGAACGAGGACTTCGAGCGGCTCGATTCCTTCGGCGAGGCGAACCCGGAACTGTGGCAGGACGAGGCCCCGCCCGCTCTAACGCCGTCGGACCGCCGCGAAGACTTCCTCCCGCAGCACGCCTCGGCGCGGCTGGATGGGGAACGCGACGCCAAGTCCGATGCGATGGCGAACACCGCCGCCCGCGCCGCGTCGATGACCGAGCAGCTCGTCGAGCAGTGGCGGATGAGCGAGGTGGACGAGTCGCTGCGGGACTTAGGCGAGGCGATCATCGGGTTCATCGAGGACGACGGCTACCTGCGAACCCCCCTGGAATCCGTCGTGGACAAGACGCCGTCGCTCGCTTCACGCGATGCGGAGGCCGGCGGCCCGCCTACTCCGGAGCAGATGGAGCGGGCGCTGACAGCGGTGCAACTGCTGCTCGAGCCGGCGGGGATCGGGGCCCGGGACGTCCGGGAGTGCCTGCTCCTGCAGGTGGACGCGATGGTCGAGCAAAGCCCGACCCGCGCGGCGGAGTGGGCGGTGGTGCGCAGGCTCATCGCGGATCACCTGGACGATCTGGCCCAGAACCGTCTCCCGAAGATCTCGGAGAAGACGGGACTGTCGATCGACGAGGTGAAGCGGGCGGTGGAGCGGATGGGCGTGCTGAGCCTGGCGCCGGGCCGGCGGCTCGCTCCAGAATCGCCGAGCCTGCTGATCCCGGACGCGATCGTCGAGTACGACGAGGAACAGGACCGCTACATCGCCTACCTCAACGAGACGCGCCTGCCCGCCCTGCGGATCAACCAGGAATACGCAAAGCTCGCGAAGGAACGCGAGGCCCCCAAGGAGACCAAGGAGTTCCTCCGCAAGAACCTCTCGAACGCCTCGTGGCTGATCGACGCGGTGGAGCAGCGCAAGCGGACCCTGCTACGGGTGATCAGCGTCGTCGTGGATGCCCAGCGCGACTACTTCGACTTCGGGCCCCAGAGCCTGCGGCCGCTGCCGATGACGCAGGTGGCCGAGCAACTCGGCGTGCACGTGGCGACGGTGTCGAGAGCCGTGGCCGAGAAGCACCTGATGACGCCGCGGGGCGTGGTCCCGCTCCGCGGCTTCTTCACGGGCGGCACGCAGACCGAGAGCGGCGAGGAGGTCTCGTGGGACGCGGTGAAGGCCGCGCTCAAGGAGGTCATCGACGCGGAGGACAAGAAGAGCCCGCTTTCGGACGAGGCCCTGGCCGAAGAGGTCAAGAAGCGGGGCATCGAGATCGCGCGCCGGACGGTGGCGAAGTACCGCGATCAACTGGGGATCCCCAGCGCCCGCCTGCGCAAGGTGTTCTAGGGCTCCGGTTCGCCGGGCTGACCGTAGTCCCGACCGGTGATCGCGCGAAGGGCCTTGCGGGCGCCCTCGCGCGAGTGCCACGCGTCTTCCTTGAGCATCGATTCGAGCAGCCCGATCACCTCTGGATCAGCCGCCGCGGCGGGCGGCCCGATGAGGGCCAGGGCCTCGGCCGCGTCGCCACGCGGATAGAACTTCGCGGGGTTCAGGTTGCGCCGGATGATCTCGACCAGCCGCGGGACCGCCGCGACGCGATCGCCTTGGAGTTGGGCGGTCAGCAGCACGGCCCAGACCTGCACCCGATCGACCGGGTCGCGTGTGCGCGGTTCGATAAGCCCCAGCAGCGAGGTGTCCGCGTAGCCCACTTCGCAAAGAAACTTGAAACTGTCGAACCGCGCCTCCCAAGCGCGTGGGTTGCTGGTATCTGCCTCGCGGAGCGAATCGGCCACGTAACGCTCGAGCCCCGCCACCCGCGCGCCGGCGCCATGAGCCAGCAGCACGCCGGCCCGTGAGGCCGACGGTTGCCAGGTGTCCATCCGCGTAGCGATTCGGTCAAGAGCCGGTGGCTCACCGCGGGTGAGCACCAGCAGCGAGATCAGCGCCTGGTACCGCACGTGATCCGCTCCGTCATAGAGCGTGTCGAGCAGCGCCTCGATGACCCGCAGATCCGCCTCACCAACCTTCTCCAGGGCCTGGGCGCTGAACTTGCGGACGCCGGAGTCGGGATCGCGCAGCGCCGCCACGAGATCCGGAATGGCCGGCCGACCCTCGCCCGCGAACCGGCCGATCGCGGTCGCCGCGGCGCCCCGAACTTCAGCATCTTCGCTGCCAAGCCGCGAGCGGAGCGCCGCGAGAGCGGCACCGCCAGGATCAGGACCGATCCGGCCGAGCAGGGCGGTGGCGTCGCGCTCGAGGTACGGCGTACCTTGAAACGCTATGCACGCGAGCACGGCGGGAACCGCCGCGGCGGCGTGCTCGTGATAGTGGGTTAGCGACCGGACGGCGCTGCGCCGCACGGAGCCGTCCGGATCCGACTCCACGCACCTCGCCAGCGCCGGAACAGCGACCGCTGGCTCAGCCTCGCACGTCGAGATGATGCCGGCGGCGAAGCCGCGGACGGCGACCGCGGAGTCCTCGGCGATGACGCGAGCCAGAATCGGACCCGCTTCGGAGGCCTCGTGCGTGGGCCGGCCCGAATGCCCGTGGCGCCAGGCGATGTGCTCGATGACCCGCAGCGCATGGATCCGGGTGTTGGAGTCCTGCGATTCACGCAGCACCGCATCACACCGACCGAAGAGGTAGCGACGCTGCCAGATGGGAATGGGCCCCTCGTCAAGCCGCTCATACAACTCGTTCTGGAAGTGGCTCGGCGGCGGATCCACATACGGGATCGCGGCGATGAGCGCTGTGGTCGGGACGAGGCCGTACCAGCCGCGGGCACGCACCCGCGGCACCAGCGCGAGCGCCAGGGCCGCCGCAAGCAGCACGAGCGCGAGAACAAGCCAGCGGCGCCGCCGGTGCCGCCGATGGGTCGCCCGCTCGGATTTGGCCGTGCGGCCGCACTCGGGGCAGGTCAGACCGGGGGTGTCCGAAAGGTCGTACCAGCACCCGGGACACCGCCGCAGCCTGCGTCCGCGCCGATCCGCGAGCAGCAGCCACCACAGGATGACCGCCACCCCGGCGAGGGCGAGCGCCGCGGCGGCGAGCAGGAATGGAAGCGGGGATGGTCCCATGCAGGCGATACGGCGCGACGATGCCGAAGTTGCGTCCAGCCCGAATCGGGCAGCGCACGATAGACTGCAGCGGGCGCCCGTGTGTGCCGAGGGAGATCGCGATCATGGCCGACCAACGCGCTGATCCGGACCGCCTCGAATCAGACGCCGCGCGGCTCGGCGCCCTGGTCCGGGCCCACCACCGGTGCATCCGGATCGTGACTTTCGAGGAGCACGAGGCGCTGCGGGCGGTGCGGGACATGGCGCTCGATGCGGGCCGGGAACTGCTGCTCTGGTCGAGCGTTCGCGGGCTGGAGGATGGGCTGGTCGCGGGCCGCGTGAAGGAGACCGGTTCGGAGAACCCCGCCGCGGCCCTGTATCGCCTGGGTCTCCGCGACACTCCGACGCTGGCGGTGATGCTCGACCTTGGCCCGCACCTGCGGGACGACCGCACCCTGCGGGCCTGGCGCGAACTGGTGGCCCGCTGGCGGGAAATGGGGGACCTGGGCGTCCACAACTCGCTGGTGATGATCGACCACAGCGAAGAGGCGCCGGCGGTGGTGGAGGCCGAGTCCACGCGGTTCGATCTCACCATGCCCGGCGAAGCGGAGCTGGAGGAGATCCTGAAAGAGGCGCTCCGCGGCGTGAACCGATCCGGACCGATCCGCGTCAGCATCTCCCGCGCCGAGGTCGCGACGGTCATCAAGAACCTCCGCGGCCTGAGCCGGAGGCAGGCCCGGCAGGTGATGGTCGAAACGGTGGCGACGGACCGCGTGTTCGACGCCGGAGATCTCGACGGGATCCTTGCGTCCAAGCGACGGATGATCGCGGGCGGCGGCCTGCTCGAGTACATCCAGACGCCCTCGGACCTGTCGCAGATCGGCGGGCTGGACCGCCTGAAGCGGTGGCTGCGGCTGCGGGAGAAGGCCGCGGCGGGCGAGGGCGCGGCGATGGGAGTGAGCCCGCCGCGGGGCGTGCTGCTGCTGGGTGTGCAGGGATCGGGCAAGAGCCTGTGCGCGAAGGCAATCGCATCGGCGTGGAAGCGGCCGCTGCTGCGGCTGGACGCGGGGGCTCTGTACGACCGGTACGTGGGCGAATCCGAGCGGAGGCTGCGCGAGGCGCTCAAGCAGGCGGGAGCGATGTCCCCAATGGTGCTGTGGATCGACGAGATCGAGAAGGCCTTCGCCTCCGCCGCGTCGCACTCGACCGATGGCGGGCTCAGCAAGCGGCTCTTCGGCTCGCTTCTGACGTGGATGCAGGAGCGGACCGAACCGGTGTTCCTGGTCGCGACGGCCAACGACATCGAGGCGCTCCCGCCGGAGCTGCTGCGCAAGGGGCGGTTCGA
Organism: Phycisphaeraceae bacterium; assembly: GCA_019636655.1. Taxonomy (NCBI): domain Bacteria; kingdom Pseudomonadati; phylum Planctomycetota; class Phycisphaerae; order Phycisphaerales; family Phycisphaeraceae; species Phycisphaeraceae bacterium. The sequence continues at coordinate 1,050,396 of JAHBXB010000002.1, read as the reverse complement.
CGAGATCTTCTTCGTAGACCTGCCGGGCGATGCGGCGCGGGAACAGGTGCTCCGTATCCACCTGGCCAAGCGGTCGCAGGACCCCGAGAAGCTGGACCTGGCTCGGCTGGTCGCGGCGACCGCGGGCTACTCGGGGGCCGAGATCGAGCAAGGGATCATCGCGGCGCTGACCGAGGCCGTGAGCGAGGATCGGACGCTGGAGAGCGAGGCGCTGGTGCGCGCGTACGCCGAATCGCCGCCGCTCTCGGTGACGATGGCCGAGAGCGTGGCGGCGCTGCGGGAGTGGGCGATGAAGCGGTGCACGCCGGCGCAGTAAGCGTGCCGCCGGGAGGAGAGGCGGGGAGACCGCTCTACTTCGTGCCCGCGAGTTTGCGGACCGTGAAGTCGAACGTACGCACCATGTTGGCCCGGATGCCGTACACGATCGCGCAGTAGAGCGCGGCGGCGACGAGGGCGCCGATGAGCAGCCCGCCGCGGGCGGTCGACGGGCCGGACTGGGCGACCAGCGTGACGTACAGGGCGCTCTCGGGCTCGACCACGGCGAAGACCGCCGTCACCGGGCTGAGCGCCGCAAGAGCGGGGCCGATGAGCGGAACCTGCTGGCCCGCGTGCCAGGAGCAGAGCCCGACAATCCCCGCGATCACGCCCACGACGCCGACGGTGGCGACGACCGAGGAGAGCGATCCCTTGGACTTGAGAGACCACTGAAGACCGACCATCACGCAGAACGCGATGAACGGGACGGAGACGAGCGCGACCACCAGGAACGCCTCGGGAAGAACCACGGGAATCTGGTAGACGATGGTCGTGCCGGGCACCGTGGCGGGGATCGTTACGCCCGGGCCGCCCGCGCTGCTCCGCTGCCAGAGCCCGCCCAGCACCCCCCCGGTGTACAGACCTGCGAGGGCGAGCGTACCGACCGGAACGGCCAGGAGCGGGAGGAGGTACGCGATCATGCCCGAGAGTTTGCCGGCGAGGTACGCGCCGGGAGTAATGGGAGTGGTGAGGAGCAGGTCGAGCGTGCCGTCCTCCCGCTCGCGGGTGACGCTGGTGGCGGCCATATTGACCGCTACGAGTGAGACCACGGCGATCTCGCCGACGCTTGCGTAGAGGATGATCAGGCGGAACGTGATCGAGGAGATCGCCCCCGTGTGGTAGTACACGACCACGCCCACGGCAAAGAGCAGGCCGATGGCGATGAACGACCACCGGGCCACCATGCGGCCGAGCGTTGCGTTCCTCGCGGCGGCCTCGCGCCAGATGATCGGGTTGTTCCAGACGCTGCGCGGCGCCCGGTGCTCGGCGCCCTTCGCAGCGAGGCCGAACATGCTGCGGTACCACGGCACGCCGCTCGCGCCCGAAGTGAAGGTTGAGAGCCCGCCGGCGCGGACCGTCAAGATGGAGGCAAGGATGAGGGCGACGCTGAGGCCGGCGCTGATCGTGCAGAACGCCCGGACCGGGGCCTCCAGCATGAACGGGGCCAGGCCGCCGACCGACCCCTCCTGGGCGGCGGGGTAGCCGGTGGGGTCCAGCAGGGCGTTGAGGGCGAGGAAGGGGTTGATCGCCGTCATGTACGTCACGCCCCCCGCGGTGACGACGCGGTCGATCGCGAACGTGACCGCAAGGAACGACACGATCGAGACGTAGAACGTGAAGACCGCCCGCTTGCCGACCAGCCGGCTGACCGAGAGGGCGACCGCGGCGGCGGCGACGAACGTCGCGGCGCACGCCGCGATGAGGTACGACGTGAAGATGGATGAGCCCGGCACGCCGCCGAAGTACTGCGTCACGGCGAAGAGCGGGAGGGAGGAAAAGAGAAGGGCCAGGATGAAGAACAGGCGCCCGAGCAGGTTGCCCAGGACCACCTGCGTGGCGGAGAGGGGGGTGGTGAGCAGGATGTCCCAGGTACGCGGGCTCGCCTCCTGCGCGATCGCGCCGGCCATGAAGACGGGGGCGAGGATCGCGATGAGAGCGATCTGCAGGTAGGCAACGAACGTGAACGAAAACGCACCGGCCGCGGCGAGGGAGCGGTAATCAAGGCTCCCCGAGGCGCGGAGCAGCAGGGCATATAAGAGGACCGCGATCAGCACCCCGAGGTAGGCGGCCCGGATGTAGAAGTGCCGCGTCCGGCGCGAGCCGCCCTGGACCAGGCGCACCGCGATGGGGTTGGTGGGGCCCAGGCGCAGCAGATAACGCAGGAAGACCGGCATGGCGGCAATGGTAGCGGGAACGGGCACAGGGCTCGGGGGCCCATAAGGTCGGCCCCCGCCAAAGGGATGCATCGGCCTGTGGGGGCGGTGCGGGATGTGCGGGGGCGTCGGGCGGGCGGCGAGGGCCGGAGCGTGGCGGATCCCCGGCCCCGGGGTAGATTCTCATGTGACGGGGGAAGTGAGAGAGCACGGAAGCTCGTGGGGCGTGCGGCCCATCCGTGAAACCTGGCCTGCCGAACCCGGCTCAACATCCACGAAGCCGGGGACGCCTGTCGTCCGTCCCGCTCGTGGAAAACTGGAGAACCGACCATGAAGATGCGTGCACTTGCTCTCGCGACGATCGCCGGCCTTGCGATGACCACCGGCGCCATGGCGTCGGGCGAGTACAACAACGGCTTCGGGAACGCGGTGGCGATCCCCGATGCGGACCCGACCGGGGCGACGCTCACCCTGAACGTCCCCAGCGACGCGGTCAACGGCGACATCATCAGCTCGCTGAACGTCGGCATCGCGATCACGCACAGCTGGCAGGGGGACCTGCTGGTGTCGCTGACCAGCCCCACCGGCCAGTCGATCTACCTGCTGGCGTTCGCCGGCGTCGGGGTCGACGATGACTACGGGTTCTCGGCGGACAACTTCGGCGACAAGATCGACGCCTCGTACATGATCTTCTCCGACCTGGGCACGTCGGTGTACGACGCCCCGGACATCGCCTACCCCGGGATCGCGAACGCCTCCGGCACCTTCCTCGCCTACGAGGGGAGCCTGAACGACGCGTTCGGCGGCGTGAACGCGTCGGGAGTCTGGACGCTGACCGTCGCGGACTACGTCGGCGGCGACACGGGGATGATCGACGGCTTCAGCCTGAACATGACGACGGTGCCGGCGCCCGGCTCGGTGGCGCTGCTGGGTGTGAGCGGCCTGCTGGTCGCCCGCCGCCGCCGCTAACGGTTGCCTTGGGGAATCGTGCAGAACCGCCGGGCCTGACCGCCCGGCGGTTCTTTTTGAACGCCGGAGCCGCATGGGCCAGCGTGGTGCGTCGGCCTCCCGCCAACCACGGCGCAACCTCAGTTCCAAACGCAATTTGAGTGCTTTGTTCAAATTCCTATCAAAACCCTATTGACACACCGTCAAAAACCCGTATCCTGCACGGGGCATGCTCAACCTCCCCTCCTTCAACCCCTCCCCCGACCTCGCGGCCAAGATCCTCGACTCCGTCACCGATCCCACCCTCACCCTCCGCGACGTCGCCGACCTCCACCACACCACCGTCGAAGCCCTCGTCCTCTGGTTCGCCGAGCCCGAGATCGCTGAACGGCTCGACCACATCGAGTCCACCATCGCCCGCCGCACCCGCATCGTCGCCTCCAACTTCCTCCCCGCGGCCACCATCGCGCTGGGCCGCTCCATCGACGAGCACAACGCAGACGAAGCCCACTTCCCCGTCCGCCCCGGCGACCAGCGCGGCTTCGAACTCCGCCGCCGCTCCCGAGAAACCGCCCGCCGCGCCGCCGCCCTCCTGCTTCGCCTCGCCAACTTCACCCCCGGCCCGCGCCGCTACTCCTACTCCACCCGCCCAGTCCCCACCCCACCCTCAACTCCAACCCCCGAATCCTCCCCCTCCCCACTCACCGCGCCCCAACCTCCCACTCCCACCACCACTCCATCCCGTCTCCACACGACATCCCCCGCCGAACCCGCCCCCCGCGCCGCGCACTCTCGCCCCAACCCTTCGCCAGCGCACCCACCCGCGCCCCTGCCGCGCGCGGCGATCGCCGCCAACCCCAGCGCCGAACCGCTCCCGGCCCTCGACTCCGGCTAGCGCCACCCGACCCCGCTCGCGCAGGGGAACGCCGTCTGCTACGCTTGGCCCAGCCCCCGCGCTCCCAAGCATGCAGACAGCGAAGGCGCGATGCGGCTCACATCCAGCTTCCCATTTATGAGGACTCGATCGATGCGACCGACCCTGGTGTTTCTTGCGCTCGCCGCCGCACTCACCCTCGTTACCGCCGCACAGGCCCAATCCCCTCCGCCGCACGCCCCGTCCCGCCCACACATCGTCCACATCGTCGCCGACGACCTCGGCTGGAAGGACGTCGGCTACCACGGCTCCGACATCAAGACGCCCAACATCGATCGCCTCGCCGCCACCGGCGCCACGCTCGGGCGGTTCTACGCCCAGCCGATGTGCACCCCGACCCGCGCCTGCCTCATGACCGGGCGGTACCCCTTCCGCTACGGCCTCCAGACCGCCGTCATCCTCGGCACCCACACCTACGGCCTGCCCACCGATGAGTGGCTCCTCCCCCAGGCCCTCAAGGACGCCGGCTACGAGACCGCCATCATCGGCAAGTGGCACCTCGGCCACGCCGACCGCGCCACCTGGCCGCGCCAGCGCGGCTTCGACTACCAGTACGGCCCCCTCATCGGCGAGATCGACTACTTCAAGCACGAGTCGGGCGGTATCAACGACTGGTTCCGCAACAACGAACCGCTCAAGGAAGAGGGATACTCCACCACGCTGATCGGCGACGACGCCGTCCGCCACATCTCCGAGCACGACCCCGCCACGCCCCTCTACCTCTACCTCACCTTCAACGCCCCGCACTCCCCCTACCAGGCCCCCCAGGAGTACATCGACCGCTTCCCCGACATCAAGGAGCCCACGCGCCGGATCTACGCCGGCATGGTCAGCGCCATGGACGACCAGATCGGGCGCGTCGTCGCGGCCCTCGAGGCCAAGGGCATGCGCGACAACACGCTCATCCTCTTCCACAGCGACAACGGCGGCGTCCGCAACGCCATGTTCGCCGGCGAAGTCGACGTCTCGCAGATGACCATCCCCTGCGACAACGGCCCCTACCGCGAGGGCAAGGGAACGCTCTACGAGGGCGGCACCCTCGTCTGCGCCCTCGCCAACTGGCCCGGCCACATCAAGGCCAGCCAAGAAGTCGACGGCATGATCCACGCCGTCGACCTCTACCCCACCCTCGCCCGCCTTGCCGGCGCCTCGACCTCCAACTGCAAACCCCTCGACGGCCTCGATGTCTGGCCGACCATCAGCGAGGGCAAGCCCTCGCCCCGCACCGAGATCGTCTACAACATCGAGCCCTTCCGCGCCGGCGTCCGCCAGGGAGACTGGAAACTCGTCTGGCGCACCCCCCTCCCCTCAGTCCCCGAACTCTACAACCTCGCCGCCGACCCGCACGAGAAGACCAACGTCGCCCCCCAGCACCCGGAAATCGTCGCCGCGCTCGAGCGCCGCGCCAACGAACTGGCCGCCTCGATGGTCAACCCCAAGTTCCTCGAGACCGAGTTCGCCGCACTCCGCGAGCGCGTCTCCCTGCCCCCCGCCCTCCCCGGCCAGGAGTACGACCTCGAAGCCTCCCCCTGAACCCGATCGCACCTAGTTCCGCTGCGACCCCTGCAGCACCGCCCCCTCGCCGCCGCGCAGCGAGTCCTCCATCAACCCTCGGTCCACACCGTTCGCCGCCCCGGAGCGGTTGAGGTCAAATGGCGACTCCGACCAGTAATACAGGTCGTCGATCGTCACCTGCCCATCCGAGTCGCGGTCGTCGCGGCTGCGCTGCGCCCGCGCCAGCGGATCGCCCAGCACCACGTGCTGCCACGACAGGCACGGGATCGCCGAGTACGCCGCCTCCGCCCACGTCAGCCGCCCCAGGTGAAACGCCGGCACCAGGACCGCATTGTCCGCAAGCGTGAACGCAAAGGGCTCCCACACATGCCCGATCGCGAACGTCCCCCCGGCCTGGATGAAGTCCGCCGCCTGCTGCTGCGGAATCCCCGGCACCTGCCCCAGCCCGCCCAGCGCCCGCCCGTTGTACGACTCGATCGTGTTGAACACCGCCCCCGGCGCATAGTTGAACGAGGTGGCGTACTGCGTCCCCGCCGTCCCCGGCACCCCGCCCACGTGGTTCGCCCCCTCCGACGCGATCAGCACCAGCGGCGCGCCGAACACGATGCCCCCGCCGAACGACACCAGCGGCCCAACGATGAAGTTCGCCGCCCCGCCCGCCGCGTTGTACCGCACGTTCCCGGGCGCAAACCGGCCGTCGGCCAGCAGCCCGTCGCGCGTCAACTCGTAGTCGTCCCCGGCCCACAGCCCAGACGGCGGCGACGTGTCGCTGTTGTCCAGCTCCGAGTTCGGGATATCCGCCACGCCGTTCGACGCCCCCTCGTCGAGCACGATCCCCGCCGTCTCCGTGTTGAAGTACGGCCCCTGCGCCCGGTCGATCGACGCCTTGACATCGCTGACCGAGTTCCCGTCGAGCCGGCAGACCATGTAGAAGTCCCCCGGCGTCAGCCGCTGCGACTGGTTCAGCGAGCTCGCGGCGCTCCAGATCACCCCGTTCCCGAACCCCACCGCATCCACGAACGACTTCGCCGACCGGATGTACCGCATCGGGTACCCGCCGATTGGCTGCGTGATCCGGTGGTACGGGTTCCGCACCAGCCCCGCCGCGAACGTCCCGACCTGCGACCCCGTCCCCGTGCTGAGGTTCTGGTGCAGCAGCGTCAACTCGGAGTCCACCGAGCAGTACGTCAGCATCCGCGCTCCCAGCGCCGTGCCCGCGCTCCCCGGATCATCCCCCAGCCCCGCCGTCGTGATGTCCTGCACCCGGTGCGGGATCCCCTTCGTCAGCACGATGCACCGCACCGACTCGGCCAGGTTGTTCGAGACCAGGTAGTTCCGCAGCGGGTCCCGGAACTGGTTGATGAACTGCGTGTACGTGATGTCCGGCACCGCCGGCGCCACCCCCGCTCCCGGCAGGTTCGCCAGGTTCACCACCATCACCCGCGGCCGCGCACCCACCACCCCTCCCGCTCCGCCCGGCACCTTCGCCGACCCGGCGTAATACTCCGCCACCGCCAGCGAGTCCGGCACGCGGCTGTCGTACACCACCAGCACCTGCGACTCGGTGAGTTGCCCCGATGCCGACGCCGCCACCGCGCACCACGCCGCCACCGCCGCCCCGACGGCTCGAACACGCATCCTCCGTCTGGAAAGGCGAGGCTGGCTTCGCATCTGGCTGGTGGCTCCCATCACACGTACGGCCGCATTCCCCCCGCGGGTTCACGAACGCCCGATAATCCCCCGGTCCGGGGGTACACCCATACTCTAATCCACGCACGATCCGCGGCAATCCCCTTGCCGCGACCGGCGCGTACATTCGACGTTCGCAGCGTTCCATCGGCTCAGAAGCCGACGATCTGCGGATCGACAGGAGCCCGAAGTGCCAATGGTCTCCCCGCACGCGACCGACGGGGTGCTGATCGCCGTCAAGGCCGTTCCGGGCGCCGCACGGGACCAGGTCTCCGGCCGACTCGGCGACCGCCTCAAGGTCCGGATCGCCGCGCCCCCCGAGGGCGGCAAGGCCAACAAGGCGATCTGCGACCTGCTGGCCCGCGAACTGAGTGTCCGGCCTCGCGACGTCACGGTCGTGCACGGCGCCGCGAGCGCGGAAAAGACGATCCATGTCGCCGGGATCACCACAATCGCCGTCGAATCGCGCTGGTAGGCCCATCGACGCGACGGATCCAGACTCCTCACGACTACGCTCCCTCGCCCATGACACCGACCCTCGCAACATCCCGGCTCCGGATCATCGGCGCCGACCTCGCGATGGCCCGCGCCGCCGCGGCGGGCAACGAAACCCTGGCCCGCGCCCTGGGCGCCGCCATCGACCCCGCGTGGCCACCGGAGATCCTGCGGGACGCGTTCTCCTACATGGTCAGCATGTACGAGTCCGACCCCGGCCTGGGCGGCTGGGGCATGTGGTTCATCATGCTCCGCGCCGAACCGGACCTGCTCATCGGCAGCGGAGGGTTCAAGGGTGCGCCGGGCGCCGTTGGCGGTCCGGGAACCGTCGAGATCGGCTACTCCGTCGTTCCCACCCACGAGGGTCGCGGCTACGCCACCGAGGCCGCCGCGGCGCTGACCGCCTGGGCGTTCGAATCGCCGGCGGTCGAACGAGTGATCGCCCACACCTTCGAGCGACACGACGCGTCGGTCCGCGTGCTCCGCAAGTGCGGCTACTCGCTGCGGGGCCCGGGCTTCGAGCAGGTTGATGAGAACGAACGCATGGGCCGCGGCGAACTGGTGCTCTTCGAGATCCCCCGCGACCAGTGGCGGCGCCGAGAACCCCGACACAGAGCCCGATCCCGCTCCCGGAGCCCGACCTTGGCTGACCGGCCGCAACCCTATAGTGGAACGATGTTCGAACTGTCGATCGAAACCGCGTTCGCCGCCGCGCACGCGCTGATGATCCAGGGCGCCCGCGAGCCGATCCACGGCCACAACTGGCACGTCACGGTGGTGGCCGAGGGGGACACCCTCGACGGCGACGGCCTGCTTATGGACTTCCACGTTCTCGAAGGCATGCTCGGCGAGATCGTCTCGCCGATGCGGAACAACGATCTCGGGCGCGTGCCGCCGTTCGATTCGGTGAACCCGTCCGCCGAACTCGTTGCGCGGCACATCGGCGACGAGATGTCCCGCCGTCTTGCCGGATGGTTGGGGCGTCAGAGTCGAGAGGGGGCCTCGCCGCCGCCGGTCCGGATCGCCAGTGTGCGCATCACCGAGGCTCCCGGGTGCGCGGCGGTGTACCGCCCGCGCGCCACGCCGGTGGCCGGAACGAACCACGGATAGGTTTTCACACTCCGCCCCTGTGCGGGGACGATCAGGAACGGTATCCATGTCATCGCCCGGCGAATCTACGACGACCGCAGCCCCGGCGACGCCCCCGGCGGATCCCGGTCGCAGCGCGGCGGCCAACGGACGCCCGTCGCCGCCGCCGGATGCGGCGCCGCAGCAGCCGGGCCCTGCCGCGGTGGCCCGCCCGGACGTCACGCCGGACTCCCGCGTCTTCAACCGCGACCTGGCCTGGCTGGAGTTCAACCGCCGGGTCCTATCGCTGGCCGAGGACGAGCGACGGCCGCTGCTGGAGCGGGTGAAGTTCCTCTCGATCTTCTCGAACAACCTCGACGAGTTCGTGATGAAGCGCATCGGCTGGCTCCGGGCCAGGACCGAGTTCCCGCCCTCGGACTACGAGCCATGGCCCACGGCGCCGCTGCTCGAATGCGTGCGGCGACTGACCAGCGAGCTGCAACAGTGGCAGAGCCGGATCTACCGCGATTCCATCCGTCCGGCTCTGGCGCACGAAGGGATCCACCTTCTCGAGTACTCGCAGCTGACGCCCGATGAGCGCCGTCGCATCGACGCGTGGTTCGCCCGCGAGGTCTTCCCGGTCCTCACGCCCCTCGCGGTCGACCCCGGCCACCGCTTCCCGTTCATCTCGAACCAGTCGGAGAACCTCGCCGTCCTGGTGACCGAGTCCGAGCACGCCGAGCCGCTGTTCGCCCGCGTGAAGGTGCCGGGGATGTTCTCGCAGTGGGTGCGTGTGCCCGAGGGAGAGGCGGAGGCGGGCGCTGCCCCCGGCGCGGCCTCGTGGCGGTTCGTCCACCTGCACGACATCATCCGCAACAACCTCGACGACCTGTTCCCGGGGATGAAGATCGTCGAGGTCGCCCACTTCCGAGTGGTGCGCAACGCCGAGGTCGAGGCGGAGGATGACGACTCGGACAACCTGCTCGAACTGGTCGAGGCCCAGTTGCGGCAGCGCCGCTTTGCGCGGGCCGTACGCCTGGAGATCTCGTCGTCCCCGTCGCGGCGCATCCTGACGCCGCTGCTGGAGGAACTCAAGATCGGACCGGAGGACGTCGAGGAGCGCACCGGCCCTCTCGACTACCACGATCTCAACGACATCTCCGACCTCGACCGGCCGGACCTCAAGAACAAGCCATGGCGACCCGTCGTGCCGGTACGGCTGGCGGACAAGGACCGCGACATCTTCTCGGTGATCCGCGACGGCGATGTGCTCGTGCACCATCCCTACGAGTCGTTCGAGGCGTCGGCCCAGCGGTTCGTGACGGAGGCCGCCCGCGATCCCAACGTCCTGGCCATCAAGCAGACGATCTACCGCACCAGCCGCGATTCCCCGTTTGTCCAGTCCCTGATCCGCGCGGCCGAGGCGGGCAAACAGGTCGCGTGCCTGGTCGAGCTGCGGGCCCGGTTCGACGAGCAGTCCAACGTGCGGTTCGCCCGCATGCTCGAGAAGGCGGGCGCGCACGTCGCGTACGGCGTCGTTGGTCTCAAGACGCACTGCAAGGCGTCGCTGGTCATCCGGCGCGAGACCGACGAGGCCGGCGCGAATGTCCTCCGCGCCTACGCCCACCTGGGCACCGGCAACTACCACCCCAAGACCGCCCAGCTCTACACCGACCTCTCGGTTTTCACCGCGAACCCGGCGATCACCGAGGATGTTGTCGACCTGTTCAACTTCCTTACCGGGCGGTCGCTCAAGTCGCGCTACCGCTCGCTGCTGGTGGCGCCGGTGACGATGAAGTCCACGTTCCTCGAGCTGATCGACCGCGAGATCGCCATCGCACGCGACCACGCGCGGGGCGCCTCGCCCGTCGGCGGCCGCATCATCGCGAAGATGAACGCGATGGAGGACCGCACCGTCATGGCCAAGCTGTACGAGGCCTCGAAGGCGGGGGTGGAGATCACGCTCTATGTCCGCGGCTTCTGCTGCCTGCGGCCGGGCGTCCCGGGGCTCTCCGAGACGATCAAAGTCGTCTCGGTCGTCGGCCGCTTCCTCGAGCACTCGCGCATCTTCCACTTCGGCGCGGGCAAGACCGACCCGGTCGACGGCGAGTGGTTCATCTCCTCCGCGGACTGGATGTACCGCAACCTGAACAACCGCGTCGAGTCGGCCTGCCCCGTGCTCGGGCGCGAGCCCCGCGCCAGGCTGGTGGAGATCTTCGACGTCATGGCCCACGACCGCCGCACCGCGTGGGAACTCCGGCCCGACGGGTCGTACGCCAAGCGCCCGCCCGATCCGGACGCCGCGCCCGACTCGCCGGAGTTGATCGGGACATTCGAGACCCTGATGCTCAGGGCCCGGCAGAGCGTCGGCGTGTAGCACGCACGGGTCGGGAGCGCCGGCGCGCTCCGGCCCGCGACGAGGTACCATGCCCGCCTGCCCATGAAGCCCGGCCCACCCAGTTCAACCGCCTGGTACGTTGCCGCGGCGACGGTCTACCTCGCCGGCGACGCCACGCTCGGGCGCCTCGTGCCGCCGGAGGCGATCCCGCCGACGCTTGACTGCCTGCGCCTTACCGGCCTGACCGGCAAGATCGTCGCGGCCAACGGCTTCAAGCCGTGGTTCCGTGGGCTCGCCGCGAGGCGCGAGCGGCGGCTGCTGCCCGGGCTGTCGCTGCACATCGCGGCGAGGAAGAAGTACATCGAGGCCGCGGTGCGGCAGGCCATCGCCGATGGCTTCCGGCAGGTCATCGTGCTCGGCGCTGGGTACGACATGCTCGCGCTGCGGCTGCACCGCGAGTACCCGAAGGTCGTCTTCATCGAGATCGATCGAGCCCCGACGCAGCGCATCAAGCTCGCCGGCGCGCTCTCGAAGGATCTGCCGTCGCCCAACCTCGCCGCGGTCCCCGCGAACTTCGGCTCGTCCCCGCTGGCGTCGTCGCTCGCATCGTGCCCGGTGCACCGGGCGGGCTTGGACACCGTGTACATCGCCGAGGGACTGCTGATGTACCTGGCGCCGGACGAGGTGACGAAGCTGCTCGCGGAACTCGCCTCGCTCACGCACCGGCGGACTCGGCTCGTGTTCACGTTTCTCGAGCCCGTGGACGACGGCCTGCCCGGGCTCCGCGGCGCGACGCACCGGCTCGACCGGCTGCTGCGCCGGTCCAAGGAGCAGTTCCGGTGGGGTGTTCCGCGGGACGGCCTTGCCGGGTTCATGCAGAAGCACGGGTTCACGGTGTCCGACGTTGCCGGGCCGCAGACGTTCCGACAGCGGTTCCTCCCGGGAATCGCGGGCGAGCAGGAATCGCTCGCGGCCGGCGAGTACGCGGCGGTCGCGGACCATGTGGGGAAGGCGTGACGGGGGCTACGCCGGCGCGAGCCGGCCGGCGGGCGGTGCTGGCGAGGAGAGACGTCGGGGGGCGAAGCGATGTGCGATCAGTGCGGACTCGACGAGGGCCCACGCAGCGAACAGCGGGATCAGCCACCACGACCGGCCGTCGGTCGCCGCGATCGCTCTCGACACCAGTTCCTGGGCGTTGCCCTTGTAGACGCTCTTGACGACGCCGACGGCGGGGTGTGGCCTGAGCAGCCGCCGGTAGCCCCTGCGCCGCAGCCACTCGGTGCCCGCCGCGCCCTTGCGCGCCGCGGCGACGACCACCGCATCGGTGGCCTTGATGGCGTCAGCCGGCGCCGACTTGATGAGAGACGCCCCTTCCTTGCCGGTGACGTGCAGCGCGAAGGCGCCGCCCGGGGCTCGCTCGACGAAGCGGGCGAGCCGGGCGAGGTCGGCGGGGTCATCAACGTGGCGGAGCACGCGGAGCGTGCCGGCGGGGGAGGCCCGCCGGGAGATCACCGCGACATCGGCGAGCACCACGCCGAGTTCTTCGGTTCGGCGCTTGCGGAGCAGGTCGATAAGCCGTTCGCCCATCGCGGCGGTCATCGCGCCGGTCTTGCGGGCCACCTTGAGCAGGGCGGGCACGGCATCGATGCTGGGCGCCAGGGTGGTGGCCAGGCCGATGCCCGACAGGAGAACGATCAGCGTGTCGGCCTCGCCGTCCGCGACGTAGTGCGCCCCCTGGATGGCGAGGTCCCGCACATCGCCGACTACGAACAGGTCCGCCGTGACGGCGCCCGCCACGCGCTCGAGCGATCCGCCCTGGCCTGAGAGCGCCCCCAGCCCGAAGTCGCGGGTCCGGCGCAGGAGGCTTGCTCGCTGGGATTCGGCGTTCTCTCGCTCGCGCACGAGTTCCTCGCGAGCGGGACCCTCAAGGACGCCGAGGCCGTCGTCGGCGACCATGATCGCTTCGGCGTATCGCTCCATCTGGCAGAGATGGCGGACTTCCGCCGCGTAGTCGAAGGTCGGGAGCGCCGCCAGTTGCAGGCGTGCCAAACGGGCGCCCGCATCGGCGAGCAGGAACCAGAGCGCGGCGATCGCGATCAGCAGGCGGACGGCGCCCCAGCGCGAGGACCACGCCGCGGAGAGCAGCCGCCCGGGCTTCACTTGCCGTCTCCGGTGGCGGCATCGGTGAGGCCGGGTGGAGCGTGGACGCGGGAGCGGGCGACGCCGCCGCGGTCATCGGTGAAGATGACGGAGATGGGCTTGTCGTCGCCGAGCATGGCCCGGAGGAGGGCGGTGATCTGGTCGCGCGTCGCCTGCTCGACCTTGGCGAGGTCGTCGCGGGACAGGGGCATCTGGCGGGCGTGTTCGGCGAGGTCTCGTCGGGCCTGGGAGAGGTAGTACTCGCCGGCGCGGCTGCGGAAGCGGAGCCAACCGACCAGGACCTCCGGGTCCTCCCGCTCGGGGTAGATCTCGGTGGCGAGGCGGCGTGGGCGGGGGACGCGGACGATTACGCCGCCGAGGGGCCCTGCGGAGACGTCCGAGGGGCCGAGGCCGGCGAGGTCGGTGCCGTAGTAGAGGCGGACGGGGGCGGAGAGTTTGGCGGAGACATCGCCGCGCCAGGACTCGTCGCCGGCGGTGGAGGTGACGGTGGTATCGATCTCGACGGTGACCAGGCGCATGGTCCGGACGAGCCCGGCGAGTTGGGCGGGGTCGCGTCCGGGCGGGGCGGCGCGCACCTCGCGATCGAGCGTCTCGGACTCGACAACGGAGCGTTCGACGCCGCGGATGTAGACGGCGAGGGCGGCGAAGAGGGCCGCGGCGGCCAGGCCGAGCGCGCCGAGGAATCGCCACGACACGGGTTCCCTTTGATCACGTTCGTGCAGCGCCACACCGCCCTCCTGGTCGGGCCGCGCGCATCGCCGCCTGGAGATGCATCGGCCAAGCCGGGTGGGCGAATCCAGAACTGTGGGCTCCTCCCCTCCGGCCGAAACAGGATAGGCCGGCCGCGCGCACCGCCGACCGGATGGCCCAGCTCCTGAGCAACCCGGCCGAGTGGTGCATCACATCATCCGGACTCGCGGCTGCGAAGCCCGGACACTGCCCCCAGCGGGGTCCAGCGTTACCGGCGGCGTCGCCGCATGGCGAAGAGGCCGACGCCCGCGAGGGCGCCCGCCATGCCTGGTGCGGGGACGGAGACCGCCATGTTCCAGGAGAGGATCTCGTGCGACTGCACGTCGGTCGCACCGCCGGTGGCGGCGGTGAGGCCGACCCACGCGGTGCCGGCGTCGAGCGAGAGCAGGCTGCCGAGGTCGATGTTGGAGGTCACCAGCGGGGTGGTGAGGTTATCGACGTAGACCCGCATGGTGCCGGGCACGTAGAGGACTCGCGCGGTGTGGACGGCGCCGTCGGACATCGAGGTCAGGACCGGGGCGGCGCCGAGGGAGTAGTCCTGGGACGGGTTATTGGCCAGGAGCCCGCGGGATTGGATGCTCACGTGGTTGGAGTCGAGGTCGGCCCAGTCTCCCGCCGGGTTCTGGTTGTTCCACATGTCGAACTCGACCGCCAGTGAGTTCTGAATCCCGCGGGGCGTAGGCCCGTCGAAGTAGATGTTGCTGCCGTAGCCCATGGCGCCGCCCGTGCCGCCGAGCACGTTCTCGCCCGAGTTCTGGATGACGAAGGCAAAGCCGTCAGCGCCGGTGCCCAGCACGTCGTTGATGCGGAACGACACGGTCATGTCGAAGCCGCCCGCGACGTTCTGCTTGGCGCCGGTGTACCACGCGGCGCCGGCGACGCGCGTCTGCGCCGGGGCCACGATCAGCGAGTTGCCGCTGCGGAGCGAGGACCCGAGCATGTTCAGCCCCGAGAGGTTGCTGAAGTTCGGGTAGGAGAACTGGGCGTTGGCCGTGGAGGCGGAGAGGGCGTGCCCGGCAATCGCCAAGGCCGCGGCCACCAACAGCCGATGAGAACTGCGACTGGTCCGGGTGTTCGACGTGTCTGAACGCATGGCACAACTCCAATCTGACCATC
Source organism: Phycisphaeraceae bacterium (assembly GCA_019636655.1). Classification (NCBI taxonomy): domain Bacteria; kingdom Pseudomonadati; phylum Planctomycetota; class Phycisphaerae; order Phycisphaerales; family Phycisphaeraceae; species Phycisphaeraceae bacterium. The sequence goes on along the minus strand of JAHBXB010000002.1, from coordinate 1,035,194 downwards.
GCGCAGACTGATCGCGCGATGGACTCGACCGCCCATTTCCGCTCGCCGCGCGGTGCTCGCTGCACCGCCGCGTCACGAGACACTGGATGTCGCGGTTGCCTCAACCGCAGAGAGAGAACACCGAGGGCCCGCGGTTTCCGCGGGGCTCGACAGCCGCTCTTCGCATTCCGGGAAAACACCGGAACGGAAAGCACCAAACAACCTGACGCGGCGATTGAGCCGGGTCGGCGGTCTGACTTATCTCTCTGGTTCCCCTCTTCCGCGCCGGACAGCGCGGGCCCTCTCCACCCATGATTAGACCACGGGGCGGGACGTTTTCAAGCCTGCAGTGGCAAAATCATGCCCGGATCCGGCGATCGCGGCCCTACTCGGACCCACCCTTATTGGGCGAACTCCTCCCGCATGGCCCTGGCGAGGGCCCGGAACTCAACGGGCTTGTTGAGCCGCCGGTGATTCTGGTAGTGGGGGTCGAGGAAGCGCGGGCTGTTGTAGCCGGAGACGAAGAAGAACGGGACGCCGAGTTCGTCGAGCCGGCGGGCCACCGGCTCCACGCTGCGGCCGGCCAGGTTAATGTCCAGGATCGCGGCTTCGGGCTTCTGCTCTTCCACGGCCTTGAGGGCGGACTCGATCGTCGGGGCCGGGCCGATAACCTCCACCCCTGCCTGCGCGGCCATGTCGAGGAGCGATCGTGCGGCGAGGTAGGAATCCTCGACGAGCAACACCCGCAGGCCTGCAATCGCCTTGAGCCCGCCTTCTCGCGCTTCGCTGAAGCACATGCGTGGACTCCGTCAAGAGAGCGGACGCTACGGCTCTGGTGATGGGGCCTTCCGTTCGAGCGGGAGTTTCATGATGCAGCATACTCCCTCGGGCGGAAAGTCAAGCGTTACCGTCCCGTGCAGTTCGTACGCGATACCCCCCTGAATAAGCTCGGTGCCGAACCCGCGGCGGGCGGGCGGGGTCACCGCCGGACCACCCCGCTCCTGCCAACGCAGGATCAGCAGGTTCACGCCGTCGGGCTGGGGCTCGACCGTCCACGTGACCTCGACGCGCCCCTCCGGGACGCTCAGGGCACCGTACTTGACCGCGTTGGTCGCCAGTTCGTGCAGCGCCATCGCCACCGGGGATGCGGCGCGTGACTGCAGCTCGACCTCGGGGCCGTCGAAGAAGATCCGTTGCGGGTTCGATCCGGCGTGGGCCCCGGTGATCAGGAACGCTTCAAGCGACTGCCGGACCAGTTGCGTCAGCGGGGCGATCTCCCACTTGCCCATCGCGAGCACGGTGTGCATCCGCGCCATCGCGCGGAGGCGGCCGAGGAACGTCTCGGAGAACTCGCCGATGGTCTGGCTGCCACGGACGCTCTGCTCGGCCAATGCCAGGACCGCGGCGAGGTTGTTCTTCACGCGGTGGTCGAGTTCGGCCATCATCAGCGATCGCTGCCGCTCATGGGCCTCCTGCGCGGTGACGTCCTGCACCAGCGATGCGACGCCGGTGCTGTGCCCGTCGGCATCGACGATCCGCGAGTTGTACCACTCGCACATGATCCGTGCCCCGCTCTTGGTCAGGTTCTCGTTGCGGCTGCGCTCGCCGCCGGTGCCGGCCATCAGGTGCCGCCACAACTGATCGATCTGCGGCTTGATGGGCTGGGGGATCAGCATACTGGCGTGCTTGCCGATCGCCTCCTCGGCGGTCCACCCGAAGATCGCCTCCGCCGCGGGGTTCCATTCCGCGATCGTGAAGTCCGGGGCCCAGGCGATCACGCCGAGCGGCGCCGACCGCACCAGCCCGGAGAGGCGCTGCTGGGACTCGCTCAGGGCCTTCACCGCGTGTTTTTCTGGAGAGATGTCGCGGACCAGCAGCATCACCTCGTCGGCGCCGCAGGCGACGGCCCGTACTTCCCACCACCGCGACCGGCCGTTCTTGCGCTCCCCCTCGTACTCGTACGTCTGCGGCCGGCCCGTCTCCAGCAGTCGGCGGATGGCGCCCATGCACTCTTCGGCCCGTTTCTTGGGGAGCACCTCGGTGCACAGCTTGCCGACGAAGCGCTCCCGCGGCAGGGCCAGGTCGGTCGGATCGGGCGCGTGGCAATCAAGATATCGCCCATCCCGGTCCATCCGGAACATGAGGTCCGGGACAGCCTCGAGGAGCGCCCGCGTCGTCGCCTCGCTGCGCTTGAGTTTCTGCTCGGCCTCGTGCTGCTCGGTGATGTCGGCCATCGCGCCGATGATGCGGATGGCTTTGCCGTCGGCATCGCGGATGATGTGCCCGCGGTCGAGCACCACCGCGTAGGCCCCGCTGGCCCGCAGGAAGCGGTACTGCTCAACCCACCGGCTCTCGCCTCGCTCTAGCGCGGACCGCAGCGACGCTTCCACCCGGGCCCGGTCGCTCTCGTGCACCCGCTGGGTCCACCCCTCCAGGCGCGTGCCGAGTTGTTCTCGGCTGAAGCCGAAGAGCGTCTCCACGCCCTCGCCCCACAGGAGCGTGTCGCGGACCGGGTCCCAGTCCCATACGGCGTCGGAGGTCGCCTTGGTGACCAGGCGGTATCGCTCCTCGCTCCGGGTCACGGCCCGCTCGGCGCGCAGGCGGTCGAGCTCCGATGCGGCCCGGCTCGCCATGATCTGAAGCACCGCCTCGGGCTGGGTCGACTCGTCGAGGGGGCGGTCGTTCATCGCCGAGAGCACGCCAAGCGTGACACCCTCCGCCGAGACCAGCGGGATGCCGAGATAGGCTTCGGCCCCCATCTTGACGAGCACCTGGTCCTGCGGAAACTCCCGGGTCACCCCGCGCCGGTAGAACTTCAGGGAGCCGCTGAGCAACTGCTGACACGGCGTGCCCTCGATGTCGTAGGAGAACGGCCGCTGCAGTTTCCCGTCTTCCCACGCCGCGAGCAGGTGCACACGGGTGCAGTCGCTGGAGACCTCTCCCGCGTACGCCCACCGCACGCCGAGGGCCTGCGCGAGGGCCCGCACGGCCTCGTTGAAGAACCTCTGGCCGGTGGCCGTGGTGCCCTGGACCAGTTGGCGCATGGCCATGTCGCTGCGCTTGCGGGCGGTGATGTCGAGCGTGACGCCCATCATCCGCACCACGCGCCCGGAATCGTCTCGTACCGCCCGGCCGCGGGAGGCGAACCACCGGCCGTCGGGCCCGCGGAACTCCGCGCTGTAGTCCGATCCGGCCGCGACCGCCTCGAGCATCGTGTCGAGCACGCGCTGGCGGTCGTCGGGGTGAACCAGTTCCAGGGCGCGGTCCCGAGCGGAGTAATCTCCGCCCGGCGGCAACCCGTGGAAGGCGCCGGGGTCATCGGAGAACTCGCCGCGGTTCTCGACGAAGTTCCAATCCCAGGAGATCATTTTCGCAGCGGCCATCGCGTCGCGCAGGCGTTCCTCGCTCCGGTGCAGGGCTCGCTCGCTCTCCCGTCGCTCGGTCACATCCTCGGCGACACCCACCACCCGCATCGCCATGCCGTTGAGTCGAGCCACACGCACGCCCCGGTCGCTGATCCACCGCACGGCGCCGTCGGGGCGGATGATCCGGTACTCCACGTTGAACTCGGTCCCGGTCTTGCCGCCGGCCGACCGCTCGATCAACCCGGTGACGCGATCACGGTCCTCGGGGTGCACGCACCCGTGCCAGAGGGAGGGATTCCGGTACAGCTCCTCGACCTTGATCCCCCAGATCCGCTCGAAGGCCGGGTTGACATACACCACCCTGCGACCGGGCTCAAGGTCCAAGACCCAGAAGACGCCCGTTGCGGCCTCGGCCACCTGCCGGAACTTCTGCTCGCTGTCGGCCAGGGCCGCCTGCGACGCATCAACACGGCGGAGCATCAGCCGCAGCAGCGCGAACAACAGGATCGCCGAGAGGGCGACGAACCCCACGCCCTTGATCGCCTCCACCTTCAGCGACTGCTCGCGGGTCAGGTGGAGCCACATGACCGTCAGGTCGCTGAGCAGGATCCATGCAACGCTCGCGGCCAGGTAGATGGCCGCCACGCGCCAGGCCACCCAAGAGGACACCCCGGCCCTGTCGCCGGCGCGAGTTGCCGATGGGTTGGCCACGCGAGTCCCTTCCGGCCCGCCCGATCCCCTGCGAGCGTATTATGCGCGCTCTTGGTCGCACTCATCGCACGAAAACCGGGGAACACCCTATGCCCACCGACATCCGTTCAGCCCTCGGAGCCGACGCCGACACCCTGCTGCGGCACGAGCCCAAGACCATCTCCAAGTCCGCCCTGCACCTGCCGGGCCCGGACTTCATCGATCGCGTCTTTGCGCAGAGCGACCGAACGGTCCCCGTCCTCAGGAACTTCCAGACGCTGATGAACCACGGCCGCCTTGCCGGGACCGGGTATGTCTCGATCCTTCCGGTCGACCAGGGCGTCGAGCACTCGGCGGGGGCTTCGTTTGCCCCCAACGCGGCGTACTTCGACCCGGAGAACATCGTCAAGCTCGCTATCGAGGGTGGCTGCAACGCCGTGGCCTCGACTGTCGGCGTGTTGGGTGCGGTCGCGCGGAAGTACGCCCACAAGATCCCCTTCCTCGTGAAGTTCAACCACAACGAGATGCTGACGTACCCCAACATCTTCAGGCAGTCGTACTTCGGCTCGGTGCGGCAGTGCTTCGAGATGGGGGCGGTGGCGGTGGGCGCAACGATCTACTTCGGCTCCGAGGACAGCCGGGAGGAGATCCGCTATGTCTCCGAGATGTTCGAAGAGGCTCACACGCTGGGGATGGTCACGGTGCTGTGGTGCTACACCCGCAACGAGCACTTCAAGGTGAAGGGGGCGGACGGGAAGTCCACCGATTACCACGCGTCGGCCGATCTCTCGGGCCAGGCCGACCACCTGGGCGCCACGATCCAGGCGGACATCATCAAGCAGAAACTGCCGACCAACAACGGCGGGTACGCGGCGCTCAACACGGGCGGCTCGTCGTACGGCAAGTGGGACAAGCGGGTGTACACCGAACTCTGCGGGTCCGACGAGGCCGGGAAGGGGGGCCACCCGATCGACCTCTGCCGCTACCAGTTGATGAACGGGTACGCCGGGCGCATCCCGCTGATCAACTCCGGCGGCGAGAGCAAAGGGGCGAGCGACCTCGCGGACGCGGTGAAAACCGCCGTGATCAACAAGCGGGCGGGGGGCATGGGCCTGATCTCCGGCCGCAAGGCGTTCCAGCGTCCTATGAAGGACGGTGTAGCGCTGCTTAACGCGATCCAGGATGTGTATCTGGATAAATCGGTGACGGTGGCGTAAGCGAGCGGCGTTAGTTCCGGCTCTTCGGCTTGGGGAACCGCAGCGGCATCCTTTTGTTCTCGGGCACCGGGACCGCCCCGTCCAATGGATCTCCGGCGAGTTGCCGCAGTTCGCTGCTGACGGCCCCGCCGTTGCCGAGCGGTGTCTGGTCCTTCGACGCGGGATCGAACTCGAACATCGATGCGTCGTCCGGGGCCGCGAACTCGGGCCTGTAGACCGTGATCGATGGGCGTTCCCAGTGCTGGTGGATCTTCCGGATCAGGAACGTCTCGGCATCAATCCAGACATCGCACGGCAGGTCAAGAGAATCCTGGCCGCGGATCACGTAACACTGGCGCCCATCGAACGACTCAACGGCGGTGATACCCGGCGCGCGGAGCACACTGATCCAGCTCCGCCCCCGCAGCAACTGGGATGGAACGTTGCTTGCCGCCCCTCCGGACACGCCCGTCGGTCCCGCGAGCGCGGAATAGATGTCCATGTGCTCGTTGATCGTCGGCCCCAGAGTCCACCACGAACGGACTGCTCCTTGGGCCGCCCACACGACGTATCGCATCGAGAGCATCCTCTCGTGCGGATGCCCCAAGAGGGCCTCGAAGCGGAACTCCGCCGGACGGCGGAACGCCGTGATGAACGGCTTCTCGTCCCGTACCCCGATCGTTCCCTTCACCAGCCCGATGTCGCGGTACGCGTTGCACCGTGCGTATCCAAGCGACGATCTGGCCAGCACCACCCGCGCGCGGCCCGCCTGGGGCGCGGCGGCCACGGCGTCCTCGCTGAGCAGCACCAGCAACTCGGACGCGAGCATCTGCGCCGGTTCCGAAGCCTGGCCGGAGAGCGCTCTCCGGGCGCACCACCGCGTCAACCATGCCTCACCCGGCCACAGGCCGCGCAGTTCCCACGGGCCGGATAAGAAGGCCCGCCGCGTTTCCAGTTCCTGGGAGCCACGGGATGGCGCGGCGCCGGCCACGGGGGACGGGATCCACGGCAGCATGACGGCAAGGACGGGCCGCGGCGCTGCGGCCCACCAGCCGCGGGACTGCACCGCGGGCGCCACCATCGTGCCGTACCCGAGGACCAGCATTACGCACGCTGCGCTTGCCCAGCCCCATCGCCGGCGGGTCTTCAGGAGGCGCCGCCCGTGCGGCCATTGCTTCCCACACTCCGGGCATGCCACAGTCCCGGTCTGCGGCGCTCCGGCAAGGTCGTACCAGCAGTTGGGACATCGCGGGCGTCCGCGGGATCGATCCCACCACATTGCCCACGCAAGCAGAGCGATGCCGGCCGCCACCAGCAGCCACCCCGCCGCCCACCACGCCCAACCGATGCCCCACGATGGCGCCATACCCATGCAACCGGCGAACAGCTCGATGGTTCCTCCCTGATCCGTGAGGTAGACTCGGTACTCGCCGCCGGAGCCCTGATGTGCGCCCAGCCACCGCCCCGCTCGCAACCCTCTTCGCCGCCCTTCTCGCCCAACACGCGTGGGCCGCGGCTCCACCCACTTCGGCACGCCAAGGACCCGTAACCCAGCCGATCCGCGACGGCGACCGCCTCATCTTCCCGGAGGGCGCCCGGATCCCCCGGTCTCTCACTGAGGTGGAGCGCGCGTTCCTGATCGATTACCCGATCACGGTTCCTGCTCCCGGCGGCCTCCGCGGCCCCGGCGCGGGGGCGCCCGACGGTCCCGTGTTTTGCGTGCCGGAGTATGCCCCGCAGGAGGGGATCATCATCGCGTGGGAGGCCTTCACCACGCTGCAGACGCAGATGGTTCAGCAGATCACGGCGGTGGGCAACAGCGTCGTCTACATCGCGTGCGACACCGCGTCGGAGCAGACTGCGGTTGCCAACACCCTTGCCTCCGCCACGAACCCCAGCGTCAACCTGTCCAAGGTCCGCTACGTGGTGCGCACCACGGACACGGTCTGGCTCCGCGACTACGGGCCCCGCTACATCTACCAGGGCACGCCCGGCCACCAGTGCCGCGCGATCATCGACCACACGTACAACCGTCCCCGGCCCAACGACAACGCCTTCCCGTCGTACTTCGGCCCCTCGTACAAGGGCCACGCCACGTACGCCATCCCGCTGGTCCACGGCGGGGGGAACTTCCACCTCGACGGCCTCGGCCGCGGGTATGCGACGCGGCTGATCAACAACGAGAACCCGTCGCTCAGCGATTCGCAGATCGTGGGCTACTGGCAATCGTTCCAGAACCTGAACACCGCTCTGATGACGCCGTTCCCCACGTCGATCGATTCCACGCAGCACATTGACATGTGGATGCAGATCATCGGCGACAACGCGGTGGTCATTTCAGACTGGCCGAACAACCCCGGCTCGACGCAGGATGTCATCTGCGACAACGCGGCGGTCCAGCTCGCGGGGCTGGGCTACACCGTCACCCGCGTGCCGGCCTACTCCATCGGCGGCGTGCACTACACGTACACCAACGTGGTGATGTGCAACTCCATCGTGCTCCTGCCGCTGTACAGCGCCGTTCCTGCGGGGGCCAACGCGGCGGCGCTCGCGGCGTTCCAGGCGGCCCTCCCCGGCAAGCAGATCATCCAACTCAACTGCGACGCCATCGTCCCTTCCGCCGGCGTCATGCACTGCATCGTCATGCACATCCCGCCACACCTGGGCCCGGCCGGGCCCGGCGGCGGGCTGGCCCCGACGGCGTACCTCCGCACCATGCGCGGCGGGGACACGCTTACACCGGGGCAGAGCGTCCCTATCCGATGGGTCAGCGATGACGACGTGCTCGTCACCTCCGCGGACATTCAACTCTCGTTCGACGGCGGCGCGACGTTCCCAATTATCATCGCCCAGAACCTGCCCGCCACGGTCGGCGCCGGAGGCTCCACGTTCAACTGGACCGTGCCGGACCGCTTTATCCGCCACGCCCGCCTCCGTGTCGTCGTCCGCGATGCCCAGGGCAACACCGGCACCGATTCCAGTCCCGGCGACTTCCGTCTCAATGGTTCCTGCCGCGGTGACTGGGACGGCAACGGCGTTGCTGAGCCCGCGGACATTGCGGCGTTCATCCATGACTGGCTCGCCGACCTCGCCGGCTCTACACACGAGACGGACATGGACGGCGACAGCACGGCAGGTCCGTCCGACATCGCGGCATTCGTCAATGCGTGGCTTACGGCACTGACGAATGGGTGCTAGCTGGGGACTCGGCGCCCTGACTCATCGAACCGCTCTCGCGCGACGCCTTCTGGCGTTCGCGACGATGGACGCGGTCTGTCGCAGCAACTCAGCCCGCGCGTGGTTGTCGGCTGCTGAACGGTGGGTGCGGGCAGATTGGCGAAGGGTGGCCAACACCTCGTCGATCCGTTATCAGCCGTGTTCCGGGGGAGACTGCGGGGCCCCATACCAAGACCGGACTGGCTGACAGAATCGCCGTAAATGCCGTCTAAGATTGATTTTATGAGACGAAATCGCCGCGGGGCCGTGGGGCTTGGCGCGTAGCCCCGCTCGTGGTTCCCAGTCAAGCGTCGATTGGCCAGAAATCGGCCAAAAAGCAGTTGCATCACCGGAGGGGGGGAGGTAGATTGGAAATCGAGAGAGGAGAGAGTTGAGACCCCCCAAGGCGTCCTAGTGGGCTCATCCTCATCCGTTTGAGAGGCTGTGGCGGTTGACTGCGCTCCACTGCGGTTGCCACGGCTCGTGGAGGGATCGGCGTGTGCCGGTTCCAACAGGGTTGACCGATCAGCGCGGTGGAGCTTGGGAGGACTTAGAGATGAAGAAGAGTGTAATGGGTCTTTGTGCGATCGCTGGTCTGGCTGCGGCCAGCTCGGCCATGGCGACGGTGACGGTTAACACGGGCTTTGCGGCTTCCTCCGCGGGCAACGCGGTCCCCGATAACAGCGCCACCGGCCTGTTCACCAGCCTTGCAGTTCCGAGCGACGGCGTGAACGGCGACACCGTCTCCGGTGTTTCCCTCAGCCTGATCATCTCCACCACATGGCAGGGCGACATCGTCGCGAACCTGCGCAGCCCGTCCGGCACGGTCTTGAACCTGCTCAACCGTCCCGGCTCCACCGGCAACGGCAACTTCGGCTGGTCGGTGGACAACTACGGCAACCCGTCCAACCAGACGCTGATGACGTTCGCAGATGGCTCGGCGCGCACGTACGCCCTGCCGGCGACCGCGGGTGTGACGAACATCGCCAATCCGGTTGGCAGCTGGCTGGCCTTTGGCGGCACCGGTAACGCGTTCCAGACCCCGACGGGCACCGGTGTCCTGCTGCCCCTGGGCACGCTCGCCAACTTCGCCGGATTCAACGGCGAGAATGCCGTCGGCAACTGGAGCCTCGAGGTTTACGACGGCGGCAATGGCGACTTCGCCAATGTCAACCAGGTCGTCCTCAACGTTACGACGGTTCCGGCTCCTGGCGCCCTGGCCCTCGTCGGCCTCGGCGGTCTGGTTGCGGCGCGTCGTCGTCGGGCCTGATCGCGTATCACTCGCCCTCGAACGAGGGCACCTTTGATCCAAGCCGTCCGGCGCCCCGCGCCGGGCGGCTTTTTTATCCCCCTTGGGCATGCTTCCCGCACGCCTCGCGCCACATCGACCGTATCGCTTCCCCGAACCGGGCCGCAAAGCCCGGCTCATCGCAGAGCGGCGAGGCGGCCACGCGAGACCGCAGCGAAGCACGGAGACCGGCAAGGCGGGTTCGGTCGGCGGCGAGGGCCGCCGCGGTATCGACGAGTGCCTGTTCGTCGGGGGCCGCCAGGTCTGCAAGGCCGACGGCGGTGAGAAGCGAGAGGCCGACTCTCGACGCGTGGGTGGCGCCGACCCGCGACACAACGGGAACGCCCATCCAGAGGGCCTCGCAGGTGGTGGTGGTGCCGGCGTATGGGAAGGTATCAAGGGCGATATCAAGGCGCTGGTACGTCGCAAGGTGCTCCGCGGTGGAGCGGCTGGGGGGCAGCACATCGACGCGGGATGGCTCGATCCCCGCCGCGGCGAACCGGCCGGCGACTTCGGCACGCACGCCGGTATCGCCGAGGTGATAGGTCTTGATGATCAGTCGCGAGCCCGGGACCGCCTTGAGTACACGGCACCACATCTGCACCGTGGTAGGGTTGATCTTTGCCAGGGCGTTGAACGACCCGAAGGTCACTGGGCCTCGCGGGTCAGGTGCCGGCACGGGGGCGGGAGCGTCGGCCGGGGGCCGGTAGCAGAGGAAGCACCCGGGCAGCCGAACGAACGACTCGGTGGTGTACGGCGGAGCACCATTGGTCACGGGCGGATCGGTCAGGGCGTCGACGATCCGGTAGTCGATGCAGCGCAGGCCGGTGGTGTTGGGGTACCCGAGGTAGGTCGCCTGAACGGGAGCGGGCCTGCTAAGGAGCGCTTCGAGGCAGTGCCAGGGTGTCAGGCCGCTGAGATCGATGGCGATGTCGCAGGCGTCGGCCCGCAGCAGGGCAGCCACCTCCGACCCCGGGAGCCGGACGACCTCGCGCCACAGGTCCGCGCGGGTACGGAGGCGGGCGGTTACCGCATCGGGATCCGGCGTGTTGGAGTAGCAGGCGACGTGGAAGGCATTCCGGTCCAGCCGTTCCAGGATCGGCTCAAGGAAGAAGGCCACGGAGTGGGCGCGCAGGTCGCCGCTCAAAAAGGCGATGCGGAGCGGGCGGTCGGGATCCGGGTCGGCGGGGGTCACGGGTGCCGGACCGCCCTTTTCCAGCAACTCTCCAACCGCGAAGTGGGCCGCGGCAATCTCAGGCGGCGAGACGTTGTCCGCGTAGTTCATGCTGGATGCGAGCTCGCTCCGGAGCGTGGGGCTAGCCGGAGCCTCGGCGATGGTCGCCTGGATTTCCGCCTGTGCTTCGGCGTTCCGGCCGAGGGCAACCAAGCACCTGGCGTGCCCCAGCCTGCACTCGATGCCGCCCGGGTTGAGCGCCATGCCCGCCCGGTAGACCACCTCCGCTTCGGGGATCCGGTGGCGCGCGAAGAGGATCTTCGCCAGTTCGATGCGAGCCACTTCGAGGCTGGGTTTGAGGTCGAGGGCCCGCCGAAGGGTGGCGATCGCCGGGTCGGCCTTGCCGGTGATCGCCTGGAGGACGCCGAGGGTGTGGAGCACGACAGGCTGGTCCGGATCGAGCGAGGCGGCTCTCTCGGCGAAGAACAGGGCCTGGTCGGTGCGCCCGGACTCGGTGAGGATCGCCGCGAGAAGTCGGCAGAGCGTGGGGTCGGCGGGGTGCCGGCGGATTGCGTCGCGGAGTTTGGCCTCGGCCTTTGCGGCGTCACCCGCGGCGTGGAGCGCCATCGCGGCTTGACCGGCTTGGATGGCGGAGTTCATCGGGCGATGGTACCTCGATCGCCTCTGTGAGATCGTCTACGCGTGGATCATGCGGTCCTCGGCGGCAAGGGCGGCCTCGTGCAGGGCTTCGTGCATGGTGGGGTGGGCGTGGACGGTGACGATGAGTTCCTCGGTGGTCGCCTCGAGGCGGCGGGCGAGGGTGAGTTCGGCGATGAGTTCGGTGGCCTGGTCGCCGAGGATGTGGGCGCCGAGGATCTCGCCGCGGGGCAGGCCGCGGATGATCTTGACCAATCCGTCGGTGTGTGCGGCGGCGATGGCCTTGCCGTGGGACTGGAAGCGGTAGGTCCCGGTGTCGTAGTCCTTGCCCTTGGTGAGGCCGTCGGCGATGAGTTTCTGCTCGGTGAAGCCGACGCTGGCGACCTGAGGGATGCAGTAGGTGCAGCCCGGGATGACGGTGTAGTCCATGGGGATCGGCTCGTGGTGAGCCTTGGGGTCCTTGCGCCAGGCGATGCGCTCGACGCAGAGGACGGCTTCTTCCATGGCGACGTGGGCGAGCCAGGGGGGGCCGATGACATCGCCGACAGCGTAGATGCCGGGGAGGCTGGTCTTGTAGTCGATCGCCTCGTCCTTGGTCTTGCCGGGGACGAAGTCGGTGACGATGTGGCCCTTCTCGATCTTGAGGCCGAGGGAAGCGTCGCAGAGCCCGTCGGTGCGGCCGACGACGCCGACCGCCAGGAGCACGCGGTCGGCTTCGAGGACTTCCTTCTTGCTCTCGTCGGCCTTGCCGTTGGCCCAGGGCGCCACGGTGACCTTCACGCTGTCCTTGGTCTTCTCGACGGCGGTGGTGGTGTGGGAGGTTAGGATCCGCATGCCGTGCTTGGTGTAGAGCTTCTCGAGGGCGGCGGAGATGTCCTTGTCCTCGACCGGGAGCACGGCGGGCATCATCTCGACGACGGTGACCTGCGTGCCCATGGAGTGGTAGAAGTAGGCGAACTCCATGCCGATGGCGCCGGCGCCCACGACGACGAGCTTCTTGGGCTGCTCCTTGTTGTACATCGCCTCGCGAGCGCCCCAGATGCGGTCGCCGTCGAACTTGGCGAAGGGGAGGTCGCGGGCGACCGAGCCGGTCGCGACGATGACGTGGTCGGCGGTGATTGTCTGCGTGGTCTTGCCGGGTGTGGCGGGGGCGCTGGTCAGTTCTTCCTTGACGGCGCACTCCTGGACCTCGACGGTGACCTTGTTGCCGTTGGCGGGTGTCGCGGCCTTGACGATCTTGCCGTTGCCGACGAGGTGGGTGATCTTGTTCTTCTTGAAGAGGAAGCCGATGCCATTGTTCAGCTTGTTGGCGACCTCGCGGCTGCGGCCGATGATGCGGTCCCAGTCCAGGCCGACCTCGCCGCTGATCTTGAGGCCCCAGAACTTCTGGTCCTCTGCCGACCGCATCTTCTCGACGAGCTCGGCGTTGGAGAGCAGGGCCTTGCTGGGGATGCAGCCCCAGTTCAGGCAGACGCCGCCGAGCTTGGCCCGCTCGATGCAGGCGACCTTGAACCCAAGTTGAGCGGCACGGATCGCGCCGACATAGCCCGCGGGGCCGCCGCCGATCACGATCATGTCAAAGTGGGTAGGGGTCTGCTCAGCCACGCCGTGCCTCCTCAGCGAATCAGTGGTCAGGATCACAAGTTCCCAAGCGGGAGGCGACTATAGCGGGCGGGGCCGGACCGGCGGCGATGCGCAAGGGGAGCGTTGTGGCCTGTCGGCGCACCGGTACGCTGTACCGGGGCCGGCGCCTCGGAACCAGGCCCCAAGGAGATGCCTATGCGCCCGTGGCTGTTTGTTGGTGCTGTGTACTCGGGGCTGCTGGCGTGCGCAGTGGCGCGCGGGCAGGCCGTGGTGCTCCGGGAGATTCCCGGCGCGACGGACGCGATGACGGTCGCCGCGCCGGTCGGCGAGACGGGCCGGGCGTACGTGGCGTTCCGCGGCGGGGTGATCCGCGTGCTCGACTTGGCAACGGACACGTACCTGCCGACTCCGTTCGCGACGCACACCGTTGCGATCGGCGCCGAGGGCGGGCTGCTGGGGCTGGCGTTCGACCCGAACTACGCGGTCAACGGGCATTACTACGTGTACTACACGGTTTCGGGCGCCCGGGTCGTTCAGCGGGGGACGCGGTCGCTCGCAACCCCGGATGTCGCGGATCCGGCGGCGGAGATCCGTGTCCTGCAGGTGGCGAACACGGCCTCAATTCACATCGGGGGGTGGATCGGGTTCGGGCCGGACGGGTACCTGTACATTGCTTCGGGCGAGGGAGCCTCGAACGCGCAGGACATGGCCTCGGTGTCGGGGAAGATCCTCCGCGTGGACGTGCGCGGCGACGACTTCCCTGAGGACCCGCTGAGGAACTACGCGATACCGGCGGGGAATCCGTTTGTCGGGGTGGCGGGCGCGGCGCCGGAGATCTGGCTTGTCGGCTTGCGGAATCCGTTCCGTTGCTGCTTCAACTGGGCCACCGGGGACCTGATCGTCGCCGACGTCGGCGCCGGGCTGTGGGAGGAAGTCAACGTCGTGCCGCCTTCGCTCGGCGGCGCCAACCTTGGCTGGCCGTGCTTCGAGAACACGCAGGCGCGGACGTGCACCAACCCTCCGACCAACCAAGTGCCGCCCGCCGCGGCGTACCGGCACAGCATGGTCCTGCCGCCGTTCAACGTGACGGGCAACGCGATCATCGGCGGGTTTGTGTACCGCGGCGCGGCGATCCCGTCACTGTCGGGGCGTTATGTCTTTGCCGACTACACGGCGGGGTGGCTTGTCTCGGCGGTCATGTCTCCCGCGGGGGCCGAGGCCGTGCGGAATCACACGTGCGACGCCGCGGGACCGGCGGCGAGTTCGATCGGCGTGGTGCACTCGTTCGGCGAGGACGGGCGGGGCGAGTTGTACATCAGCCGGAGCGGGCGGCTAAACCGTCTCGAGCCCAACCCCGCGGACTGCAACGGCAACGGGGTGAGCAACCGGTGCGACATCGCCGCCGGGACAAGCCTCGATGTGAACCAGGATGGGATCCCGGACGAGTGCCACTGCCCGGCGGACTGGGACGGGGATGGGGTGGTGGCGCCTGCGGATGTCGGCGCGTTCGTGGCCTCGTGGCTGGTCGGCCTGCGTCAGTCGTCGCGGCAGGGAGACTTTGACAACTCCGGCTCGACGGACCCGGTTGATCTGGCCGCGTTCGTACAGGCGTGGCTGGCGGCCGTGTCGGGCGGATGCTGAGCACGAAAGGGCGGGAAACAGGGCTGCCTATCCCTTGTGTTTGGTTCGGCCTGTGATAGGCTGAACGTGGTCTCCTGCGCAATCGATCTTCAGGGAGGTATGCGATGTTTGTTGTGATGATGGCCGCGGTGGTGGTCGCGGCGGCGGCGGGCGGCGGAAGCGAGGAGCAGAAGGCGACACTTGCGGGCTGGCAGCCAAACCCCTTGTTTGGGGTGATCGAGGCCGAGCACTCACCTGGGCATCATGCGGACGACGGGTGCGTGCCGCCGGCGCTGCAGGCGAAGGTGCAGGAGCAGGTCAGGGCGTACCAGGCCAAACACGGCGGGGGTTCGTTGCGGGCGACCCCGCCGCGGTGGCGGTTTTTTCCGATTGCGGGCACGCTGAACGAGGATGTATTCACCGGCGGGTTTGTGGATGTGAATCCGGCGCCGGTGGACTACCGCGACTTCCACTGTCTGTTCTTCTCGTACGACGGGCACCAGGGGACCGACTGCGGGATCAGGACGTGGACGGAGCAGGCGATCGGTGTGCCGGTGTTCGCCCCGGAGGATGGGACGGTGGTCGTCGCCATCGACGGCTTCACGGACATGAACACGACCGGGGGCCAGGATGATGGAAACTACGTGATCATCGATCACGGCGGCGGACGGTTTGGCTGGTACTTCCATCTCAAGCAGGGCAGCGTGGCCGTGTCGCCGGGGCAGATGGTGAAGGTGGGGCAGCAGATCGGCAAGGCGGGATCGAGCGGCCGCTCGTACGGCCCGCACCTGCACTTCCAGACGATGGACGCGAACAACACGACGGTGTACGAACCGTGGGCGGGGGCGTGCCGCGCGGGGCCGAGCGGGTGGATCGTGCAGCCGCCGATCGGCGATCCGCCGGCGGCGCTCGACGCCGGGACCACCTACGCGGATCTGTGGGCCGCGCCGCCAAAGCCCAACGCGCCGCCGCTCAGCGGGCAGATCGCGGTGGACGATGAGTTCGTGACGCTCTGGATCAGCCTGTCGACGCTGCCGCCCGCGAGCACGTTCAAGGAGAAGATCGTCCGGCCGGACAATGTCATGGTGCTCGACGCGGGGCCGTACGACTTCAACAACATCGGGTACAGCCGGCACGTGTGGTACTTTTTCTACTGGGCCACGGCGGCGCTGGACGGGTTCGACACGAACCACCTGGGAACGTGGCACTACATCCTGGAGATCAACGGGCAACAGGTAACGTCGCTCCCGTTTGAGGTGCGGGCGGCGCGGACGCCGGGGTACAACCGGCCGCCGCAGCCGATCGGCGTAGCGCTCGAGGCCCCGCCGCCGCAGTCCGGCCCGGTGGGGGCGCCCTACCAGCCGAGCGTGGCAGACCCGGTCTTCTGCCGCGTGATCGGCGACCACATCGTGGACGACCTGGACTACGACATCGTGCGGTACACCTACGTGTGGACGGTGAACGGCACGGAGGTTCGGCGCATCACCTCCGCGGCGAGGTCCGACGCAATCGCCCGGGGCACGGCCGGGGCGAACTCCGTCGTGAGGTGTACGGTGACTCCCAACGACGGGTTTGTCGACGGGGCGACCGTCTCGGCTCAGATCCTGGTCACCAACGCGTGCCCGGTGGATTGGAACGGCAACGGCGAGATCGAGCCCTCGGACATCGCGGGGTTCATCAACGCGTGGCTGGGCTCGCTGACCTCGGGAACCGTCGCGGGCGACCTTGACCGGAACGGAGCGGTGGAGCCGTCGGACATTGCGGCGTTTGTCAACCGGTGGTTCTCTGCCCTCTCCGGCGGATGCTGATCGACACGCGAGGTGGTGTATATTGGGTTGCATGCGGCGGGATGGGTGGTCGACAGGAGGATGGAGATGAAGCCAATCGGCGCGATTCGTGGCGGGGCCCTTGTGCTGGTCCTGCTTGCCGCGGGCGCGACGACGGCGGCCGCAAGCGGTGTCGGCGACGGGGCGAGGAAGGCGGCGGGAGTTGCAACGCCCGCGCCGAAGCCGTCGTCCCTCCCAGCCCCCCCACTCTCACTCCGAATCGGCGAGATCGACACATCGGTTCCGCGCGGTGGCCTCTCGCTGGTGTGCGGCGGCGCGGCGGGCGACCGCCACTTTGTCATCCAGCTTGATGGACCGATGACCCCACAGCGACAAACGCGGCTGCGCGAGGCGAAGATCGGGCTCGGCGACTACCTGCCCGAGCACGCGTACATCGTCACGCTCGACCAGGCGGATGCGGGCCGAGTCGAGGCGCTGGAGTTCGTGCGGTGGTGGGGCGTGTACGAGCGGGGATGGAAGCTCGATCCTGAGTTGGGGAAGCGCCTTGTGACCTCGGCGGCGAATCGCGCACTCGCGGAGCAGGGGCTCATCGGCGTGACGATCGTGCTTTTTGACGGCGAGGCCGCCGGACCAACGCTCGCCGCCATCACCAAGCTCGAGCAGGCGTCGGTGCATTACACGGTAAACGTCGCTGGCAACCAGGAGATCTCGGCGACCGTGCGGGCGGCGGACATCGGGGCCATCGCCGACCTCCCGGCGGTGCAGTTCATCGAGGAGGCCTCGGACATCTCGGAGCGCAACAGCACCGACCGCTGGATTGTCCAGAGCAATGTTCCGGGGTCGACGCCGCTGTACGACCGGGGCCTGCACGGGGAGGGGCAGATCGTCGGCGTTCTGGACAGCGCGCTGGACGCCAACCACTGCTCGTTCCGCGACACAGTGAACCCGATCGGGCCGGCCCATCGCAAGATCCAGGCGTACAACGCCACGCCGGGCGCGGTGAGCCACGGCACGCACGTCTCGGGGACCGCGGTCGGGGACAACGGGGTCAACGACGACACGAGGGGGGTAGCGTACCTTGGCAGGCTCGTCTACAACGGGATCCCTTCGTTCACCGAGTCCGCGGCGATCACGAGGCTCCAGTTGCACCACGACCAGGGGGCGCGTGTTCACACGAACTCGTGGGGGGATGACGGGACCACCGCCTACAACGGGCTCTGCCGCGGGTTCGACTCGTTCCTGTACTCGAACGAGGACAGCATGGTGTGCCTCGCGGTGACAAACACCAGCACGCTGAGGAACCCCGAGAACGCGAAGAACCTGCTGGCGGTCGGCGCCTCACAGGACACGCCGAACCAGGGGTCGCACTGCTCGGGCGGGACGGGGCCGACCTCGGATGGCCGGCGCAAGCCGGAGGTGTACGCGCCGGGGTGCAGCACCATGTCGGCGCAGTCGGGCTCATCGTGCGGCGTCGTCGCGCTGACGGGCACCTCGATGGCGACGCCGGCCGTGGCGGGAACCGCGATGCTGGTGCGGCAGTACTTTGCCGAGGGGTTCTATCCCGGCGGCGTGGCGGACAGCGGGCCGGCGATGGCGTCGACCGGGGCGCTCGTCAAGGCTGTGCTTGTCAACTCCAGCGTCGACATGACGGGCATCACCGGGTACCCGGGCAACCAGGAAGGGTGGGGGCGGGTGCTCGCGGACGACGCCCTGTACTTCGCCGGGGATTCCCGCAAGACGATCGTGGCGGACGTGCGGAACACCGACGGCATCTCAACAGGGACGTCGGTTTCGATTCCCGTCAACGTGCTGTCGTCATCGGAGCGGCTCAAGATCACCCTGGTGTGGACCGAGCCCCCGGCGGCGGCGGGCGCGGCCAACGCGCCGGTCAACGACCTCGATCTGATCGTGACCTCCCCCACCGGGCAGACGTACCTCGGCAACGTGTTCGCCGGTGGGATCTCGGCGACCGGCGGGACGCGTGATTCGAAGAACAACGTCGAGCAGGTGCACATCGATGCGCCGGCGCCGGGGGTGTGGTCGGTGCAGGTCACGGGCGCCGCGGTCAACGTCGGTCTCCAGGGCTACTCGCTGGTGGCGACGGGCGACGTGCAGGCCGCCGCGGCGGGGCTCGTCGTGTCGATCGCGGCCGCTCCGGTGGCGCGGGTCGCCGCGGAAGTCCCGGTGACCATCGAGTTCAATGTGAGCCCCAACGCGGATGAACTGGTGCCGGGCTCGGCGCAGCTGCACTTCCGGTATGGTCCGGGTCCGTACACGACGGTGCCGCTGGTGACGGTGGCGGGAACGCGGTACCGCGCGACCATGCCGGGCGCGAGGTGCGGGGAGTCCCCCCAGTACTTCGCGACCGCCGAGGGGGTGTCGACGGGTGTTCGCTCAGCGCCGGGTGCCGGAGCGTATTCGTTCGTGGTCGGAACGCTGCAGACCGCATCGATCACAGAGGAAGGGTTTGCCGGCGGGCTACCGGCGGGCTGGACGGCGACGGGGTTGTGGCATGCCGCCTCGGCGTGCGCGGTGACGCCGGCGTGCGAATCCGCGCCCTGGATGGCGTACAACCTGGACTCCACCTGCACGTACGCCACGGGAGCCGCCAACGTCGGCTCGCTCACGATGCCGACACTGGCGCTGCCAGCGGTCCCCGGCGGAGGCTCGATCTCGCTCACCTATTGCTCGAGCGTGCAGACCGAGAGTTCGACGAGCTACGACCTGCACCGCGTGTTCGTGAACGGGACCGTTGTCGACACGCCGCCCCAGGGCACGTGGTCGACCCGCACCGTCGACCTGACCGCCTTCGCGGGGCAGCAGGTCGGGGTGCGATGGGAGTTCGACACCATCGACAGTGTCGCCAACGGGTTCCGCGGCTGGCAGGTGGACACGGTCGCCGTGTCCGCGACCACGAGCGTGTGCCAGGCTCGCTGCCTCGCGGACTTTGATCGTGACGGCTCGGTCACGCCGGGAGATATCGCAGCGTTCGTGCTGGCCTGGAGCAATGGAGTAAACCAGGGAACCTTGGAGGCTGACGCTGACCGCAACGGCGCATGCGAACCCGCAGATATCGGACTGTTCGTCAACCTCTGGTTTGCCGCCCTGTCGGGGCCGTGTCCATCGTGAATCATGCTCGTGTTTTGATTGGCATCGACCTGTCCTGATTCGTTTCGGAAGGGCCGATTCGGTCCGATTCTGCCGCCACCCTCCCGGGATTTGGGCGGGTGGGGAACTGCATCTGTGGCCTCGCCGTATCGGTCGATTAGATTAGAAGTCCCCGGCGATCCGCTGGGTGCGCGTGTTCAAGCCAGACTACGGCTCAAAGGAGTAGGTGCATGCGACTGGCCTCAGTCGTCCGGGGCGTTTGTACCCCGCTGAACTCGATCGCCGCGGCCCTTGCCGTGGGTGTGGTCGCGGCACCGGGTGCCCTGGCCCAGTCACTGACGACCACCCGCGTCGCCTTTGGTCTCTCGCGGCCGCTGTATGTCACCCACGCGCCCGGGGATTTCACCCGGGCGTTCATCGTTGAGGGGCGCAACGGAACGACCGGGCGCGTCCGCATCCTCCAACTTCCGAATAACGCTGTGCTTGCGACGCCGTTTCTCTCGATTCCCGGGGTCGCCACGGACAGCGAGCAGGGGCTGCTCGGCCTGGCCTTCCACCCGAACTACGCGAGCAATGGTTTTCTGTACGTGAACTACACGAGGCCGGGCGGATCGTTCGGCCAGGGCCAGACGGTGGTGTCGCGGTTCACCCGCTCGGTTGCGGATGCGAACCTTGCCGACCCTGCTTCGGAGCAGATCCTCCTGGTGGTGGACCAGCCGCAAACGAACCACAACGGCGGCTGGATGAGCTTCGGCCCCGATGGGTACCTGTACATCGCGCTGGGCGATGGCGGGAACGGCGGCGACACCGGCACCGGGCACACGACCGGCATCGGCAACGCCCAGGACATGTCGAAGCTGCTCGGCAAGATGATCCGCATCGATGTCGACGGTCCCGATGCGTTCCCCGCGGATCCGAACCGCAACTACGCGATTCCGGCGAACAACCCGTTCCCGGCCACTGCCGGTGTGACGCCGGAGATCTGGTCGTACGGCCTGCGGAATCCGTGGCGGAACTCGTTCGATCGCGCCACCGGGGATCTCTACATCGCCGACGTCGGTCAGGATCTGTGGGAGGAGATCAACTACGAGCGGGCGACCACGCCCAACTCCATGCCCGGCCAGGGGACCTATTTCGGCGGCAGGAACTACGGGTGGCGGTGCTACGAGGGCACCGCGACGTACAACACGTCCAACTGCCCGGGCGCAGGGACCCTGACCGCGCCGTTCCTGACCTACGGCCACACCTCGATGGTTCCTCCGACAAACGCGACCGGGTGCTCCATCACCGGCGGCGTCGTGTACCGCGGGTGCGCGATCCCGTCGCTGAACGGCACCTACTTCTTCGCGGATGTGTGCAGCAACAAGATCTTCTCGCTGGTCCCGAACGGATCCGGCGGGTATACGAACTTCGTCGATCGGACCACGGAGCTTGACCCGCCGGGGACGCAGGCGATCACGCAGATCGTCTCCTTCGGCGAGGATGCCTTCGGCGAGGTGTACATCTGCGAACTCACCGGCGAGGTCTACAAGATCGTCCCGACGGCGGCGATCACCGATTGCAACAGCAACGGCCGCGCCGATCGCTGCGACATCGCCGCGGGCTCGAGCCGGGACGTCAACCGCGACAACGTTCCCGACGAGTGCCACTGCCCGGCCGACTGGGATGGGAACGGCCAGTTCGAGCCGGCCGATATCGCCCAGTTTGTCAGCACGTGGCTGGTCTCGCTCCAGCTCGGGAACCTCAACGGGGACTATGACGGCAACGGAACCGTGGAACCCGCGGACATCGGACAGTTCATCAACAGTTGGTTCAGCGGCCTCAGCGGGGGCTGCTAGGAGCATCTCACGGACCACGCGGGCGGCAGCCCGTGCGGGTCCGATTCGATCCAGTTGTACCCACGACCCCGGATGGACCAATCGGTCCCTCCCGGGAACGTGGTTGTGTGAGGCACTCGCTGAATGACGCTTCGCCGCGAACACCTGATAGCGATACGGCACGGTGGCGCCGGTGCGCGCGGCGAGCCCGGGAAGGCTCGTCGCCGATCCCCGGTCTACCGAGGCCTGGAACGCCGGATGCAACAGGCCCAGTGGTTCGTGACATTTTTCTTCGCCGACCTGGTCGGCGTCCTGCGCTCCGCGCACCGGGCGTCGCCGGCACTGATCCCAGTCCCCCACTCCCGGAGAATGACGATATGAGACGCGACCTCTTCCGCTCCACGAACGGCACACTTGTTGGGGCTGCGCTGAGCGCCGCCGCCCTTCTCTCGATCTCGGGTCTCGCGGCCGCGGCCGACGAGACGCCGCATGCGGACTGCGATTCGTCGTGCTGCTCCGCCGACACCATGAGGGTGCTCGATGCGGCGCTGGACGCGTACTGCGCCTCGGCCGAGGACCCCGCGTGCCGCAAAGAGGAGCTGCTGGAAAGGATCGCCCGCAGCCCGCTGTGCTTCTCACCCAAGTCCTCGCCGAAGCAGATGGAGAACATCATCCGCATGTACGACTCGCTCCCGCCGGGCCTGCTGGCCGAGGGCGACCTGCGGTTCTTTGTCGCCGGCACGACGTGGGTCGGCGCGGGCGTGGTCGGCGGCGCCGGGACCGCAACCGCGACAAGCCTGACCTACTCGTTCCCGATCGACGGCGTCTCCTGGGGCGACCCCGGTTCCGGCTTCCCGGCCGGTCCGAACGTGCTCAATGCCCGCTTTGACTCGGCCTTCGGCGCCGGGAACAACGACCGCGGGCGCGAGTATGTCCGGCAGTTCTACGGCTCGTGGCGGCGGTACTGCGGGCTGACCTACAACGAAGTGTCCGATGACAACGCCGGCTACACCACCAGCACGGCCAATGTCCCGACCCGCGGCAATATCCGCGTCGGTTCCACCCTGCTCGACGGCGCCAACGGCGTGCTCGCGTACAACTACTTCCCCAGCTCGGGCGGCGACATGGTCCTCGACTCGGGCGACTTCACCGGCGGCAACTTCCTGAGTTCGACCAACAACTACCGCTTCTTCCGCAACGTGCTCGGGCACGAGCACGGACACGGCCTGGGCATGATCCACACCGTGCCGTGCAACAACACGAAGCTGATGGAGCCGTTCATCAACGTCAACTTCGACTCGCTGCAGATCGACGACATCCGGGGCGGTCAGCGCAACTTCGGCGACCGGTTCTCCGGCAACAACTCCGCGGCTAATGCCAAGGATTTCGGGGACATCACCGCGATGTCGATCATCCAGCCGGAGTTGTCCACCAACGGCACCTCGGGCGCGAACAACAGCGACGAGGACTGGTTCCGCTTCACGCTCTTCGCCGCCCAGAATGTCACGATCACCGTTGACCCAACGGGCGGAAGCTACACGAACGGGCAGCAATCGAGCAGCTGCAACGGATCGACCACGACCGTCAACGCCGACCAGGCCGGCAATCTCAACCTCGAGCTCCGGAGCGCGGACGGCACGTCGGTGATCGCCTCATCTTCGAGCGCCCCGGCCGGATCCAACGAGGTCATCACTCAACCGCTGCTCCCCGCCGGCACGTACACGGTGCGAGTCGTCGACGTCGGGCCCAACGCGAACCAGACTGTGCAGTTGTACACGCTCACGATCCGTGTGGGCATCGCCAAGGCCCCGCCGCAGGCGATCGCCGGCGTCAACAAGCGCATCCAGGCCGGCCAGACCTGCTTCTTCATGGGGAACATCAACAGCCGGCCGCTCGAGTCGGGCGTCGCCATCACGACCTATGCGTGGGATCTTGACGGCAATGGAACGTTCGAGATCGCCAACAACGCGACCCCCAACCGCACCTACTCGGTCAACGGCGTGTACCCCGTGACACTGCGGGTCACCGACTCCAATGGAATGTCCGCGACGGACACGATCCTGGTGACCGTGTTCGGCGGCGCCTCGGGCGTGGTGGTCAGCAACATCTCGCCCAACACGGGCGCCCAGGGAACTGTGGTCCCGGTGACCATCACGGGCACGGGCCTCCACAATGTCGACTCTGCGACGGACGTCGTGGTCTCGGGAACGGGCGTGACCGTCACGGGCTCCCCATCGGTCAACCCGGGCGGGACGGTCGTGACGGGCCTCTCGTTCAACGTGTCGGGCGGGGCGACGCTGGGATCTCGCAACGTGACCGTCACCACCGAGGATGGCGCCGATACGGCTAACAACTCGTTCACTGTGATCGCCAACGTCCTCCCGACGGTCGACAGCGTGTCCCCGACGTTCGGGCGCCAGGGCTTCTCGGTGCCCGTGACGATCACCGGCACGAACTTCGGCAACGTCAACTCTGCATCTGATGTGGTTGTCTCCGGCACCGGTGTGGCCGTTTCCGGCACCCCGATCGTCACCAACGGCAACACCACCATCACCGGCCTGTCGTTCGATATCGCGGACGACGCTCCGTCGGGCACGCAGTTCCGGTCCGTAACCGTCTCCACGATCGACGGGGTCGGTTCGCTCACCATGGGCTTCCGCGTCCGATGCCTGGCGGACTGGGACGGCAACTCGGTCGTCACGCCGGCGGATATCGCGACGTTCATCAACAACTGGACGATGGATATCAGCCAGCTCACGCTCAACACAGACGTCGATCACGACAACGTGATCACGCCGAGCGATATCGCGGTGTTCATCGCGTCGTGGTTCAACAGCGTTTCCAACGGCTGTTCGTAAGTACTATCCCGACCCCTGTTGCGAACGAGGGGGGCCAACCGGCCCCCCTTTTCATTGCCAACGCCGGCACCGGCGCCGGTCGACCCGAAGAGAAAGGACCTGATCATGCCCACGCGTTTCGCGAACATCCGGCGCTCGATCCCGGCGACACTGGTGCTCGCCGCGGGAACCGCGGCGTGCCTTGCGGACAACGGTCCCACCGCCGATAAGCCGGCAGAGGATCGCCCGCTGCCCTTGCTGATGAGGATGACGGCGCCCGAGGCGTGCTACCCGGCGAACCTGACGGAAAAGGAACTTGCGGACCTCCTGGCCCGCACCTCGCTATTGCCTCCCGCGGGCGACGTCCAGCCCGGTGGGCTGCGGTACTTCACAACCGGCACGGTGTGGACGGGGACGGGGCAGCAGGGCCCTGCTGGCCGAGCCCAGCGGGCCGCCCTGACCTACTCGTTCCCCGATGACGGCGTGGACTGGGACGGCATGCCAAACACGCTCAACGCGGTCATGACCAGCTCGTCGGTCTTCGGGGCCGCAAACCTCGACAAGGGTCGAGAGCTGATCAGACAGGGCCTGGCCACGTGGCGCCGCCTTGCCGGCCTGACCTACTCAGAGTCGCCCGACAACAACTCCTCGCGAAGCGGGAGCACCACGCACACCACCACACGGGGTGATATCCGGATCGGCGGGAACGGACGCGGCACGCCCAACTTTTTGGCGTACGACTACTACCCCAACGGCGGCGCCGACATGCTGATCAACACGGACTACTTCGGGCCCGGCAACCTGGGATCGACCTCCAACACGTACCGCTACCTGCGCAACGTGATCTCTCACGAGCACGGGCACGGGCTGGGCCACCCGCACCCCGTCCCCTGCGACCACACCAAGTTGATGGAGCCCTTCATCAACACCAACTTCGACGGGGCGCAGATCGATGACATCCGGGGCGTGCAGCGCAACCACGGGGATCGGTTCTCCGGCAACAACTCGGCGGCGAACGCGACGGCGTTCGGCAACCTGACAAGCCCTTCGGTCCGTTCGGTCATCCAGCGCGATCTGTCGACCAACGGGACGTCGGGCTTCAATAACACGGACGAGGACTGGTTCTCGTTCACGCTCTCCTCAGCCCAGAACGTGACCATCACCGTCGACCCGACGGGCGGCTCGTACAGCAACGGCCAGCAATCAACCGACTGCAATACTGACTCGCTCGGGACCGTCAACGCGGACCAGGCGGGCAACCTGACCCTGGAACTACGCAACTCCTCGGGCACGACTATCATCGCATCTGCCGCGGCGGGCGGACCGGGCGTCACCGAGACCATCTCGCAGACGCCGCTGGCGGCGGGCACCTACACCGTCCGCGTCGTGGATGTGGGCCCCAACCCGACCGCGGACCAGACGGTGCAGTTGTACGACCTGATCATCCGCGTCGGCACCAGCAAGGCGCCACCGGCGGTGATCGCCGGGCTCGACAAGCGAGTCCAGGCCGGAACGACCTGCTTCTTCTACGGCGCCCTCAACTCCCGCGCCACCGAGTCTGGGACTTCGCTGACGACCTATGCGTGGGACCTTGACGGCAACGGGACATTCGAGATCGCCAATAGCTCGCAGCCCACCCGCGTGTACAACGTGAACGGGGTGTACCCCGTGACGCTGCGGGTCACGGACTCCAACGGGATGTCGGCGACCGACACCATCATGGTGACGGTCTATGGCGGAACAGCGGGCCTCTCGGTGTCCGACATCTCGCCCGTCTCCGGCCTGCAGGGCACCTCGGTGCCGGTCACCATCACCGGAACGGCGCTGCACAATGTTGATGCTCCCGACGACGTCGTGGTATCGGGAACGGGCGTCACCGTCGTCGGTTCCCCATCGGTCAATCCGGGGGGCACCGTGGTCACTGGTCTGTCGTTCCTGGTTGACCCCGCCGCGCCGACCGGGCCGCGGAACGTGACAGTCACCACCGAGGACGGGACCGCCACCGTCAACAACTCGTTTACCGTCAACGTGAATCTGGTCCCGGCCGTTACGAGTGTCTCGCCGGCGTTCGGTCGGCAGGGCTTCTCCGTACCGGTGTCTATCTCCGGCGCCAACTTCGGCGGAGTCACCTCGGCCTCGAACGTCGTCGTGTCAGGCACGGGCGTCACCGTTTCCGGCACGCCGCTCGTTGGGGCCGGCAACACCTCGATCTCCGGGTTGTCGTTCGACATCGCGGATGATGCGCCGTCGGGCACCCAGTTCCGCTCCGTGACCGTCACCACCGCCGACGGCTCCGGCGCCATGACCATGGGCTTCCGCGTCCGCTGCCTCACTGATTGGGACGGCAACTCGGTGGTCACGCCCTCCGATATCGCGACGTTCATCAACAACTGGACCATGGACATCAGCCAGAGCACGCTCAGCACCGACGTCGACCACGACGGCGTCATCACACCGAGCGACATTGCCGTGTTCATCGCCCGGTGGTTCAACTCCCTCTCGACCGGCTGCTAACCAAGACCCCGGCACAAGTCCAAGGCCGCCCCGCCAAATCGGCTGGGCGGCCTTTCTCTTGCGCGGAGTGCTCACCCGCGGGGTGCCACCGCCAACCGGCGGCACTTCTCGATGCGCACGATGACGTTCTTGAACGCCGGGGTCCTGGACGCCGAGTCGACCGCCGCGGGAACCAGCACATTTGCCTCCGGGTAGTACATCGCGGCGTTGCCCTCGCGGATGGGCGCCTCCCGGGCGAGGAGGTCGGCCATCTCGCCCGCGGCGCTCCGAACGGTGACCCGGTCGTCTCGCCTGAGCCCGAGCCGGAGCATGTCGGCCGCCACCATCAGGACCACGTCCCGTCGCTCCTGGGCGCGGTAGACGTCCCCTTCCTCGTAAACCACCGTGTTGAACTGCCCCTCGGACCGGATCGTCATCAGCCGGAACTCGCCCGATCCCATTTCCTTGAGCGCCGGCACTCGCACAGCGTGGAACCTCGCGCGACCGGTTTCGGTGGTGAACCGCGGCTGGTGGAACGTGCGACCGGCAACCGCGAACTCCTTGCGAGTTCTCCCGATGTCCGCTGCGCCGCCGTATCCGGGAACAACCCGGGCGATGAGGCTCCTGATTTCGTCGTGCCGCCGCAGTGCCGTGAAGTCGAGCGGCCCCCGGTGCCCCATCACGCCCTCGGCGATCTGCGCGATCACCTCGACCTCGCTCCGCGGTCCCTCGTGCCTCGCTCTCCCGCCGTCACTGAGGCGGACGAAGTTGAACATCGATTCCTGGGTTGTCGCCTGCGTCTCCTCGTCGCGGGCCCGGACCGGGAGGATGATCGAGGTCCGGCCCCGGCCCCGTGCGTGCCCGGTATTAAGCGTCGTGCTCATGAACACCGTCGTGTCGATCTGCCGCAGCGACCGCTCCGCGGCGGCTGCATCCGGGCACGAACCAAAGAGGTTTCCGCCCAGGTGCAGCGCGAACCGGACCCCGCCCGATCCGGCCTTCGATACGCACGAGAGCGTGTCCATGCCGGGTGTCCGCGGTAGCGATACACCGAGCACCTCCTCGAGACGGCCGAGCACCGACCCCTTGAGTTCGGGCACGGCGCCCATGGATCCGATCCCCTGGACGTTCGAGTGGCCCCGGAGCGGCAGCAGCCCGGCGCCCGCGCGGCCAACCATGCCCCGCATCAGGGCCAGGTTCGCGATCATCTGGACGTTGGCCACTCCGTGCTCGTGGTGGGTGATGCCCATAGTCCAGCAGAACACGGCTCTGCGTGCCGCGGCGTACATCCCGGCGGCTCGCTCGATCTGGTGCCGCGGCACGCCCGAGGACGACTCGATCACGCCCCAATCGGTCTCCATCACGGCGGCGCGGAACGCCTCCCATCCGTCGGTGTGGTCGGCGATGTACTGTTCGTCCGTGGCGCCCCGGTCCAGCAGCGCGCGGGCCATGCCTGTGAGCAGCGCGATGTCGCCACCGATGTGGGGCTGGATGTACTCGTCCGCGATCTTCGATCCAAAGAGCATGCTCCGCACATCCGAAGGCACGCGGAAGTTCACGAGGCCGATTTCTCGCAGCGGATTAGCGACAACAACCTTCCCGCCGCGACGCTTAAGATCGACCAGCGTGCGCATCAGACGTGGGTGGTTGGACGCGGGGTTGCCCCCGATGACGAAGACGAGGTCGCACGCATCGAGATCCTCGAGGGTAATCGTGGCCGTTCCCGACCCCGTAACGCTCGAGAGCCCGACCCCTGATGCCTGGTGGCAGAAGTAGGAGCAGTTGTTGACGTTATTCGTGCCGTAGACACGAGCGACGACCTGGAGCAGGAAGCCGGCCTCGTTCGACGACCGACCGCTGAAGTAGAAGAAGGTCTCATCCCGTGGGGCGGCGCCCATGCGTTGCGTGACCAGCCGCAAGGCTTCGTCCCACGAGACCGGCCGGTACGACTCATCCCCCGGGCCGGCCACCAGCGGCTCGGTCAGCCGGCCCGCGGCCTCGAGCTCCCGCGGCGACATCCGCTCCAGCTTGTCGAACGAGAACTCGTCGAAGAATCCGGCCCGGATCCGCCCCTGCATGTCCGCGGCCATCGCCTGCACCGACTTCTTGCAGACCTCGGGGAACCGTCCGGCCTCGTTCCGCATCCCCCCCTGCTGCCCGCCCATCCCGAGCGCGCACGTCTTGCATGCGTTGCGCGACGACAGCGCACGAACCATGCGAACGACTCCGCCGGCTGCGCGTGCCTTCTTCAGCGTGTACCAGATCGCCGGCCAACCCCCTCCAGCCGTCATCTGCTTCATCATCCGGCTCCGCATCCAACCAAGCGTACCCGCGGTTTCGGCTGCCCCTCGGTATGTCCACGCCGCGGGGCAGCACCCGGGCCCCACCTACCCTACGCACGAGCGATGACACTGCGGCTAACCATACTGCGGCCTTCGTCCGCTTCGGGCGGGGCGGACCTGCCACCGGCCCCCCACGGGCAGCGCCGGCTCATCGACTCCCACGGCCGCGAGATCCGCGATCTGCGGCTGTCCATCACAGACCGGTGCAACTTCCGCTGCACCTACTGCATGGACCCGGACGTCGCCTTCCTGCCGCGGGAGGACCTGCTGAGTGACCAGGAAATGGTCCGTCTCGCCGGAATCGCGGTGGGGCTTGGCATCCGGAAGATCCGCCTGACCGGGGGCGAGCCCACGATCCACCCGGGCCTCGACGGGATCATCGCGGGGATCGCCTCGACCGGCGTTCACGATCTCGCCATGACCACCAACGGATCGCGCCTCGAGCTGGACCGCCTCCGGGCCTGGCGCGACGCCGGGCTTACCCGCCTGACCGTGTCGATCGATTCGATCCAGCCCGGCCGGTTCGCGGCGATCACCCGTTCCCGATCATCGCCCGCGGCGGTGGTCGACGGGATTCGGGCCGCCCAGCGTGCCGGGTTTGCCCGTCTCAAGCTCAACGCGGTCATTGTCCGCGGTTTCAACGAGGACGAGGTTGTTCCGCTCGCGTCGCTGGCACGGGATCTGGGCGTAGAGATGCGGTACATCGAGTACATGCCGCTGGATTCCGGCCGGCACTGGAACCCATCGCTGTTGGTGCCCGCGAGCGAGATCGTCGACCGGATCGGCGCCGTGTACCCGATTGTCCCGGCCGGCCGGGACGCGGCGGACAGCACCTCGCTCTCCTACCAGTTCGCCGACCTGCCTCCGGGCGAGGGATCACGCATCGGGGTGATTGCGCCGGTCTCGCGGCCGTTCTGCGGGGCGTGCAGCCGGCTCCGCATCACCGCCGATGGCAAGGTTCGCCCGTGCCTGTTCAGCCTGGATGAGTTCGACGTGCGGCCGCTCCTAAGGGGGGGACGCGATGACGAAGCCATCGCCGGGTTCCTGGTCGATGCGATATGGACCAAGCAGGCCGGGCACGGCATCAACACGCCGGCCTTCACCCAGCCCGACCGGCCGATGTCGGCGATCGGGGGTTGATTCATGTCCCGCTTTGGCGCGCTTGTTCTCATTGTGCTGGCCCTGCTGGCCGCCGGCTGTTCGAAGGCACCAAGCCACGAAGACGACCGCGTTCTGCGGGTCGCCGCGGCGTCATCGGTCCGGGCGGTGGCCGAGGCTCTCGCCCGCGAGTTCGAGTCCGATCACCCGGGGGTAAGGGTCACGGTCACTCCCGGGGCCTCTGGCACGCTCGTGGCACAGATGCGCAACGGCGCTCCGTTTGATGTCTTCCTCTCCGCGGATATGAACTACCCGGCAGCGCTCGCGGCCGCCGGGCTCACGCTCGATCCTCCCCGACCCTACGCCCGCGGGGAGCTCGTACTCTGGCTGCCGGCCACCGCTGCCGCGAGCGCGGACGGGCTCGCCCTGGATGTGCTTCGCTCCGGCGCGGTGAGGCAGATCGCCATCGCCAACCCGGACCACGCGCCCTACGGGCAGGCCGCAACCTCGGCACTCCGGTCGCTTGGCCTCTACGAGTTGGTCGCGACGAAACTTGCCTATGGAGAGAACGTCGAGCAGGCGGCCCAGTTTGCACACGCCGGCGCGGCGGAGGCCGCCATCCTGCCACGGAGCCTCGTATCCATGCCCCCGCTGTCCGGTTCGGGCCGATGGATTGCGATCCCGGCGACCGCGTACGAGCCAATCGAACACGGCGTGGTCGTGCTGAAGTCGTCGCCGCAGGGCCCTGCCGCTCGCGAGTTCGCAGGCCTGATCTTGTCGCCCCGCGGCGGCGAGACGCTCGCTCGCCACGGCCTCACCCCTGTCTCCGCAACCCCGTAAACTGCGGCGATGGATTGGGACGCCATCCTGTTGAGCCTGCGACTCGCCGCCGCGACAACCGCGCTGCTGCTGCTGATCGGTGTGCCGATCGCCGCGTGGCTCGCGTTCTCGCCGCGGAAATGGAAGGTGCTTGTCGAGGCCGTCGTGGCGCTGCCGATCGTACTTCCTCCGACCGTCCTTGGCTTCTACCTGCTGGTGGCGCTCGGTCCGTCGAACCCCGCGGGCCGCGCCGTCGAGTCCCTGGCGGGGTTTCGGCTGGTCTTCACGTTCCCCGGATTGGTGATCGCGTCGGTCCTGTACAGCCTCCCGTTCATGGTGCAGCCCGTGGCCGCGGCGTTCGCAGGCGTTGACCGGCGGCTGATCGAGACGTCATGGTCCCTCGGGGTCTCTCGCCGCGCGACGTTCTTCCGCCTGGTGCTGCCGTTGTCCGCTCCGGGGCTCCTGGCGGGGTCGATCCTGTCGTTTGCCCATACGGTGGGCGAGTTCGGCGTGGTCCTGATGATCGGCGGGAACATTCCCGGTCGGACGCGTGTGGCCTCCATATCGATCTACGACGATGTGCAGGCCATGCACTACGGCGCCGCGGCGCGTACATCAATCGTTCTGCTCGCCCTCGCGTTCGCGGCGCTCGTGCTGACCTACTCGCTCATGCGGAGGCGGACATGGTCGATGACGGCCATGGGCTGCTGATCGACATTCATCGGGCGTACCCCGCCGGGCCCACCGTGCGCGCCGCGGTGGCCATCCCCCTTCGGCAGTCGCCCATCACGGCGCTGCTCGGACCGTCGGGCTCGGGCAAGACCACCATCCTCCGATGTCTGGCCGGCCTGGACACGGCGGCCGACGGAACGATCCGCTGCGGCGCACAGACATGGTTCGATTCCCGCGCGGGGCTTTCGCTGCCGCCGCAGCAGCGCGACCTGGGGTACGTGCCGCAGGAGCCATCGCTCTTCCCCCACCTGAGTGTGCGGCGCAACATCCAGTATCCGATCCGCGATCTCCCCCGCCCGGAGCGGCGGAAGCGGACGGATCTGCTGCTCGATGCCCTCACGCTCTCCGGCCTGGAGCGGCGGCGGCCAAGTGAACTCTCCGGGGGGCAGCGACAACGGGTGGCCCTCGCCCGCGCTCTCGCCGCGAAGCCGCGGCTGCTGCTGCTCGATGAACCGCTGTCATCGCTCGATGCGGCAGCGCGAGACCAACTCCGGCGCGACCTCCGAGGCATTATCCTGCTCTCCCGTACCCCGGCGCTGGTCGTAACCCACGATCGTCTCGAGGCCCTCGCCCTCGCCGACTACGCCGTGGCGCTCGCCCCGGACGGCGCCGGCGTCGTGGATTCCGGCCCGATTGCCGAGGCCTTCTCCCGGCTTCAGGACGCGGCCTTCCCCGAGCCGCTGGGGCTCGAGACCGTCCTCGAGGCACGCGTCGAGCGGGTGCGAGACGGCCTCGCGGACGTCGCCGTCGGCCGAACCACGCTCTCGGCGCTGGCCCCGACGCTGTACTCGGGCGCGGCGTTAGTCCGGATCCGCGCGGCGGATGTCATCCTGACCGACTCATCCGAACTTGGCCACGACAGCGCGCGCAATCGACTCCCCGCGACCGTTCGGTCCATCGAGCCGGCAGGGCCGCTCGCCATCGTCCGCGTGGACTGCGGGTTTGCCCTCGCCGCCATCATCACTCTCGCTTCGGTGGCCGATCTCGGGCTGGCGCCTGGCTCGCGCGCGGCTGTGCTGGTCAAGGCCCCGAGCGTTCATGTCATCCCGCGATAACGGGCCGCACCGCTCATGGGTCCCGATACACCGCCTTCTTCCAGATCGGGACATCCCGCTTCAGAACGTCGATGAACTCATCCGCGGCGGCCAGCGCCTCCTTGCGGTGGACGGCAACGACCGTCAGCCGGAACGAGATGGCCCCGACCGGCACGGCTCCGCGGCTGTGCTCGACCCGCACGGCGATCAACCCGAACCGGGCGATCAGGTCGCCGGCAATCTTCCGGATCGACTCCTGTGCCATGGGTTCGTACGCCTGGTACTCCAGCGCGACGAGGGGCCTTCGATCCTCCGTCTCTCTCACGACCCCTTCAAAGACAACGACGGCCCCCACCTCGAAGCCTTCGCCCAAGCCCAGGTCCCGCCGCGGCGGCGCCTCGGGCAGAGGACCGGTCAGGATGTCCACGTGCACGCTCATCCGCCGGACACCAGGCCGATCAGGGCGAGTTCATCCCCAGCCCGGATTTCCCGCTGAGCCGGCGAGAGCTCCCGGTTGACCGCGAGCCGGGCGCTCGCGGCGGCGCTTCGAAGGGCCGGGTGCTGCTCGGCGAGCGCGATGAGCACTCCGGCGCACGTCGCATCCTCCACTTCAACATCAACCCCATCGCACCCCGCCGCGGCAGCCTCGGGACCAAAGAGCAGGACCCTGATTCGCATCATGAAGCAAGGGTACGCGTTTCATTGGACTCCGGGTCTACGGAACACTCCGTGAACATTGGTCGCAAGTACACTGGGTGCTATACCCACGGAGCCTTTGATGACCCCCAACCTGTTCTTTGCACTCCTGGGATCGTTCTTCGTTGGCATCCTGTGCATTGTCTTCGGGCGCCGGGGCTATCGGATCAACGATCACCCGATCTGCCGCCAGTGCGCGTTTGATCTCCAGGGCATTTACCCGCCAGCCATCACCTGCCCCGAATGCGGGGCCGGCCTCAAACGAGAGGGCTTTATTCGAATCGGGGCTCGCAAGCGGCTGGTCCCCTTGCTCGTCATCGGCGGGGTCCTTGTGCTCGTGCCGTTGGCCCCGCTGTCGATGCTGGTCTATGCATCGACGACCGGAACAGATATTAACAAGTACCTCCCCACCGGGCTGCTCCTGTGGCAGGCAAGGCACTCGCGCGGACCGGTTCACCAGGCCATCGCGGACGAAGTGGAGAGTCGCGTCCTCACCGGCTCGCTCAGCAGCGATCAGATTCGGGCGATCGTCGAGACCGCCCTGGATATCCAGTCCGACGCCACCATGCCCTGGACCGAAGTCTGGGGGAATGTGATCGAGTTCGCCGAGTCGGGCGGTTCCTTGAGCAGCGAACAGCGCTCTCGCTACTGGAACGGTGCGGGTGTGTTCAATCTCAAGGCGAGGCCACGCATCCGGCTCGGAGATCCCCTCTCGCTCATGGTCGACATCAAGGAATCGCGGACGGCGGCGACATCGAAGTTGATGTGCGGCGTGGCCCTAGCCATGGTCCGGGTCGGCGATGCCGAGCTTGGAGATCCCGCGGGCTGGCGAATGCGACGACAGACTTCCCTCGCCCAGGCCTCGTCTGCCGACGAGCCGCGTGGCGACAAACGAGCCGCCTACGTGTACCTTCTCGGCTCCAAGAGCGGCGGATCGTCCAGCTTTAGTTCCGCGTGGTCGTACCGACTCCCACGGGAGCTCTCTCCAGGGATGCACACGGTTGATGTCGAACTCTGGTCAACCGCTGAGCCCTTAATCAGCCGCGCTCAGTCCTGGAAGGACCCTGGCGCCGTTGATCCCTCCGCGCGACGCGTGGCTCGACTCTCAACAACCGTACAGATTCTGCCCGAGGAGGTGGCCGCGATCGAACTGGTGGAACCGACGGACCAATCCCGGCGAGAGTTGCTGGACCGATTGAGGCCGAGCCAAGCAACGTTCTATGAGAATGCCATGTTCCCGGGTCCGGATGACAATCGCAACCGGCGCACGATTGCGCTGCAGTTCGAGCTCGCAAAGCCCTCGCTGGACTTCTCGTTTCGCGTCTTTGCTCGTGAATCGGAGGGCTCGGCCGAGTTTGAGCTTGGCGTGCTCAACACCAGCGTGGAATCCTCCGCGGAGCCCGGGTCCGTTGAATCAGGTGGTGTTCGATACCTGAGCGCCCCGATCACCGGTCTCAACGCGACGACGATCGAACTGGTCTTCCGACCGGATATCGCCGGCGCCAGGAGCACCATCGACCTGACCCGCATCTACAACGGCGAGCTCGTCATCAGCGGGGTCAAGCTGGAAAGCCAGTTCA
Source organism: Phycisphaeraceae bacterium (assembly GCA_019636655.1). Lineage (NCBI taxonomy): Bacteria > Pseudomonadati > Planctomycetota > Phycisphaerae > Phycisphaerales > Phycisphaeraceae > Phycisphaeraceae bacterium. Next base: position 1,000,082 of record JAHBXB010000002.1, on the reverse strand, counting down.
TGGGCATGGGTATTCCCAACGCATGGTCCGCTGGGTCGACGACAACGACCACCACGACGGGGCAGCCGCCGGCTACCCACGAGACCCCCGAAACGCCCGACACCGCGGAACCGTAGTACCCGTCTTGCGGAGCCCGCCCTCACCCCGGGCCTACGCTCAGATGTCCACCCCCGCAGGCCCGCCGGTCCCTTCACTCGCCGAGCCAAGGCCATGACCAGCGTCACCCCCGGTTCAGCCACGCCCGCCGCCGAGTTTGCGTACCAGTCGCCGCAGCAGGCGCTTGATGCGCTGCTTCCTCGCATCAGGCGCCTGCAGATGGAGCGGATCCCGCTCGCCGAAGCCCCCGGCCGGGTGCTCGGCGAGGCCGTGGTTGCCGACCGCGACAGCCCAGCGCTCGATGTCTCTGCAATGGATGGGTACGCCGTGCGACTGGCCGATCTGGCTCCGTTCGTCACCGGCGCGCCCCCGGCCCCCATGCCCGTCGTGGGTGAGGTCCACATCGGGCTTGAGCCGCAGGCGCTGCCCGCCGGCGCCGCGCTCCGGATCGTGACTGGCGCGGCGATCCCGATGGGCGCCGACGCGGTCATCAAGCGCGAACTGGTGACGGAGCGGGAGCGTTCGATCTCACTCACTCCCGTCGCGGCCTCCTCCATCCGCATGTGGGAGTCGATCCGCCGCCGCGGCGAGAACGTCCGGGCCGGCGAGATGATCATCCCCGCTGGGCGGGAGGTCACGGCCCCGGTCGCCGCGGCGCTGGCGGCCTTCGGGTGCGCCCGTCCGCTGGTGTACCGGCAGGTGAAGGTTGGCATTCTCACCACCGGCGACGAGATCAGCGACCTGCGCGACCAGATCACCCCGTGGCAGATCCGTGATTCCAACGGCCCGGCGCTGGAGGCGATGCTCTTCGCCCACGGATGGATCGATCCCCTGGTCGGACCCCGGGCCCGCGACGACCGGGACGGCATCGCCCGGGCCACCGCCGAACTGGCCGTGCACTGCGATGCGATCATCCTGACCGGCGGCGTCTCGATGGGAGCGAGGGACTATGTTCCCGCGGCGGTGCAGTCGCTGGCCGCGCACGTAATCTTCCACAGGCTCCCCCAGCGGCCGGGCAAGCCGATCCTCGGGGCCGTGCTCGCGCCGGGCCGGCCGGTCTTCGGCCTGCCGGGCAATCCGCTCTCGGTCATGGTGACGGCGCGGCGCATCGTGCTCCCGGCCCTTGCCGTGCAGGCCGGCCTCTCCGCACCGCTGGGGCCAACAGGGTTCATCCGGCTTCGCAAGCCGGACTCAGGGACGATCGCCTTGTGGTGGCACCGCCCGGTGCGGCTCCTTGAGCCGGGCGTTGGCGAACTGGTCGCCCCGGCCAGCAGCGGCGATGTGGCGGGCGCCGCCGCGTCGGATGGATTCGTCGAGGTCCCGCCCGGAGCCTCCGGCGAGGGGCCGTGGCCGTTCTACTCATGGACCGGTTGAGCGGGGCCGCGGGGCGTCCGGCTAGAGTCTCATCATGCCGGCTCCGACGCCACCATCCGGGTTGTCGCACCTAAGCACCGACGGAAACGCCCGCATGGTGCCGGTAGGCGAGAAGCCGGTGACGGAACGGGCCGCGATAGCCGAGGCGCTCGTCACGGTCTCACCCGAACTGGCCCGCGCGATCCACGCCAACGCGCTGGCCAAGGGCAACCTGATCGAGGTCGCCCGGCTCGCCGGAATCCAGGCCGCGAAGCGGACCGACGAAATCATCCCGCTGTGCCACACGCTGCCGCTGGACCACGCCGACGTCCGCATCACCCTCGATGGCACTCGCGTCGTGATCCGCGCCGAGGCCCGGTGCCACGCCCGAACGGGCGTCGAGATGGAGGCGCTCACCGCCGCGGCGGTCGCGGCCCTGACCGTCATCGATATGGGGAAGGCCATCGACAAGGCGATCCGTATCGACGGGCTGCGAATCATCGAGAAGTCCGGCGGCCGCAGCGGTCACTACGTCGCCAAGGAGCCATCGGGAGGTCCCGGCGCATGACCCTGTCGCCGCCCATCAAGGTCGGCGTGCTCACCGTCTCGGACCGCTGCTCCCGCGGCGAGGCGGCGGACACTTCCGGCCCCGGGCTCGCCGAGATCGCACGCGAGCGCCTCGGCGCCGTGATCGCCGTGACGGGGACCGTTCCCGACGAAGTGGACCGTCTTTCGGCCGTGTTCCTCGAGTGGGCAGCGCCATCGCTCGGGCTCGATCTCATTCTCTCGACCGGCGGCACCGGCCTGGCCCCGCGCGATGTCACGCCAGAGGCGGCGATGCGCGTCATCCAGCGCCCGCACCCGGGGCTGATGGAACTCGCGCGCCATCGATGCCTTGCCAAGACCCCGCGCGCGTTCCTCTCGCGGGGGGTTGCCGGGGTGATCAACCGGACGCTTCTTCTCACCCTCCCCGGATCGCCCCGCGGCTCGCGCGAGAACCTCGAAGCCCTGCTCGACATCCTGCCGCACGCGATCGAGACCCTCCGCGGCGACGTGCAGGACGACGGCCGCCCCGACGCAAGCCCCGTCACCGGCAGGGTGATCGCCCACGAGGACTAAGAGCGGTGGCCCCGGCAATCCAGCCCGTGGTCCTTGCAGGTGGGAGAAGTTCCCGCTTTGGACGCGACAAACTCCGCGAGCCGATCGGTCCCGACGAGGGCGGCCGTTGGCTCATTGATGTTCCGATCAAGGCGCTCCGCGACGTGTTTGGCGGGGGTGTTGTGCTTGTCGGGGACTGCGACCCGGAGGTCGCCGCGAGGAGCGACCGCGTGATCGCGGATTGCTACCCGGGCACCGGACCCATCGGCGGCGTTGTCTCCGCGCTCGAGGCCACGGACCTGGATGTCTTTGTCCTCGCCGGAGACATGCCGGCGGTCACTCCGGACGTCGTCCGCGCCATCCTCAACAAAGCCGGGCGCTCCCCCACGATGTGGGCCGTGCTTGCTTCGACCGACGGCCACCGACCGGAACCGTGCTTTGGTGTGTACCGACAGGCCTCCCGCGCCGCACTCAGATCTCGTCTCACAACAGGTGGGGATCGATCGCTGCACGCCGCGCTGCCTCCCGACCGTGTTGTGCACGTCCTCGTGCCCGAGCGGATCGCGGCCAACATCAACACCAGCGACGACTTCCTGTCGTGGCGGCGCTCGGCGCGGCCGATCCCGTGAACACCCTTGTTTTCTGCAGGCTCGCAGTCTGTTCGCTTGGCTGCATGGCACCAGGCGGTAAGGTGGCCGTGGCGCGAGCGTTCATCATCCGGCCGCGCCTCCGTACCAACAGGGAAAGGAGCTGGCCATGATCAACGTCATCCGTTGCGTGGTGTCCCTTGTCGTACCGGCGCTGCGAGCAGCGGCGGGCGCAGCTGCGCTCGTCGTGCTGGCCCCCGGCGCGATAGCCCAGATCTACCAACGGGCAGTGGGAACACTGGCGAACGAGACCGCCTACGCGATCGAAGAGACCTTTGACTGCGGCTACATCACCGCGGGCGAGATCCGCGGAGCGATCCTCCCCGGCGGGCCCCCGACCAACGGGATCCATGTCGTGAAGTTTAAGTACGAAGGGCCCGTGGAGTGGAGCGGCGTGCTCGACACCGGACCCAACGCCCGGACTGCCGGTTACTCCGTTCACGGTGTGCGAACCGGTGGGTACATCGTCGGGGGCGAGACCACCTTGTTCCCCGGATTCGGCATCGTGCTGCTCCGGGTCGATGCGCTCGGCAATCATGTCTGGGCTCGCTGCTACCAGGGAACGCCGTTCCTCGACTTCCCCGCGGGCGTAGCCGTTCGGCAGACCTTCGACGGCGGGTTCGTGTGCGTCGGGCGGATTCAGCCCGCGGCGGGCGGCCCCACATCCGGCACGCTCCTGAAGGTCGATGGCGCGGGCAACCCGCTGTTCCAGCGCATCTACATCGCGCCGGGGATCCAGGGATCCATGAGCTTCTCCGACGTGCGCGAGGACGCGGCGGGGTTCATCGTCTCCGGCACGCTGCTGGACGCCGCGATCGGACTCGAGCGGGCGTTCCTCCTGAGGACCGACCCGGGCGGGAATCCACTGGGGTACCGCGAGTTCATCCAGCCCAACAAGCGCCTCTTCGGGGATGGCTTGGACGTCAACACCACCGGCGACATCGCCCTGATCGGCCGCTCGCTCACGCCGCCGCCGGTCGTGAGCGCTTCATTCCTGTTGCGCACCGACCCGGTCTTCGTTCCGGCATGGACGGTTGAGATCCCCCGGTTTGTTGTCGGATTCGCCGCGGTTCGCTGGACGCGCGATCCGTCGATCGTCATCGCCGGCACCACGGTGCCCGCGGCGGGCGGCATCACGTCGGCCGCGATGCTCCGCTTCTCGGGCGCGGGCGCTCTGGGCCTCGCGCGGCAGTACGGCGGCGCCCTGAGCACGGAGGGCCACGCGATCAACCGGCCCCAGCGGCGCCTGGCCTACGCGATCGCGGGGACAACGACCATCACCCCGACCAACGGCGGGAACGATGTGTACCTGGTCGTGCCGAACCTGCTCGGCGTAACGACCTGCCTCGAGGGACCCGGACCCCAGGAGACCCAACTGGCGATCACCACATCCACCCGGCAACTCGCGGCGACCTTCCTTCAAGGGTTCGAGTTCATGCCGCAGTTCAGCCCGCTGCCAGTGGGCGAGATCGTCTACTGCTCCCGCGGCTGCCCGGCGGATTTCGACGGCGACGGCGTCGTGACCCCGGCCGATATCGCGCAGTTCGTCACGCTGTGGAACGCCAGCCTGATGGCGGGCACGTACGGCGGAGACTTCGATTGCGACGGGTTTGTCACCCCGTCGGACATTGCCGTGTTCGTATCCACGTGGAATGCCGCGTTGTCATTCGGCTGCCCCTGAGCCTCCGGCATCCATGAGTCCGTGCGGCAGGCCGGGGGCAGACGCCCGCGGCCCGCCTTACCTCGGAGCCCCGGCGGCTTCGAGCCACTTCGTCGCGTCCATCAGCACCAGCGATCCTTCCTGGCGCACTACAGCAGAAGGTTCGATCAGCGATGCGTAGACGCCCGACGGGATCTGCGTGGAATCGAGCACAATCCACCGCACGCCTTGACGCCGGATGATCTCGGCACGGAGCGATCCCGGGACGCCCTCCTGGAAGAATCGGACCGTGTCGGATTCCTTGCCTGCCTGGTCGGGCGCAAAGAACTCGTAGTGCAACGCGCCGACGATCCTGCCCCGGGCCGAGGGGATCGCCCACGACGTCGTGAGATCCGACAGCACGACGTCCCGCTCCCCTATGCCTTCCAGCAGGCGGCCAAGGTCGGCGCGGAGGGTGATCTGCAGGTTCCTTGCACCCATCAGCGGCGCGAGCAGCGGGCGAGCCAGATGCGGCTCTTTGATGACATCGATCGCCTGCGGCACCAGGAAGTAGACGATGGTCGCGGCGACCGCGGTCTGCGTGATCGCCTGGAGCGCGGCGCCCGGGGGAACGGCCAGCAGGCTGCGCAGGCGGGCCGGCCACGACCGAACATCAAACAGGCGCGCCTCATCGGCGTACAGCGCCACCGCCATGTGTAGGAACACGAGCCCCGGCAACGGCAGACGCGCCAGGGTCGGCGACTTCACGATCATCGCGCCAACTCCGAGCCCGAAGCACGCCCCCGCCCCGGCGAGGAGCGTCTGCACCGTCCGCCGATCGGCGCTGAGCAGGCTGAACAGGCTCAGCACCGCCGCGGGCATGCACCAGACGAAGAGCATCTGCATGAGGATGCCCGGGGTGAACCAGTACGCCAGGTCCGGCTTGGACCTCACGGCGCGGAGGAAATCGAACCACGGCCACGCGAGGCACGCGCCCGCCGCGACACACCCGGCGATACCGACAACCGCGATCGCCGGCCAGCGCCGCCGCGGCTCGCCGAGCACGGCGATCACCCCGAGGCCCACCGCCGCGAAGATCCCGGTCATGGCGTGGTCGAGCACGGCCACCGGGAGAAGCAGCGAGACCACCGCGCCCCACACCCACGCCGAGCCGCCCAGCAGTACCCGCCGAAGCGCGGCCATCATGATCAGGGCCAGCGCGAAGCTGAGCGCCGATGGGTTGACCTGGTGCCATGGAAGGTCGCTCAGCGCGTACGAGTTGGCGTACGCCGGCGCCCCCCCGTAGAGACTCACCATGATCAGCAGGGCCGACCCGGCGGCGCCCGCCCGGCCGAACCCCGCAAGCAGCAGCGCCACACCCGCGACCAGCAGCACCGTGTTCACCACGGCCATCGCGCTCAGCGCCCGGTACGGATCCGCCCCTGTGAGGCGGCACACCGCGGCGAGCGCGACGTTCGAGGGCGAGTACCGGATCGACGGCTCGTCCGACGCCTGTGTGGGGTTGCCCGGGTTCCAGATGTTGTTCGTGAGCGCCACGAGCACGCGGTGGTGCTCCCACGCGTCCGCACCGATCTTGTTGTCGCGGTTGCCGGTGCACAGGGCCACATAGGCCACGAGGGCCGCCGCGAGCAGCCAGTACAGGGCGCCCGGCCGGTTGCGGAATGCAGGCACCTGTGCGTTCGCCTCCGGCATGTCGGTGCTCCGCCCTACCGCGCCGGGCCGCTCCCCGGGTCGTCGGTCCTGAAGAGGTTGTACTTGAGGATGCACCAGATCGCCCGCACCCCGTCCTTCCAACCGATCTTCTTCCCCTCCGCGTACGTGCGGCCCGAGTACGACACGCCTACCTCGTAGATCCGGCAGCCGAGCCGCGCCACCTTGGCGGTGATCTCGGGCTCAAACCCGAACCGGTTCTCCTCCACCCGGATCCTCTGGATCACCTCCCGCCTGAAGACCTTGTAGCAGACCTCCATGTCGGTAAGGTTGAGGTTGGTCAGGGCGTTGGAGAGCAGCGTCAGCACGCGGTTGCCCAGCGAGTGCCAGAAGTAGAGCACGCGGTGCGACTCCCCGCCGACGAACCTGGACCCGAACACAACATCCGCCTTGCCGTCGAGGATCGGCCGGATCAGGCGCGGGTACTCCTTCGGGTCGTACTCGAGATCGGCATCCTGGATGATCACCATGTCGCCGGTCGCGGAGGCGAAGCCGGTCCGCAGCGCAGCACCCTTCCCCTGGTTCACCTCGTGGTAGTACGCCCTGATCGTCCCCTGGGCCGCCATCTCGCGGAGCCGCTCCCGCGTCGCGTCGGTCGAGCAATCGTCGACGCAGACGATCTCCTTCTCGACATCGCCGAGATCAACCGCCCGCACGTGCTCGACGATGGCCTTGATCGTCGCCTGCTCGTTGTACACCGGGATGACAATGGACAGCTTCATGAACGGGCTCTCGGGGTGCGACCGGCCCAACCCGGCGCCGAATCATGGGCGCCGGGCTCCGTCCTGTCATCGGCGTCGCCGGTGGCGAGAGAATACCCAACCACCCGCGGGCGTGCATCGACCGCGCGGCGGGCCGCCATCCAACCGCCAACGGGATTAGTCCGCCCGGGGTTACACGACCTGCAGCAGCTTCATCGCCGTCTGCACGATGTCCTTGGCCGTCAGGCCGCACATCTGGAGCATCTCGGCCTCGGTCCTGGCGCTCTTGGGGATGCGGCGGACGTGCATCTGCTCGAGTGTGAACGCGTCGCCGGAGTTGGTGATCGCGTCCGCCACGGCCGAGCCGAGGCCGCCACCGTAGTTGTCCTCGAGCGTAATGACGTAGCCGCCGTTGGCGCCCGCCAGGTCGAGCAGCGCGTCGGCGTCGAACGGGATCGAGTACATATCGACCAGCGTGGCCGAGATGCCCGCCTTGTCGAGCAGGTCGATGGCCCGGTTGGCCTCGTGCACCATGTAGCCGGCGGCGCACAGCAGCACATCGCGGCCCTGACTCAGAACCTCCATCCCGCCGAGGTTGAAGACCTGGTCGTCGCCGTAGATGAACTCGGTATCGGCCCGAAGCGTCCGCATGTAGCAGGCGCCCTCGTACTCCGCCATCGCCTGGGCGAGGCCGTAGGCCGAGTAGGCGTCGCACGGCTGGAGCAGGTAGCAGCCCGGGTTGCCGCGGTGGTCACGCATGGTGGTCCACGAGCGGAACCAGGAGACATCCGGGAGCGACATCTGGCTCGGGCCGTCCGCCGCGAGCGTGATGCCCGCGTGGCTGCCGACGATCTTCAGGTTGGCCCCGGAGTTGATTGCCATCTCGATCTGGTCGTAACCGCGCGTGACGAATTTCGCGAAGGTCGAGCAGAACGGGATCTTCCCGCCCGCCGACAGCCCCGCCGCGGCGGAGAACATGTTCTGCTCCGCGATCTTGCACTCGATGAAGCGGTCGGCCAGCGCCGCGTCCTTGCGGAACATGTCGGCGTAGGTCGAGTTCGAAACGTCCGCGTCCAGCACGACGATCCGGTCGTTGGCCTGGCCCATGGCGCGAAGCGCCGCGCCGTAGGCCCGGCGCGTCGCCATCTTGCCGGAGTGCACGGCACTCTCCATGTCGAGCTTCTTCATCATCGCGTTGAAGCTGGGCGCCTCGCCGAAGGCGACCTCCTTGGGAGCCATTTCCTTGGGCGGCTGGATCGTGAACTGGTCGGAGGACACCAGCGAACTCGTGACCTCCTGCCGCTTCTCCGCCAGCTCCGCGAGGGCCTTCTTGAGCGTGTCACCCGAGGCCGGCTTGCCGTGCCAGCCGTTGCCGTGCATCGACGACACGCCCCAGCCCTTGACCGTCCTGGCCACCACCGCCATCGGCTTGCCGTCCGTTCCGGCCCGCTGGGCGAACTCGTCGAAGGCCCCCTTGATCTGGCTCGGGTTGTGCCCGTCGATCACCTTCGCGTCGTACCCGAACGCCTCGAGCTTGGCCTTGATCTTCTCCCAGCTCTGCTGGCCCGAGACCCGGTCGGACTGGCCGTACTCGTTGCAGTTGAAGATCGGCAGCACCGCCGTGAGCTTCCGCTCGGCGATGAAGTCCAGCGCCTCGCTGACCTGGCCTTCCCGGCTCTCCCCGTCCCCGATGATGCAGTAGATCCGCCGATCCAGCCCGTCGAGACGGGCCGCCTCCGCGAGCCCCGCCGCGACCGACAACCCCTGTCCCAGCGAGCCCGTCGCGGCGTCAAAGAACGGGAACCCCTCGATCGGGTTCGGGTGCCCGTCGATCTCCGAGTCCATCGCCCGCAGCTTCATGGCGTCCTCGACCGTCATCCGCCTCCGAGTCTCGCCCTTGCCGATCATCACCCCAAGCTTCGCGCACGCCGCGTAGACGATCGGCACCGCGTGCCCCTCCGAGAGAACGAGCCGGTCCGAGGTCGGGTAATCGGGGTAATCCGGCGACCACCGCATGGAGCTGAACATCAGCACCGTGACGATGTGCCCGAGGCTCATCGCCGTCGTCGGGTGCCCGCTGCCCGCCGCGGCGGTCATCTCCAGCGCCAACTTGTCGAGCTCGATCGCCTGCGCGTGCACCACCGCTTCGAATGACATGCCGGAATCCCTTTCTCCACGGCGACCACAAGGCCGGCGCGTGGTACTTTGTAGGTTCAAACACAAACCAAACACAACACCGCCCCCCTGCCGAGATAGACCATAGGCGGGAAGGGGGTTGTGCTTCACCGTACTGTGCGGGGAATATCCCCAATCCCGGCGCCGCCCGCAACTTCGACGGGCCCCGATACGCCCTCTCCGCGGCCGCGCGACCGGGTACACTGCCCCCGCCACTATCCGATTCTGCCCTGGAGCCCCTGCATGAAGGTCATCTGTGATCGCGGCGCCCTGCTCGAGGCGGTCAACCTCGTTGCCGGCGTCGTCCCGACCCGCACCCCAACCCCCCAACTCTCGTCCATCCGCCTTGTGGCGACCAAGGGTCCCGGCGGGAGCGAACTGACCATCGCCGGCTCCGATGCGGAATCGTCGCTGATCCTGTCGCTCTCGCAGGTCGACATCGCCGAGCCCGGCACCGCCCTCGTCCCCGCGGACAAGCTCCGCCAGATTGTCTCCGCGGAAGAGGGGGAGCCCACACTCACCCTTGAGTCCCAGGGCGACCGCTGCGACATCCGCGGCGCCAACGCCCACTTCAGGGTCTTCGGCCCCGCGGGCGAGTACCCACCGATCCCCGACTTTGCTTCGGTTGTCGCCGCGACCGGCGCGGAAGCACCCAAGACGGTCTTCGCCTGCCCGGCTGGCCAACTCATGCAGCTGGTGCAGCGCTCCGTCTTCGCGACCGCCCGCGAGACCTCCCGGTACGCCATCAACGGCGTCCTGCTCCGGCGCGAAGGGAAGAAGCTCGAGATGGTCGCGACCGACGGTCGCAGGCTGGCGCTCAGCCGCACCGTGGTTTCCGGCTCCGGCGCGGGGAAGGAGGCCGCCCCGGTCTCGTGCATCATCCCCACCAAGGCGCTGGCCATGGTCCCCAAGCTCGTGCACAACGACGAGGACATCGTCCGCGTCGCGATCACCGACTCCCGCATCTTCTTTGCCTTCGAGCACGCGGGCGCGGGCGAGGGCAAGAAGGGCGCCGCGCCCACCGCGCCGCGGGCCGTCCTCTCCTCCACCCTGGTCGAGGGCACCTTTCCCCCCTACGAGGATGTCATCCCCAAGGACCAGGACCGCAAGATCACCGCCGATCGCGAGCATCTCTCCCTTGCCGTGCGCAAGGCCGCCGTGCTCACCAACGAGGAGTCCCGCGGCGTACGGATGTCGTTCTCCAAGTCCGGCAGGAAACTCACGCTTTCCAGCCGCGCCCCGGAGATGGGCGAAGCGGAGATCGGCGTCGACCTCAACTCCTTCGACGGCGACGACATCGATATCTCGTTCAACCCGCAGTTCATCACCGACGCCCTCCGTGTTGTCACCGATGCAGAGGTGATTGTTGAACTGAAGGCTTCCAACAAGCCCGGGCTCATCCGCTCGGCGGACGAGACCTTCAAGTATGTCGTGATGCCCGTGAACCTGCCGCAGTAAGCCGCGGCCCTACGCCCGTCCGGCGACCCGCGTGGGCGCGGCCTTCGGCCGGACATCGGCATCGTCGCGCCCGCGTCGCGCTGCCTCGCCTGCCTCGCGCCCCGCGGCCAGCGTCTGCTCCCGCTCGGTAATGACCGCGTTGGGGAGCGCCAGTGGAGGCACTTCGGCCACCTCGTTCCGCCTCGGCACCCTCCGCTCCAGCAGCCATGTCACCACCGTGATCACCGGCAGCACAAACAGCCCCAGCACCGCGACCAGCTCCCCTGTAGCCATCCGCGAGAGACTCTGGGGCGTGACGAACCACCACACCAGCGCCAGCCCCAGGGCCACGGACGCCGCCGTGGCGAGCACAATCCCCGTCCGCCTCAGTCTTCTCCCCAGGTCACGCATGACGACAGGACCCCGCGGCGCCCCACGTGCTCAATCACGCGGACGCTCGAACAACTCGGCCTTCCATGTGCCCGGCCCCGGTACGGTCATCGTGACCACCCGCGGCTCGGGGTGAAGCGACAACCCTACGGACCTCAAGCCCCCGCCGCAAGCCCCCCGGGCCGATCCCGGATAACCTGAACCTGCGTCGGCCCGATGCCCTCGCACAGGGAACACCAAGCCGTTTGTGATCGAGCCCTCGCCAAAGTATCGTCTCCCCGTTGTGAGCCCCTGCTCCGGACAGCACGCCGTCCGGCTGTTGCCGCTCCGCGCCATCCTCTGCGCGGTGGTTCTGCTTGCGCTGTGCCCGCCCTCCGACGCGCAACCCACTCGCCCCCCCGCCCCTCCACCCACACAGCCCGCGAACCTGCCGCCGCCACCGCTGGTCCCCGCCATCGAGACCCTTGCGGACTATGACGGCCGCCTCATCCGGGATGTCCAGATTATCGGCCTTGAGAAGGTCCAGCCGCGCCTCGTTGAGAACCAGATCCGGGCCAAGTCCGGCCAGCCATTTTCCGCGGACGTCGTCCGCGAGGACATCAAGCGACTCAACCGCCTTGGCCGCTTCAAGGAGATCAACGCAAGGGTCCAGGCCTTTGACGACCAGTCGGTCGCCCTCATCTATTCGTTCAAGGAAGCCCCGGTCATCACCGACGTCCTGTCCGTCGGCAACCGCCAGATCTCCGACCAGGAGATCGCCGCGGTCCTCCCTCCGCTCGCCGGCACCCCGGTCGATGAGTTCGAGCTCTCCCGCGCCGCCAACCGCATCAAGGACCTGTACCGCAAGAAGGGGTACTACCTCGCCGAGGTCACTGTGGACCAGAGCGAACTGGAGCAGACCGGCAACGTGATCTTCCAGATCCGGGAGCGCGACCGCATCAAGGTCACGGACATCCGGTTCCGCGGCAACGAGCACTTCGAAGCCGACCAACTCCGCCCGGTGATCCACACGAAGGTCGCCGGCCTGTTCGAAACCGGTCCGCTCGACGACGATGTCCTCGACCAGGACGTCGCCTCGCTTGTCAACTTCTACAAGGACCGCGGCTACCTCGACGTCCGTGCCGACCGAGAGGTGCAGCCCTCGCCCGATGGCAAAGAAGCCATCGTGACCTTCGTCATCGATGAGGGGCCCCAGTTCACGCTCCGATCCGTCAAGGCCGAACTCAGCGACGCTCGCGGCACGGGCGCCGGGTCCGGCAGCCCGCCGACAGTCCTGAGCGTCGAACAGATCGCCGGGCTGATGCTCATCAAGACCGGCGACGCCTACTCCGTAACCGACCTCAACAAGTCGATGAAGATCATCAGCGACGCCTACGGCAAAATGGGCTACTACGACGCCAGGATCAACCGCGCCGAACTGCGCGACCCCACCAAGCCTGAAGTCGACCTGCTCATCATCATTACCGAGGGGAATCGCTACATCACCGGCCTGATCACCATCGCGGGCAACGAGATCACCCAGCAGAAAGTGCCCCGCCGGTACATCGACCCGCTGCGTCCCGAGCGTCCGCTCGATACGGTCGCTCTCCGCGAAGCGAAACAGAAACTGGACGCCTCCCGCCTCTTCGAGGGCGCCCCGGGCCCGGGGCAGCCGACGTCGGTCAAGACCACCGTGCAGCCTCCGGGCGCGCCCGACGACTTCCACCGCGACGTGCTCGTCGAGGTCAAGGAGACCAACACCGGCAACATCAACTTCGGAGTCGGCATCACCTCCGACGCCGGGCTGATCGGCTCGATCTCCATCACCCAGCGCAACTTCGATATCACGGACACGCCCGAGTCCTTCGAGGAGCTCATCCTCGGTCGAGCGTTCCGCGGCGGCGGGCAGGTTTTCAACCTCACCATCGCACCCGGCACCGAGACCCAGAACTACTCGGCATCGATCGCTGACCCCGCCCTCTTCGGCTCGGACTACACCGGCTCGGTCGAGGCCTACTACCGGACCCGCAACTACACCGACTACACCGAACTTCGATTCGGCGGCGCCGCCAGCCTTGGCCAGCGATTCGGCGACCGGTGGGTTGCCTCGATCATCGCCCGCGGGTACGACGCCCACCTGGTCGACATCGAACCCAACGCCCCGACCGACGTCTACGCCGTCGCCGACGACCACGTCGTAACGGGCCTTGGGTTCCGCATCTCGCGCTCCACCTACGACCGCGCCGTCCGCACCACCCGCGGCACCAAGATGAACTTCAGCGTCGAGCAGATCGGGGCCCTGGGCGGCGACTTCAACTTCACCAAACTCGCCGCCGACTACACGCTCTACCTGCCCATCTACGAGAACTTTCTTGGCCGCACCACCGTGCTCAGCTTCCACAGCGCCATCGGGTACATCCCGCAGAACGTCGAAGATTCGCCCGTCTACGAGCGGTACTACATGGGTGGCCAGCAGTTCCGCGGCTTCCAGTACCGGACGATCTCCCCAAAGGGCATCGGCAACATCACCGGAGAGCCGACGACCGACCCGGTCGGCGGCACCTGGTCCTTCTTCTTCAACGCCGAGATCGAGCAGCCGCTGTACGAGGACCTCCTCTCCGGTGTTGTCTTCATCGATACCGGCACCGTGACCGATTCCCCGGGCTTTGACGATTACCGCGTCAGCGTCGGCTTTGGCCTCCGTATCGCCGTCGCCCAACTCGGCCCCACGCCCCTCGCCTTCGACTTCGGTTTCCCCATCCTCACAGGTCCGGGTGACCAGGAGCAGATCTTCCAGTTCTCCATGGATATCCCCTGGTAGCATCGCCCCCGAAGGCTGCCAGGAGCCTCCGCAGCGGCCCTACTATTCTGCCCCGAAGCCGTCATCAAAAAGGAATCACGATGAAGAGCCCACGACCGATGCACATGATCCTCGCCGCCGTCGTTCTCGTGGCTGGATCACTCGCCTTCACCGCCGGTCGCCTGTCGCCCCCCCAAGCCGTCATCGCCATCGTCGACCTTCAGAAGATCCTCGTTTCTCTCGATGAGTGGAAGGATCTCAAGGCCGACATCCAGGCCAAGGGCGACGCGGCGAGCAAGAAGGTCACCGAACTCCAGAAGAAGCTCAAGGCCGAGGAAGAAGCCGTACGGCTACTCCCGCGAGGACCGCAGTATTACGCAGCCCTTGAGCGCATGCTCCGCCTGGGCGTCGAGCTCAAGTTCGAGACGGAATACCAGAGGACCGACCTCGCCCGGATGGCCGGCGAGATGCTCCGCGGGGTGTACGCCTCCATCGACAAAGGCGCCGAAGATCTCGCCAAGAAAAACGGCTACTCCATCGTCCTGGCCTCCGACGAGCAGGTCACCATCCCCGAGAACATCCCGCCGGACGACATCAACCGGATCATCTCGCTCAAGCGCATGCTCTACATCGACCCAGCCCACGACATCACCGACGAACTGCTCGTCCTGATGAACAACCAGTACGCTGCTGCGAAGGCCGCCGGCGGTAAGGCCGGTGCGAACGCCGCGCCCAAGCCCTGAACGCCAGGCCCTCTCCCCGTCCTCCATGCCACCGACCAACACCACCGGGTCTATTGCTTCCTTGCTCTCCGCTCGATTGATCGGGCGCGATGATCTTCCAATTACCTCCCTCGAGACCATGGACCGTGCTGGTCCGCAGTCGCTGACGTTCATCCGCAGCGCCTCCTTCGCCGCGGGCTGGCGGGGCTCCAAGGCTGCCGCCGCGTTGATCACCTCCACGCTCAAGGTCCCCGAGCACGATCCTTCCACCCGCGCCCTGCTGGTCGTTGACAACGCCGACCTGGCCATGACCCGGGTTCTGCAGCTCTTCGCGCCCCCCCAGTCCCGCCCAGAGCCCGGGGTGCACCCGGCCGCCCTGGTTGACGCGACGGCCAAACTCGGCGCCGGCGTCGCAATCGGGCCCAACTGCGTGATCGGCGCCGGGAGCGTCATCGGCGACGGCGCCGTGCTCCACGCCGGCGTCTACATCGGCGCTTCGGTCAAGATCGGGCCCGGGACCGTCCTGCACCCGCATGTCCGCGTGCTCGACCGCTGCGCGGTCGGAGCCATGTGCATCCTCTGGCCGGGCACGACCATCGGAGCCGACGGCTTCGGCTACCTCCCCGCCCCCGACGGCAAGGGCCTCGTGAAGATCCCGCACATCGGCTCGGTCGAGGTCGGCAACGGCGTCGAGATCGGGGCCAACACGAGCATCGACCGCGGCAAGTTCGGCAGCACCCTCATCGGCGACGGCACCAAGATCGACAACCTCGTCCAGATCGGCCACAACTGCCGCGTCGGACGGGCCTGCATCATCTGCGGCCACTCGGGGATTGCCGGATCGGTCACTATCGGCGACGGGGCCGTCATCGCCGGACGCGTCGGCATCGCGGACAACCTCACCATCGGACCCCGTGCCACCGTCGCCGCCGGTTCCGGCGTGATGAACGACATCGGCCCGGGTGAAACCTGGTTCGGCTACCCGGCCCGGCCCCACGGCGAACAGATGCGCAACCTCGCGGCGTTCACCCGCCTCTCGGACGTCTTCCGGGCCATGAAGAAGGCCGGCCTGATGCCCGGGCTCAAAGGGGCCGATGCGCCGACCCCCTGACACGGTGGCCCGTCCTCCCCTCGCTTATTAGAGCAATCTTCATGCCTCCCCGGAATTCCCCACATTTGGGCCGGTTTTTGCCGCTCTTTCTCTTCTCCAGTCTTAATGGTTGACCCCTCGGAGCAGACCCGTACACTCGGGCCATGAGCAATACATCCACACAATCCGCGCCAACGTTCCCCACCTCCCCCGCCACCCAGCAGGTCGCGAATCGCCTCCACGAACTCTGCAACTCCGGCAAGTACCACGAGGCGATGCAGGAGCTCTACGCCGACGATGCGAAGCACATCGAGGCGATGGAGATGCCCGGCAGCCCCTACAAGCGCATCACCGAGGGCAAGCCCGCGCTCCTCAAGATGAGCGAGCACTGGGGCAAGACCAACACCGTCCACAGCGCCTCCTGCGGCAAGCCCCTCTTCAACGGCGACCAGTTCACCGTCGAGATGAAGATGGACGTCACCTGCGGCGACGGCCCCATGGCCGGGCAGCGCATGGCGATGAGCGAGACGTGCCTCTACAGCGTCAAGAACGGCAAGATCTCCGAGGCTCGCTTCTTCTACGGCTGCGACGCGAAGTAGCCCCGGCCCGCCTCACTGGCTGCCCCACGCAAGTCGACACCCTCGCCCGATGAGTCACTGGAAGAGGTCCGACGGGATTCACCATCCCGCCGCGACCTTTTTTTCTGCCCCAAACTCTTGCCCCAACAACGACGACCCATTCACCCCGCTTGTCACGGAGCCCGATTGGTCGGATTGCCTGCTTCGTCTAGGAAGTACATGAAGTACACGTCCCTAAACCAACTGTTGGCCAAGAGCGGCTCATAGAACACCTCTCCCGATAGCAGCTGCACTCGTATCCTGTTGCAGGCTATGAGACTCCCAGGGGCATCCTGCGGGAGCTTGTTCTTGTCGACTCGCACAAGGTACCGCACAGGCTTGTCGGGGTCCGGATATACCGGAGTCGATACTGGCACGTCCTCGTGCGTCGGAAGATATCGGTAGTCATCGGGTCCCACTGGCCGCGCAGCATACGCCACCGTCCTGTCTTTATTGACAATCTCAACTCTATCGACGTATAGGCACTTCTCGCATGTATTCACGATGTTGATGTGGAGAAGTGCTGTTTGCCTATCTGCATAGCCTCCCTCTGCCGTGATTCTGATGCTTGGATTGTCCACCGATATTGATAGCCGCAACTGCTCCCGCAAGAGGCGGTTTGCGACTTCGGCCGCGGCGAGGCCTTTTTGGGTGTCTTTGTTCGCTTGCTCTGCAGCATCGGCCGATCGCTTTGCTTGCGCATTGGCACTATTGGCTAGCCACGGCCCAGCGATACCTCCGATTATCCCGATGACGCCTCCAATGAGGCCGATTAGCGCCGCAATCTGCGCAAAAGTGCTGCTGTTGTGTTCCATTAGTTTTCATTCTACTCGCCTAGCTCTAGCCTGACCCCGGTGGCTCTGTCTTTGGAGCCCTGTTTGCCCGGCATCCTGAACGAGGCCGTTTTGCGGCGACATTCCCGTCTGTGCTTGCCCCATAGACCCGCACCCGCCACCCCGCTATCCCACAGCCAATCACCCTACCTATCTCCCTACACTCCGCCCATGCAATCGGTCGCCATCGAAAAAGCCAACGCCCTCGTCGAGGCCCACCGCTACATCCAGCGGTTCAAGGACCGCGTCGTCGTCGTCAAGGTCGGCGGGTCGGTCCAGGAGGACCAGGACAAACTCCGCTCCCTCCTCGGCGACGTCGCCTTCATGTCCGCCGTGGGCATGCGGCCCGTGCTGGTCCACGGCGGCGGCAAGGCCATCACCGCCGCGATGGAGTCCGCCGGCCTCCAGGCCCGCTTCGTCCAGGGCCGCCGCTACACCGACCGCCGCACCCTCGAGATCGCCGAGCGCGTCCTCTGCCAGGAGATCAACGCCGACCTGGTCCGCCACCTCACCGACGCGGGCGCCTTCGCCATGGGCCTTCACTCCATGGGCTCGTGCGTCATGTTCGGCAAGCGCCTCACCCTCCCCGATGCGCACGACAAGGCCGGGATCGACATCGGCTTTGTCGGCGAGGTGACGCAGGTCAACACCGTTCTGCTCGAGGCGCTCTGCGAGGACGGCTACATCCCCGTCATCGCCCCGGTCGCCATCTCCCACACACCGATGTCCGAGGCCGGCGGCGCCACGCCGCGCGAGGGCGACGGCGGCGGCGTCTGGAAACTCAATGTCAACGCCGACACCGCCGCGGGCACCGTCGCCGCCGCGCTCAAGGCCGAGAAGCTCGTGATGATGTCCGACACCCACGGCATCCGCGTCGACCCCGCCGGCTCGCAGGACTCCTACGTCTCCTCCCTCACCCGGGCCGAGATCGACTCGCTGGTGGACCGGAAGATCATCGGCGAGGGAATGCTCCCCAAGGTCGATGCCTGCCTCACCGCCCTCGCCGCGGGCGTCCCCAAGGCCCACATCATCGACGGCCGCATCCCCCACTCGCTGCTGCTGGAGATCTACACGGACGCCGGCGTCGGCACCCAGATCGTGCTCGGCTAGCCGCGCCGACAACCACCGCCCCGGTTCATCGGTATGCTCCGGGCATGATCGCCTGCCACCTCGCCGCGTGCCTGACCCTCCTCGCCGGCCCCGATCCCGCGGCGGTCCCCGCGATGGTCAGCCAGGAGCGGCTCCTCGAAACCATCAAGGCCCTGCCCGTCAAACGCGCCGGATGGCGGGACGACGAGAACCGCGAGGGCCTCGTCAAGACCGAGGCCCTGCTCCAGGACCGGCTCAAGGCCCTCGGCTACGAGCCGACCCTGCACGAGATCGGCGCCTTCGAGGGCCGCGGCGAACCGGGCTCCTCGCCCGTCTGGCACAACATCGTCGTCGACATCCCCGGCCAGACCAAGCCGAAGGAGATCATCATCGTCGGCGCGCACTTCGATGCCGTGCCGATCGCGCCGGGGGCGGACGACAACGGAACCGGCGTCGCCGCGGTGCTGGAACTGGCCCGCGTGCTCAAGGACGTCCCCATGCAGCGGACCGTCCGCCTGTGTCTCTTCAACCTTGAGGAGGTCCAGCCGCTGGGCATCGGCCTGGTCGGGTCGGGCCGGTACGCGGCGGACCTGGCGCCGGAGATCAAGGCCGGCACGATCAAGGTCGTCGGCATGCTCTCCCTGGACATGCTGGGGTACTTCAACGACGAGCCCAACAGCCAGAAGTGGCCGGCCCTCCCCGTGAGCGTGGACCTGCCGACGACCGCGGACTTCATCGCCGTCGGCGGCATCATCCAGCACCGGGGGTTCAGCCAGCCGCTGATCAAGGCCATGCGACGCGGGGGGCCGGGGGTCAAGGTGTTCGCCGGCGACATCCTGCCGCTGGCCGTGCCGGACTTCATGCGGTCCGACCACGCGAGTTTCCTGGCCATGGGGATCCCCGCGGTGATCGTCTCGGACACGGCGAACTTCCGGTCCAAGCACTACCACGGGCCGACGGACACCATCGAGACGATCGACGCCAAACGGTTCACCGAGGTGGTCAAGGGGCTCGCGGCGGGGGTGATCGCAGTGGCGCGCCCTGTGCGCGCGCCGGCAGATTCCGCGCCGGACCAGATCGACCCGCGGCCACGCTCGGGCGAACCCGAGGCGGCGGCGCCTGGGCCGATGGGCAAGCCGCCCGGCCAGGTGCCGGAGCGACCGCGGTAGTGCTTGGGGGGGAGAGGGGGGGTGCCCCCTGTGGAGGGGTCAGGCCTGCAGGTCGACGGCGCGCGTGAGCCGATCAACGACGGCGTCGATCTTGTCCTCGGTGGCGTAGGTGCCCGCGCGGATTTCGCCGCGGAGGCGATCAACCAGTTCGTGCCGGATCGGCCGGTCGGAGTTGATGATCACGGTGCCCGACTCCCTTGCCTGTTCGGAGATCTCGACCCTGTCCGGGGCGCGCGACAGTGGCGCGGCGGGGCGGTCGTCGCCGGCCCGCTCGACGATGCGGCGATCGCTGGTGGAAAAGCCGCTGCCGGGCCCGATGAGGTTGCTGATCTCGTTCATGCTCGCACCGTACTCCTCGCCCTGGCCCGTCCATCCGTGGACAGGCGTGAGCCGGTTTGGCCGGCCGAGACTCCCTCGGCCGGTGCGAGCCCAGGCCAGCGGCCCGAGATCGCCTACCCCCGTTCATGGGCCCGCGGCGTTTCCCTCGACGCCTGAACGAGCCACCCCAAGTATCGACCTCGGTCGCGGAAACACTCTACAGATTGCGGCCCCGGATCCATATCCCCAAGTCCAGTGATCGCAATGTGTTATGAACACTAACTTGTGGCACCACGACTCCCCGGTTGACGGGGCTCATACGCTTGGTTCTCAGTGCTGGTGTTGAGCGCGGCGAGATGGGGAGGATGCAGGAGATTGGATATGCGCATGCGGCACGTGGTTACGGCATTCGCGGTGGTGGCTGGGATGTGGTCGACCAGCGCTCCGGCGCAGAACCAGCCCGCAACGGAACCGCCCCGCCGCCTGCGAGAGGAAGGGAAGCGCCTGTTCGGCTCGCCGGAGGCGCCCGGGGGTGGTGTGAAGAAGGATGGGGCGCAGGCGGCCTCCGGGGGATGGGTGATCTTCATCGCCTCGTTCCACGATCCCGAAGCCGCGTCGCTCGTGCCGGGCGAGAAGGTGCTGACCGGCGCGGAGCAGGCGCGCGTGGCACTGAGCCAGATCCGGACAGTGGGCCAGTTGCAGGGGGCGTACACACAGGATCGCGGGGCGATGACCTGGGTGGTTCTGGGGTCGTACGACGATCCCGGGAAGGACGAGGCCCAGGCGGAGTTGAAGCGGGTGCAGGCGATCATGGTGAACGGCAGCCGGCCGTACGCGGGGGCGTTCCTGGCGCCGCCCGCCGCGGGCGGGGTGGCGGGGAGCATCCCCGAGCTGGACCTCCGCAAGGTGCGCGCGCGCCTCGGCGCCGCCGCGATGTACACGCTGGAGATCGGCTACTACGGGAGACCGGACACCCAGCGGCCCAGCGCCGACGACCTCGCCGACTTCCGCAAGGCGGCGGAGCAGGCGGCCGTGCAGTTGCGGTCGGAGGGCGAGATGGCGTTTTACTTCCACGGTCCCAACCGGTCGAGCGTGACGGTCGGTGTCTTCGACGACACCGACTTTGACCCGCAGGAGCCGCTCGTGCGCAGCCCGCGGCTGCACCAGGCTCGAAAACTGCACCCGTACCACCTGTTCAACGGCGCGGCGTACAAGCAGAAGAGCAAGGTCGATGGGAAGTCGGGGTACATCCCCTGCCCGCTGGTGAAGATCCCGGAGGATGGGAGGTAAGAGGTGGCGCACCAAGCCATTGCACAGAATGTGATTGGTTGGTCGATAGGATTTTGATAGTTGCTTGGGTAGGGGTGGGGGGGCTGGGGTTGTGGGTGGGCGGTGCCCCCGCTTGGGCGCAAGCCCCTATTGCCGCGGATATTGGCGAATCCCGCTCACACGCGAGGGGTGTACATCGTCCTGTTCCTTGCGTGGCCTGTGGCCACGAGCGCGGGGGCTCATCGAGTTGCGCGTCACCACCGCGGCTGGAGCCGCAGGAGATATGGCTGTGCCAATCCATCGCGTCGGTCTGAGGCGTGTTCTTGAGGTGGTGAGTTCCGGTGTGCGCCGAGGCCGGATGGCGCTCATCGGCGCCGGGGTTGTTGCGGTCGCCGCGGCGGTGGCCGGAGCCCAGCCGTGTGCGCCGGGGTGGAGCGACGGTTTCCGGCAGCCGGGGACATCTGGATATCCGTATGCCGGAGTGCAGACGGCGGTGATGTACGACGAGGATGGACCGCAGGGGCCCGCGAGACCGGCGCTGGTTATTGGGGGTGTGTTTGAGAGTGCGGGTGGTGAGCGTGTCCAGAATGTAGCAAGATGGACTGGTTCCTCGTGGGCCCCGTTGGGGCCCCTTGACTTCACGGCCGTCCGCCCACAGCACGCTTGGCAACTGCTGACCTTTAACGATGGCTCGGCGCCATTCCCGCGGCTGTACATGATTGGAGACTTCTGGAATAGCACGTCTCGTTTCCGTCGTTTCGAGCCCGCCACCAACTCGTGGGAGGTCCCCGCCGGGGCTGACATCACGAACCACGGGTACTGGAACTGCGCGGCGGTCTTTGACGCTGACAACGGCGCCGGCCCACGTCTGTACCTATCAAGCGGCTTCAATCAGATTTCGGGCGGAGTGTCGCTGGGGACCATTGCCGTGTTCGACGGCGTGACGTGGACGAGTGCAGACTTCCCGTTTGGACCGGTCACCCTCCTCAGTGTGATCGACTTGGATGGCCCGGGGCCGGGGGCGCCTGACCTTGTAGCCTGCGGTTACGACGGCGTTTTCAGGCTCATCGATGGGGCTTGGGTGAGGGTGACGACAGGAGGATTCAACTCGAGCATCTTGAGTGTTGCGGTCTTTGACGAGGACGGAGATGGCCCCAATCCGCCACGACTCTTCGTCGGGGGCAGTTTCTCAACCGTGTCGGGCGTTGATATCCGCGGTGTCGCTCGCTGGGACGGCACGAACTGGACAGGGCTTGACACCGGGGTGACCGGTGGCAGTGTGTACGCCTTGTCTGTGATCGACGACGGAGCCGGTCCGCAGCTCTATGTCGGCGGAGATTTTTGGACCGCGGGCGGTAGTTTCTTCCGCAGTTGCTTCGCCAAGTGGACCGGCTCGGCGTGGGCGGATTCGGCGATCGGATCTGGCCTTGTATTACCCCCAATCAACCCAGCAACAACCGGCGGAACGGTCTTTATTCTTAGGACACTCGAGGATGAGGACGGCCCGGCCCTGCTTGTCGGCGGCAAGTTCAACCTCTTCGGCAACGTCATGTCGGGCGATGTGGCGCTTCGACGCGGCACCACATGGCGATCGCTTGGCGCCGGGTCGCTCGGTGATGTGTGGAGACTGTTGCTCCACGATGATGGCCAGACCCCGGGGGGCGCGATCTACGGCCTCATACCTGTCTCCGCCAGGAACGGCACAATTACTTCAATGTCCGTTTGCCGATACCGGCCTGATGGATGGGAGTACGTTTCCGCCAGGGAATCCGGCTCCGTCAATGCATTGACCTCTCACACTTTTCCCGGTGATTCGCGGCCGAGCCTGGTCGCGGGCGGACAGTTCACGGTAATCGGTAATCAGTCAATCAAGGGAATCGCGAAGTACAATGGTCAGGCGTGGTCCTCGCTCGGCGGGGGGGATCCGGACGGGCTCATCAGCACGGTGTCATCGCTGACGCTGCCGGGCCAGACGCACCCGGTGCTTGTCGCCGGCGGCGCCTTTCAGAACATCGGCGAAACGGTTCTCAATCGAATCGCCTACTTCGATGGAGCCGTGTGGCGGCCATTGGGGATGGGAGTGGGCCACACGGCGGGCTTCTCGAAGGTCACTTCAGCGGTCATGTTTGACGATGGGACGGGCGCCGGGCCGCGGCTGATCGTGGGGGGAACCTTCGACAGCGCCGGCGGCGTGCCGGCGAGCCGGGTTGCGGCCTGGGATGGCGCCTCCTGGTCGGCCATGGGAGATGGGCTCTCCCCCACTCTCACTTCCGATGAGGTTCATCTCATCGTCTTTGACGACGACGCCGAGGGCCCGAACCCGCCGCGCCTGTACGCAGGGGGGCGGTTCGACATCCCGGGTTCCTCGGCTCGCAACTTCGCTCGCTGGAACGGCGTGCAGTGGGAGCCCCCGGCCTCGGCGCTGCCGGATTACACCGTGGCGTCCATGACTGTTCATGACCCCGACGGCCCCGGTGGCCCGGCACGGCCGCTGCTGATCGTGGGAGGCGGGTTCTCTCGTGTTGGCTCGGTGACTTACTTTGGTCTCGCTGCGTTCGACGGGTCGGAGTGGTCGCAGGTCACGGGCATTCCAGGCCCAACCTCCTCCTCCAAGGTCAACGCGTCGATCTCTATTCCCGCCTCGATGCACGGTCCGGCGCGACTGTTCGTCGGGGGCCACTTTGAAACACTCAACAACGTCCCCTCGTCGAATGTGGCCTTGCTTACCGGCTGCCCGCGGTGCCCGGCGGACTTTGATGACAGCGGCGAGGTGAACACCTCCGACATCGCCCGCTTCATCCAGGTGTGGGCCGCTTCCGTCGCCTCCGGCACGCTCGGCGGAGACTTCGACGCCGACCAAGTCGTGACCCCAGTCGATGTCGCCGCGTTCGTCAAGGTCTGGCTCGGGGCTGTGCAGGGTGGGTGCTAAGCCGAGACGGCCAGATCCGCAGATAAACCAATCAATCGCGGCACGAGCCGCAGGAGAATTCGTATGTTGTTCCAACGAAATGAACTTGCGTCGGTCTTCGACGCGGCAAAGTCTTGTGTCTTGCTCCAGAGCCGGGTGGCGCTCCTCGGCGCCGGGGTTGTTGTGATGGCCGCGGCGGCAGCCGGAGCCCAGCCGTGTGCGCCGGGGTGGAGCGACGGCTTCCAGCGGCCGGGGACTGCGGGCTCGCAGTATATTGGAGTGCAGACGGCGGTGGCGTACGACGAGGATGGGCCGCAGGGGCCTGCCGGACGCTCGGTTGTCGTTGCCGGCGCCTTTCGCGAGGCGGGTGGGGTTCCGGTCGAGAGCGCTGCGAAGTGGACGGGCTCGTCATGGGCGCGGATCGGATCGGGTGTTACGCAGATCTTTCAACTGATCACGTTTGACGACGGCTCGACGGGGTTCCCGCGGCTGTACGCGGTCGGCATGTTCCCGACATCCCGGGTTCGGCGCCACGATCCGATCTCCAACTCGTGGGAGATCCCGGGAGCGGGGCTTAGCACCGATGCCGGATTCAACTCCGCCGCCGTGTTTGATGCGGGCGATGGACCGCGGCTCTATGTCGGTGCCTCGTCGAATACCGGGGAAGGCGGTGCCTCGCTGGGCGGCGTCGCCCAGTTTGATGGCCAGGTTTGGACCAGCGCCGGGTTCCCCTTCGGCTGGGTGAGTGTTCTCAAGGTGCTGGATCTCGACGGCCCTGGCCCGGAAGGACCGACTCTCGTGGCTGTGGGTGACGGCCTGTTCCGTTTTGATGGCGGGGTGTGGACCCCGCTGGCGCCAGGCGGTTTCAACAGCGCCATTACCGCGGTTGAGGTGTTTGACGAAGATGGCGCGGGGCCCAATCCGCCGCGGCTCTTTGTCGGCGGTCAGTTCACCGAAGTCGGCGGCGTCGAGGCGCGGGGCGTCGCGCGGTGGGACGGTTCGAACTGGACCGGCGTCGGCGTTGGCGCCGGGGTGTCTTTGAACCATAGTGTGACCGCCCTCGCGGTCGTTGATGATGGCGCGGGGCCGCAGTTGTACGTTGGCGGGAACTTCCTGGTCGCGGGCGGTGCGATTCGGCCGGGGCTGGTCAAATGGACCGGAACGCAATGGGCGGATTCGGCGATCGGAGCCCCGCTGTACGCGGGTGAATTGGGAGGAGACTCCCAAGTGGCGGTCTGGGTGATGGCGCCCATCGAGGACGACGAGGGGCCCGCACTGGTCATCGGCGGGAAATTTGGGATCTTCGGCAATGTGATGTCGGGCGACGTGGCCCTGCGCCGAGGAACCAGACTGGTCGCTCTCGGCGCCGGTCTGCTGCGAGAAGCGTACGGGATCGAACTTCATGACGACGGGATGAACCCCGGTGGATCGGTGTATTTGACATGCCCGGTGGGCTCATCGACTTCTCGGCGATCCGTAAGCAGGCTCGACGAGGACCGCTGGGAGTACGTTGCCGGAGCCGGAAGCCCGATTGATGCCAGGGTCCTGCACTCGCACACCTTCCCCGGCGAGCCGCGCGCCAGCCTCATCGTCGGCGGAGGTCTTCTGGGCTCAAACCTGCTCTCAAGGCTTGATGGGACATCCTGGTCGGCGGTCGGCGGTGCTCCCAACGGTGCGGTCGCCACGATTGCTTCGCTCACACTGCCTGGGCGGCCGGGGCCCGAGTTGGTCGTCGGGGGGCAGTTCACGACCATCGGCGGGACGCTCCTGAACGGCATCGGGGCGTACGACGGCGCGGTGTGGCGGCCGCTGGGGACGGGCGTATCCGGTACGCCCGGTCCCACGGCGGTGGAAGCCGTCGTCGTGTTTGACGACGGCTCCGGCGGCGGCCCACGGCTTATCGCCGGGGGAAGCTTCAAACTGGCGGGCGGGACCGTGGCGAATCTCGTTGCGTCGTGGGACGGCGTTGCGTGGTCACCGATGGACGGCCTGACCGGCAGCAACGTCAGCGCCCTGGCGGTCTATGACGACGATGGCGAAGGACCGAACCCGGCGCGGCTCTACGCGGGCGGAACGTTCGGCATTGATGGTTCGCCCGAGGCACAGGCATTTGCCCGATGGAATGGCACGCGGTGGGAGGCGCCCGCCGCGGTTTCACCGCCGTTGTCGGTGTATTCGTTGACCGTCCACGATGTGGACGGGCCGGGCGGGCCGACGCATCCGGTCCTGATCGTCGGAGGCGACTTCCTAGCAGGGTCCGCGTTCTTGGGCCTCGCCGCGTTCGACGGCGCGGGCTGGACGCAACTGCCGATGACCGCCGCCGCCAGCGGTCGGCCCGTGGTCCGCTCGGCGGTCTCCGTGCCCGCGTCGATGCATGGCCCGGCGCGCCTGTACGTCGCCGGCTATTTCGCCACGGTCGGCGGCGTTGCCTCGTCGAATGTCGCCCTGCTTACCGGCTGCCCGCGCTGCCCGGCGGACTTCGACGACAGCGGCGAGGTGAACGCTTCTGACATCGCCCGCTTCATCCAGGTGTGGGCCGCTTCCGTCGCCTCCGGCACGCTCGGCGGAGACTTCGACGCCGACCACGTCGTGACCCCAGTCGATGTCGCCGCGTTCGTCAAGGTTTGGCTCGGGGCTGTCAACGGAGGGTGTTGAGGTCCGTCACAGCCAGCGTGCCGATACGCCGAAATCAGGTTAGTGGTCGCTCTCGGGCGACGGCCGGGTACTCTTTGGCCATGGCCCCGTCACCCGAGTCCCGTTCACACGACCCCCGCGCCCTGCGGCGCGCCCCCGCTACCGGAGACGTCGTCGGCAAGGGCTGCTGCGGGCCCGCTCGCGCCGGCGCCTCCGCGCGGCCTGTCGGCGGGTGCTGCGGCAAGGACCTTGGGCCGCTCGATGTCGACCTCGAGGCCCCGTCCGAGGATGATGTCGCGAGGTTCTCCGACGTCACCCGCACCTGCCCGCACTGCAGGAAAGAGGTCTACGACGACGCGGAGATCTGCTACCACTGCGGCGAATCGATGTCGCCCGCGGCCGCCCGGATGCCCGTGTGGGTGATCGTCGCCGCGGTCGTGGCGATCGCCGCGTTCGCGTTCACCATGCTCCGGTAGCACGCCGCGTCGTTGAAGGAGCGCTTGCATGCTCCAGTTCGTCCTGACACTCGCACTGGTCGTTGCCCCACCTCCACCGCTGGCCGGGCCGTCGACCACGCCGAGCGAGGACCCGGCTCCCCGCCCCACCATCGTCGTCCACGACTTTGCCGGGCGCATCGTGCCGCCGGAGATGCCCGCCGAGATCGCCGCGGCGAGGCTGCTGCCGCTCGATGAGGAAGCCGCCGCCAGCATCCGCGCCATCATCGACCGGCGCGCGGCCGCGATTGACGAGTTCGTCGCCGACAACATCGACCTGCTCACACGCCTGAACTCGGCCGGCGCCGCGGGCGACAAACTGGACCAGCTCGATCTCGCCTCCGAGGCGTACGCCCGCCTGCGGCCCGTCCGCGAGGCGACCGGCGGACGCTCGCTCCAAGCCGCGATCCGGGCGGCGCTCCCGCCCGATCAGCGGGCCGAGTACGACGGCATCCTCCGCGACTACTGGGCCGCGGTCGCCGCCAGTGCCGTGGCTCGGCCGGGTCCCGATGGCAAGGTGAAGTCGCGCTTCGAGGCCGTCGCCGCGGCGAAGCTCGAATCGTTCGGGCAGGAGATCGGGCGCGCGTTCGAGCGGATGCTCAAGTCCGGGGACCTCGTCTACACGATCGTGACCAAGGACCTGAACCTCACCGAATCCCAGGCGGCGAAGATCCGCACCCTGGTAGGAGAGTTTGTCGATGAGCACGGCGAGAACGCCGACAAGAAGCTCTACGGCTGGCTCTTCCTGCAGGTCGCCGCGGAACTGGACCGGACGCAGCGGATCCAGTTGATCCGCACGCTCAAGTCGCTCGGGTGACCGCTACTGGACGACGCCAAGATCTCGCGTGGTGAAGAGCGCCTCGAACCGGGCCCCGCTCTTCTCGATGTTCTCCCGCGCGCCCTCCAGACGGTCGATCGTCGCGATCACCGCCAGCACCCGGGCGCCGGCATCCTTGAGCACGCCGACCGCCTCGAGCGCCTGCCCGCCGGTGGTCGCGACATCCTCCACGAACACCACCGTCTCGCCCTTCTCGAGTTTCCCCTCCATCTGCTTCGCGGTGCCGTACTCCTTCTTCGCGTTGCGGACGAAGATGCACGGCAGCCCCGTCTCCAGGCTCGCCGCGGTCACCAGGGGGATGCCCCCGAGTTCCGCCCCGGCCAGGCGGTCGACCCGCTGCCCCGACGACCGCTCGATCTCGCGGATCCGCTCGGCGAACAGCCGCCCGAGTTCCTTGAGCACCTCCGGGCGGGTGCTGAACAGGTACTTGTCCAGGTAATACGTGCTGGTCTTTCCCGACCGAAGGGTGAACTGCCCGCGCAACAGGGCCAGTTCGGCGATCCGCCCAGCGAGTTCCTTCGAGTTCATCCGCGGCCTCCCAAACCAGTCCCCAACCAAGCCCGATAACTGAGCCCCGAGCCCGCCGCCCGTCGCCCACCCTATAGGCCCGCGGGCGGGTTGTGCAGAAACCGATCCCGGCGCAACCCGTATAGCCCCTCAGTCCCGTTGAGGGCAATCCGCCTCGGGGGGCTGGCGTTCTGCCGATAGTGCACCGACGATAGACCACCCTCGTTGACCCCGAGTCCGCTGTTCCCGGCTCGTTGTCCCGATCGCTCGCGGAGGACCCACATGATTCGCTGTCTGCTCGCTGCCTCGGTTCTCGGCCTCTCGCTCACCGCCGCGTCCGCGCTGGCCCAGCCCGGCAAGGCCACGGGCAAGACCGCGCCGGCCAAGCCCGCCTCGACCCCGGCCGATCCGACATCCGACGGCTCCGCGCTCAAGGGCCCCGCCGTCACCGCGGCCGCGGTCGCGCCGACGCTGGTGCAGCGGGACTTCTCCGGCAAGGTCGTGCGTCTGGAGACGAACCCCGCCGAGGCCGCCGTCCGCGTGATGCCGCTCGACGCGGCCAGCCGCGCCGCCGTGGACCGCATCCTCCTGGAACGCTCCCGTCTGCTCGACCAGCTCGTCACCGAGAACCTGCAGACCATCTCGCTGCTGCACAACGCTCGTGAGGCTGGCGACAAGGCCGAGGCGACCCGCCTCGTGCAAGAACTCGCCGCGAAGGCCAAGCCGCTCCGCGACCGCGGTGTGCTGGCCCAGGAACTCATCGCCGCGCTCCCGCCCGACGAGGGGAAGGAACTCAAGCGGATGGTGCAGGAGTACTGGAAGGCCGTCGTCGACGAGGACCTCGCCAAGCCCGCCTCCGAACGCGAGGACAAGTCTCCGGGAGCGACTCGCATGGCCGGCGTCCGCGATTCGGCCCGCACCGAGTTCGCCCGGATCGCCGGGCAGGAGATCAAGAGCGCCTACGAGCGGACCATTGGCCAGCAGTCCCGCGACTTCGACGCCCTGATCGCCCAGCTCTCGCTGACTCCCGCCCAGGAGTCCAAGGTCCGCAAGATTGTCGGGGACTCGTTCAACAAGTCCTTCGGCAAGGCCACCCCCAACGAGCGGGCCCAGGTCTTCTGGAAGGTTTACGCCGAGCTCGACGAGACGCAGAAGAAGCAGATTCTCGAGCGGATCGGCGGGCCGCACGCGCACGGCGGATCCAAGTAGGCACTGGCGGTACGCATCCGCGGACGTTGATCATCAGTCCTGGGGCGAGATGTGTCCGCGCAGCAGCCGTTGCCACGTCGAGTCTTCACCCGCTGGGGAGGGTTAGCCCTATCCGCCATCCTGGTGGCGGTCTGGGTCGACAGCCTGTCGAGATGCGAGATGGGGTGGATCGTGATCGGGGACCACCAAGGGGTTCTTACCACTTGCGCTGGCACCATCTCCTTGCGATATCAATCGTGGGTTGCACAGGAGCATCCGTCGCCCCACTGGGGGTTCTATTCAACAAAGGGTGACTGGCCCCAGCGATGGTGGCATTTTGGCGTGTTCGAATCGCCTGGTGCGTTTGTCGTAGCCGTTCAGTTGTGGGCCATCATCGCTCTCATCATGGCCAGGACAACCTGGGTCTGGTGGCGATACGTGCGGGACCGGCGTCGGCTCCACCGGATCCAGCTGAACCTGTGCCTCGCCTGCGGGTACCCCCGATACAGCCTGACTACCGGTTCCAATTGCCCCGAGTGCGGCCTCACACCTGGCTGACTCCACCCACGTGGCTCCCCACCCTACGATCGCCGTTCACCCGCCCGGAGCCCACGATGCTGCGTAACCCACTGGCCCCCGCCGCGTGCCTTTCCCTCCTGCTCGGTTCAGTCGCCGCGGCCCAGATCGTGCCGCCCGCGCCGCCCGCGGCGGAGAAGACGCCTCCGTATCAGGCCCCCGAGCCCGCGTCGCACCCGGTCGTCCAGCCGCCGCCTCGCCCGGATCCGGCGCCCGATGCGCCGCTTCCCTCGCTCGTGAAGCGCGATGCCGGCGGCAACCTGATCCCCATCGAGGGCAGCGTTGAACTCGCCGCGGTGCTCGCCCTGGACCTCGACGACCAGACCAGGGCCAACATCCGGAAGCAGGTCTCGATCCACGACGCGGAGATGGACCAGCGCGTGCGCGACAACCTCGCCTTGGCCCTGGAGATCCACCGGGCCCGCGAGGCGCTGAGCGGCGACAGCCCGAGCGCCGACCTGGCCCAGCTGCAGGAACTCGCCAAGAGCCTTAAGCCCCTGCGGCCGGGCGTCCTGCTTGATCGCCTCATGACCACCAACACCATCACGGCCCGCCAGCGGCAGCAGGCCGAACTGGTGCTGCGCGAGTATTCGACCGCGTCCACCGAGAACCTCACCAAGCAGTCCGGGAACGATGTGCAGAAGACGATCTCTCTCTCGCTGCGGAGGGCCTTTGTGGACCTCAGCGGCGATGCGGACCGCTCGCTGGTGCGCCAGGCCGCCGCGGCGGCCGCGCAGCTCGCGCCCCTGCTGGACAGCGCCGGCCTGTCGGCCGACCAGCGCGCCGCGATCAAGCCCAAGCTCCAGGCCCTGGCCAAGGCCAACGCGGCGGGGGATGCCCCGGCCGCTTCGCGACTGGCGATCGACATCTGCCTGACCGACCTGACTCCCGAACAGCTCGGTGCGGTGCTTGGCGCCATGGCGCCCGAGGGTGCGGCGAAGCCGTAAACCCGCGCGGCGCCGGCTATTCCGGCCGCATCATCGGGAAGAGCACGACATCGCGGATCGTCCGCTGGTTGGTCAGCAGCATCACCAGCCGGTCGATGCCCAGCCCAAGCCCGCCCGCCGGCGGCATCCCCACCTTCAGCGCATCGATGAAGTCCTGATCGAACGTGCGGAAGGTGCTCTCCTCGTCGTCCAACCCGGCCAGCTGCTCGCGGAACTTCGCCGCTTGCACGTCGGGGTCGTTCAACTCGGTGTAGAGGGGGGCCACCTCCATGTGGCCGATGAACAGGTCCGACCGGTCCGCGAGCTCCGGGTGCTCCGGGTTGGGCCGGGTGAGCGGGCTGATCGCGGACGGGTACCGCGTGATGAACGTCGGGCGGGTGATGTCGAGGGTCGGCTCGGCGACTTCCTCGAACAACTCGTTGACGACCAGGACATCCGCGAGCGGCTCGCCCTTTTCGCCGGTGACCTTGAGCCCCCGCTTCCTGGCCTCTTCGCGAGCCCGGGCGCCATCGGAGATCGGGAATCCAAGTGCCCGTTGGAACAGATCCGAGTAGGCGACCCGAAGAAACGGCTTGCCGTAGTCAATCATCACGTCGCCGAAGGGGAGCACAAGGTCGCTGGGGACCGCGTCCTCGTCGCCGACGGCGCCCGACGCGTCCTCGCTCGCCATCTTCACCATCATCGCGCAGGAGCGGATGGTGCCCTCGATCAGCTCCATCATCGTCTCGACATCGCCGAACGCGTGGTACACCTCGAGCATCGTGAACTCGGGGTTGTGGCTCTTGTCCACCCCCTCGTTGCGGAAGTTCCGGTTGATCTCGTACACCCTGGGCATGCCGCCCACGAGCAGCCGCTTGAGGTACAGCTCCGGCGCGATCCGCAGGAACAGCTCGATGTCCAGCGCGTTCATGTGCGTCTTGAACGGCCGCGCCGCGGCGCCGCCGGCCAGTTGCTGGAGCATCGGCGTCTCGACCTCGAGGTACCCCCGCTCGTCCAGGTGCCTCCGGATCCGCGAGACGATGCGTGACCGCATCTGGAACACCCGCACGGTCTCGGGCGTCGCCCACATGTCCACGTACCGTCGCCGGTACCGCAGCTCCACATCCGCGAGCCCGGCGTGCTTCTCCGGCGGGGGCGTGAGGCACTTGCTCGCGAGTTCGACCGCCGGCTCCTGCCCCGCCGCGCCCAGCCCGGCCCAGCAGGTGATCTCGCCGGTCCGCGTCTTCATCATCCGACCCCGCACCACGATCACGTCCCCCAGGTCCAGCGACTTGGCCAGGGCGAAGGATCGCGTGTCGCAGTCCCGCTCGCTCACCGCCGCCTGCATGTCGCCGGTCTCGTCCCGCAGGGTCAGCCAGAGCAGCTTGCCGCCGTCGCGCCGGAGCACGATCCGCCCGGCGATCGCCGCGGCCGGACGCGGATCCGTGAATCCGGCCGGGGGTTCCTTGCCCGCGGCGGCGAACGCCTTGTCCGCTGCTTCGTCGTACTTGCCCTTGGCCGCCGCAAGGGTGTCGAGACCGTCGGTGCGCTTCCCGTAGGGCGGGAACCCAAGGCGAGCGGCTTCGTCCCGGTTCTTCCGGCGCTGCTGCTCGAGCTCGTGGATCCCCGCGGCGGCGGGCCCTGATTCCGGTGTGGATGACATCGCGACGATGCTAGCCCGCACGGAGCCTTCTCAGGCCCCGTTCGCGGAGAGGCTGAGGGTCACCGGTCGCACTCTCTCATCGCAGAGCGGCGTGCTCATCCCCGGCTGGTCGATCAGGTCGGCGAGAGTCTTGCCGTCGAGCATCGCGAGGGCGTCCTTCGCGACCGAGTCGAGCATGCGGTGCAGCGGGCACAGGTTCGTCCCGTGCGAGGAGAGCCCGAGCGGGCACACCGTGATCCGCTCGATGCGGCCGGTGGAGCGCACGACCTCGGTCATCGTGATCTGCGACGCCGGGCGCGACAGTTGATACCCACCCCCGACGCCCCGGCGCCCCCGCACCAGCCCCGCCGCGGCCAACTGCTGGAGCACCTTGGCGAGGTAGTGCTCGGGAACCTTGGTCGCCTGGGCAAGGGCCGTGGTGGAGACCAACTGCCCGGGACTCAGGGCCAGCCACGCCATCGCCCGAAGGGCGTACTCGGTCGTCTGAGAGAACATTCATGGACTCCCTAAACAGGTGGCCGGCAAGGACGGCGGACTACTTTAGCGACGTAACCGGTTGCAGCGCCCCTCCGGCCGGCGTGGCTTCGCCCCCATGGGCCGGATCGACGGCATGAGAATTGAGGCTGACTGGTCGCTTTTCTGACGGGATCATCTTCGGAACCGTAAGGAGCAGGAGCGAGTTCGCCACCACCAGCAGCGTCCCGCCCTCGTGCCCGATTACACCCATCCACAGGGGTAGGGCAAACCCTAGTCTGGACCCAACCAGAGTAGCAACCGCCATCGCGCAGATCGCGACGAGGGCGAACGTCAGGTTTGCGGCAATGGTCCGGCGGGCCCGGCGGGCGATGTCGACTGCCCACGGCAGGGCTGCCAGGTCGTCCCCCATCAGCACGACGTCCGCGGACTCGAGCGCCGCATCGGACCCGATCGACCCCACCGCCAGCGACACATCCGCGGCCGCGAGGGCGGGAGCGTCGTTGACCCCGTCGCCGACGAGCCCAACCCCGCCGCGGCCCGATCCGACCGAGCGTACCTCGGCCTTGAGGGCCCTGATCTGCTCGACCTTTCCGTCGGGCATCAGTTCGGCCCGCCAGCGATCGATACCGACCGCCTTCGCCAGGTTCTCCGCGGTCCGTGCGTTGTCGCCGGTGAGCATGACCACCGGCCCGATCCCCATTGCGTGCAGCCGACCCACGACCTGGTCCGCCCCCGGCCTGAGCTCATCGTGGATGACCACGACCCCGGCCTGGCCGTTCCAGGCGATGATCGTCGCGATGTGGCCGCGGCCCCTCGCGGCCTCGCTGAACTCCTTCAGCTTCGCCCGGAGGCAGACGGGCACGAGTTTCTGCGTGTGCTCGATCGTCCCCAATCGCGCCGGGTGACCGTCGAAGACCCCGCTGACGCCGCGCCCCGGCTCGAAGGTCGTCCGCGTCGCTCGCATCGGCTTGATTCCGCGCGCGGCAGCGGCCGCCCGGATCGCCGCGGCGATCGGGTGCGTCGAGTCCTGCTCCAGCCCCGCCGCGACGGCCAGCAGTCGCTCGGTGTCGGACCACCCGATGCCCTTCATTTCGTGCACCTCGGCGTGCCCGACGGTCAGCGTACCGGTCTTGTCCATCGCCAGCGCCCGCATCCGCGCCAGCCGCTCGATCGCCTGTCCGCCCTTGAACAGCACGCCGCCCCGGGCGGCCCGCGCGATCGCCGCGAGGGTCGCCGTCGGTGTTGCGATGATCACCGCGCACGGCGACATCACCACCAGCAGCGTAATCGCGGTGTACAGCGAGCCACCGACCCCTCCTGATTCCTGGACGACCAGCGGCACCTTGAACACCTGCCACCACACCAGCAGCACCGCCGCGCTCGCGACCATCACGCCGATGGCGTACGGCTGGCTCACGCGGTCGATCAGCCGCTGCACGGGCTCCCGCTGCTGCTGGGCCTGGAGCACGAGGTTGAGCACGCGCTGGAGGCTCGACTCGCTCGCCGGGCGAGTCACCCGCGCTTCGAGCGAGTTCCCCACGTTGACGGTGCCGGCGTACAGGTCGTCGCCCACACCGACGTTCCGCGGCATGCTCTCCCCCGTAAGGCTCGCCTGGTCCATCGCGGAATCACCGGCGAGCACCGAGGCGTCGGCGGGCACCAGTTCGCCCGGCATGATCTTGATCCGGTCGCCCGCGGCAAGGGCCTCGGGGGGAGCGCTCTCCCACTGGTTCGTGGAATCGCTCCAACGCACCGCCTCGGTCGGCATGAGCTTGTGAAGGGCCTCGACCGCCCGCTTGGTGCGGGCCATCGCGAGCCCCTCAAGGGCGCCCGCGAGCACGAACAGGAACAGCAGCAGCGCCCCCTCGGCGGGAGCACCGATGTACGCGGCCAGCGCGGCGCCGATGACCATCAGGCAGTCGATGTCGAACGCCCCGCCGCGGAGGGAATCCCACGCCGCCCGGACCCCGTGGACCATGCCGATCGCGAGGCTCGCCCAGACCAGCACGGCCGCGATCTCGCCCGCGCCGACCGCCTTGAGCAGCCACGAGGTCAGGAGCAATGCCCCGGCGGCGAGGGACGACACCAACTCTCCCCGGGGTGAGAAGAGCCGGCCGGCGAGGCCCGCCGGTTCGTCGTCCGCCGTCGCCAGGGCGGTGTCGGTCATGATCGAACGCTACACCCCTACAGAATGCTTGATCGAATGAGACAATGTCTCATCTATGGCCTGTTGCAGAGTTTCCCGCCCCCCGGACGGCGCACTCACCGCATCACCGCCCCCATCTGCCGCTTCTCCTCCGCAGTGGCGCCCTCGATCGGCACTTCCTTGATCATCGCATCGATGATCATGTCGGTCGTCACCTGGTCCGCCTCGGCATTGAAGTTGGTCAGGACGCGGTGCCTCAGCACGGGCTTCGCGATCGACTGCACGTGCTCCGGGGTCACCACAACACCCGGACCGGATTGTCCGTTGCGGCTGGATTCCAGCAGGGCCCTGGCCTTCGCCGCGAGCACGAGGTACTCGCTGGCGCGCGGCCCGGCGCCCCAGCCCACGTAGTCCTTGACCAGCTTGGGACGGGCGACCCCGCCCTCCATCGGCTCGCCCACCCTGGTGGCGCGGACCAGCCGGAGGGCGTAACGGATCACGTAGTCCGGCACGGGCGTCGCGCGGACCAGTTCCTGCGTCCGAGCGATGTCCTGGGCGTTGAGGACCGCCTCCGGCGTGCCGCGGGCGCCGCTGGTCGAGCGCCGCACGATCTCCGCCTCCTCGACGGCGTTGGGGTAGCCGATGCGGACCTGGAACATGAACCGGTCCAACTGGGCCTCGGGCAGCGGGTAGGTCCCCTCCTGCTCGATGGGGTTCTGCGTCGCGAGCACGAAGAACGGCTCCGGGAGCTTGTGCTGGGTCCCGCCCACCGTCACCTGCCGCTCCTGCATCGCCTCCAGCAGCGCCGCCTGCGTCTTGGGGGGCGTGCGGTTGATCTCGTCGGCGAGGATGACGTTCGCGAAGATAGGGCCCTTCACGAACCGAAGTTCGCGCGTGCCCGTGCTCTTGTCCTCTTCGATCACCTCGGTGCCCGTGATGTCGCTGGGCATCAGGTCCGGCGTGAACTGGATGCGGCTGAAGCCCAGGCTCAGCGTCCGGGCGATCGTCGAGATCAGCAGCGTCTTGGCGAGCCCCGGCACGCCTTCGACCAGCGTGTGGCCGCGGCAGAACATCGCCAGCAGGATCTGGTCGACGACCTCGTCCTGACCGACGATGACCTTGTGGATCTGCTCCTTGAGCCGGTCGTGCACGCCGCGGACCTGCGCGACCGCGCCGGACCCGTTCGAGCCCCCGCCGGAACCGACCCCTTCGCTGATCGCGTCGCCCATACCGCGCGCTCCTTCGCCTCCCCTGTGCGCCCCTGCCACGTCCATGAACGCACCGGATCATACCGGCCGGCTCGGCTGGGGGTCCGCATCAAAGAAAACGGCCGCGGCCGGCGGTTTCCCGCTGGCGCGGCCTGGTGAGGTGTGTCCGTTTGTCGGAGGCGGCGGGTGCGGCGTCAATCCTGCCCGGCCTTGTCCTGCTGGTCGGCCATTCGTTCGAGCAGGGCCTCGAGACGGGCCAGCCGCTCCTGCACCTGTTTGAGTTCCACCTCGGCGAGCCGGGTCGCCGGCGCCGTCGTCTGAATCCGCTCCGTCAGTTGCTTCATCGTCTCCTGGTTCAGCCCGCTCCGCTGCAGCGCCTGGAGCACCTGCTCCTGGATTCGCCGCACCATCTCTTCGTTCCCGGCGGGATCAAACTGCATCAGCCGGTCGCCACTGAGGCCCTTGAGGGCAAAGAGCGGGCTCCGCGCGACGGTCTCGTCCTCGCCGATGCCGAGCGCCGACGGCAGGGGCACGCCGGCGGCCCGCATCTGCTCCTGCCGCGCGGCCTCAAGCCGCTTGGGGTCGTACGCCTCGAGCGTGATGGTGACCGCCTTGGGCTCGCACTTGTGAAGCACCGTGACCGCGATCTCGTCCCCGGGCTTCTTGGACCGGAGCATCTCCCGCACCACGTCCTGCGTCGCCGGCGACTTGCCGTCGACTTCCACGATCACGTCGTACGCGTGGATGCCCGCCTTCGCGGCGGGGAGATCCTTGTAGACCTCGTTCACCATCGTGCCGCCGGACTTGGCGTCCACGCCGCAATGCCGCTGGAGCCCGTACTCCGGGTCGGCCATGGTGATGCCGAGCATGACCGCCGGCGGCTCGGCCGGCGCGGGCGCCGAGCCCAGCCACACATCCGCCCCGCCCGGAAGGCTGTTCGCCCCGCCGGGACCAAGCCGCCACGCCTGCACCTGCGGGCGGACACGGATCGCGGCGGGCGCCGAGGGAGGGGTGGGCGGCGCCGGCGGCGCGCTCATCTCGAAGATGACCTTGCCGTTCTCGTCAACGATCGTGATGCCGCCGCCAGCCCGGCTGACGCGGTCCACCGGGATCTCCTTCCCGTTGCGTTCGGCCTTGGTGATCGTGCCGTCGCGGGATTCGATGCGGATGTCCTCGCCGTTGCTCTTGAAGACCCACACGCCGTTGTCGGGCCCGCTCTCGACTTCCGCGATCCGGACATCGACGACCGCCCGGCCGGTCGGCGGGGCCGCGCTCGGCTGCGCCGCCGCGCGATCCACCCCCGCCCACCCGACGAGCGCCGCCGCCGCCGTGCCGATCACCCCCATCTTCCACGCGCCCTGGTCCATGTTCATCGCTCCCTTCGATCGTGGGCCCAGCGGCCCGCCAACTCCCCGTACGACACGGTCTGCGGTGTTCGCCGCTGTTCAACCCTGATGCGCCAGGCATGGCGCTCCGTCACACTCCCAATCGTCCCTTGACCTGCTGCACCGCCGGGAGCCCCGCGGGGACGAGCACCTGCCCGCCCGCCTCGTCCTCCTCGATCCGGTACAGGTTCTTGACCTCGGTCCGCTCCAGGATCTTGCGGAAGTAGAAGACCTCGATGACGCCCGGCTCGCCGACCTTGCGGCGCGTGAGCACCAGTTCCGGGTTCGGCTCCTCGCCCATGACCTGCCCGCTCTCCATGCCCTTGGTCAGGTAGTGCTGCAGGCCGGCCTCGGGCGTCGCGAACGCGCCCGCGGCCTGAACGCCGGGCCTCGGATCCGGGCTTCCCGCGCGCGGCGAGAGCCAGCCGTTGAACCACCCAAGCGACAGCACCGCCGCGAGCGCCGCCCAGCCGGCCAGCGCCGAGACGCGGGTCACTACCCGGCGCGGCGGCTCGGCCGCGTGCCCGGCGTGGATCACCCCTGCATGCGGCAGCCGGACCCCATCGGCCCGCGCCAGTTCCGCTTCGACCGCCGCGGTCAGCGCCGCGTGGTCGCGCTGCGCCCGCGCGAGTTCGCGCCACGCGCCGGTCGAGCCCGCCTTCGCCTCCGTGTCGGCGAGCGCGCAGAACTCCCCCCACTCCTGTTCGCTGGCCTCGCCGTCCACCAGACGCGACATCAGCACCTCGCGCCGGTGGACGCCGACGCCGTCGCTCGTCCCGCCGTCGACGCCGATCTGTTCCCGCCCAAAGTCCGTGCTCATCGCGTCACCTCGCCTTCGCCGGCACGCCCGCCAGGGGCCGTTCGACCTGGTCCACTCCCCTTCCATCAGCCAACTCCCTCAGCATCCGCCGCCCGCGGGCGATCCTCGTCTCGATGGTCGTCTCGGGCAGGCCCATCAACTCGCCGATCTGCCGGTAACTCATCCCACGGATGCACTTCATCAGCAACGGCTCGCGGTACCCCTCGGGCAGTTCGCGGGCCAGAACCATCAGCCTCCGCCCCTCCTCGGCCGCCGCCACGCGGTCCGGGGCGGGCGCCTCGTCCATCGTGCCCCCGGCGCTGTGCGCCGCCGCCCGGCGCCACCACTGCTCCGGTCTCTTGCGACGCGCGGCGGTCTTGGCCACGCTGATCGCCACCACACGCAGCCACGCCTTCAGGGCCCCCGGGTCTCGAACCTCCCCCACCTTGGCCACCACCAGCCGGGCGACTTCCTGCAACAGATCCTCGAGGTCCGCCTCCCGCGGCTTGTGGGCCAGCAGCACCGCCGCGACCCACCGCCGATGCTGCTCCCAGACCGCGCAGATGGCGTCCTCGCCGTCGATCGCGGCCCACCCGGAGCCCCACCCCCCAAGCCCGGTCCGGTCCGGGGCTGCTGCCACCTGCTGGCCGTCGCTCAAGCCGTGTCTACTCCCAGGAAACTTGGACGCTCCACCCGGCGGCTCCCGTCAGGATTCCACGATTCGTGGCGGTGCCGAGTTCGCCCGGTCCTCCCGTACCGATAACCTCCGCATCTCCGCTCGATCCCGGCCTTGTTCCGAACCTGCCGCTTCCACGCACCTACCCTCCGCGGACCCGGCCGCACGGCTCCAATCGGGCCCCAATTCATGCGCGAATCGCTGACCGAAGCCCTCATGCCGTTCACCGAGCACCTCGACGAGCTGCGCCGTCGGCTCATCTTCGGTCTGGTCGGGCTGCTGCCGATTTTCTGCATCTCGCTGTTCTTCGGCGAGCAGGTCCTGACCTGGATGATCCAGCCCCTGCTCGCCGCCCAGGCCGCGGCGGGCCTGCCTCCGAAGCTGATCACGACCGGGGCGCTCGAGAACTTCAACACCTACCTGAAGATCTCGTTTGTGGCCACGCTGGTCGTCGGCGGGCCATGGATCCTGTACCAGGCGTGGAGGTTCATCTCGCCGGGGCTGTACCTCAACGAACGGCGGTTCGTGTACATCCTGGCCCCGTTCAGCCTGGTGATGAGCGTCGCGGGGGTGGTCTTTCTGTTCCTCGCGATGCTGCCGATCATGCTCGCGTTCTTCGTGACGTTCGGCATGGACATCGCGCCGCGCCACTACGACACCGCCCCGCCGCCCCAGGGCGTGGTGCTGGCGCAGATCCCGGTGCTCGCCGCCGATCCTCCCGCGCCCGCGGTGGGGCAGATGTGGATCAACTCCAGCCTCAAGTGCTTGCGGATCACGCTCTCGATCGACGCGCAGGGCAAGCCCCTCATCTACGAACTCCCCCTGGCGCAGAACACGACGATCGAACTCAACTTCCGCGTGGCCGAATATGTCGCGCTGCTGCTTGGCATGGCGCTGGCGTTTGCCATCGCGTTCCAGATGCCGGTGGTCGTGCTGCTGCTTGGATGGATCGGCGTCCTCACGCCCAAATGGCTCTCCAAGTATCGACGGCACGCGATCTTCATCTGCGCCGTCGTCGGCGCTGTGGTAACGCCAACGGGCGACCCGCTCTCGATGATGCTCCTGACCGTGCCGCTCTATGGGCTCTACGAGCTGGGGGTCCTGCTCCTCCGCGTGCTCCCGGCTTCGCGCGTCGGCCACCTCGGCGCTCCCCCCCGCGGAACAGAGGAGCAATCCCCGCCGCCATCCGCGCCCGGCGCCGGCCGTCCCCGTGTTCCCACGCAGGCCCGTGAACCCGACGACGAACCGTGACCCCGCCCCCTGCCAACCCGTCGGACGATCGGCCGGATGCGCCCCGCGAGGTCCCCTCGGCGCTGGATCTCGAGATGATGCGCCGCTCACTGCTCCTGGCCGCCCGTGCCGCGGGCCTTGGCGAGGTGCCGGTCGGCGCGGTCGTCTACACCAGCGACGGGCGCGTGCTCGGCGAGGGATTCAACCAGCGCGAGTCCCTCCATGACCCCGCCGCGCACGCCGAGTTCCTTGCCATCCGCGAGGCCTGCGCCGCGCTGGGCGACTGGCGGCTCAATGACTGCTCGCTTGCCGTGACGCTCGAACCCTGCTGCATGTGCGCCGGGCTGATCGTCAACGCCCGCGTCGGCCGGCTCCTCTACGGCTGCGCCGACCCCAAGGCCGGCGGCGTCGAATCCCTCTACCGCCTCACGGCGGACCCGCGGCTGAACCACCGCGTCGCGCCGATCACCGGTGTGCTGGCCGCCGAGGCCTCGGACCTGCTCAAGACGTTCTTCAAATCGCTGCGGTCCAG
Organism: Phycisphaeraceae bacterium; assembly: GCA_019636655.1. Lineage (NCBI taxonomy): Bacteria > Pseudomonadati > Planctomycetota > Phycisphaerae > Phycisphaerales > Phycisphaeraceae > Phycisphaeraceae bacterium. Next base: position 958,742 of record JAHBXB010000002.1, on the reverse strand, counting down.
ATAGCCGCCATGCCAGGATCTCGCCGGCGCCTCGTACACTCCGGGAATGCCCGAACTGCCGGAGGTTGAGCAGACGCGACGGTCCCTTGAGCCCCACCTGCTCGGCCGCACCATCGCCGCAGCGGAACTTCTGCGCCGGGACATGCTCATCCTCCCCAACGATCCCGCCGGCGGAAATGCCCGCCACCGAAGGACCGGTCGCGCGGCCCGCGCGGCTCCGGAGCACCTGCTCGAGTCGGCGACGATCTCCCAGATGCGGCGCCGCGGCAAGCAGCTCGCGATCGTGGCGGCGGACGGGCGGGTGCTGGTGGTGCAACTGGGGATGTCGGGCCAGTTCTTCGTGCTGCCGCGCGGGGAGGCTCCGACGGCAACCCACATCCACGCGCGGTGGGCAATCGCCGGCCGCTCCCGCAATCCGGCGCCACACCGCATCCTGGTCTTCCGCGATCCTCGCCGGTTCGGAGGTCTGCGGTTCTTTCCAACGACGGCGGCACTGGACGCTCATTGGGAGTCGCTGGGTCCCGATGCGCTCTCGATCAGCGCCTCCGACCTTGCCGGGGCGCTGTCGCGAGCGAGTCGCCCCACGAAGGCCGCGCTGCTGGACCAGGGGCTCATCGCCGGCGTCGGGAACATCTACGCGGACGAAGCCCTGTTCCGGTCCGGCATCCACCCGCTCGCGCGGGCCAGCCGCCTGAGAGCCCCGCGCATCGACGCCTTGGCCGAGGCGATCCGCGCCGTGCTGGCCCAGGCGGTCGCCCTGGGAGGTTCCACGTTGCGGGACTACCGGGATGGCTCGATGAGCCCCGGAACGGCCCAGACGGCCCTGGAGGTGTATTCCCGATCGGGCCAGCCGTGCACCCGGTGCCGCCGCGCCCTGCGGTCCATGACGGTGGCCCAACGAACCACGACCTTCTGCCCAACCTGCCAAGTCCGGTGAAGCGTCCGGCGGGAGTTTTCCAGATGCCACAACTTCGTGGGTTCCGAGGGGTCTCACCAGTCCGGCGGACGGGACCCGGATGGGTGTTCTTACTCACTACAGAGCAATTCAACCGTCTTCGTCGAATTAGGGCCTGGCGCGACCGGGATGAATCGGTTGAGATCGCCATAACCCATGGAGAGCAAAGGGAGTATGGACAGGTCGGGGATGTGGGCCATCTGTCGGTTGCGTGTCGGCCCCGGGTGGCCCGGAGGCTGCGCTGGCGCTTGGAGACCCCGCCAACGGTCGTCCCGCGTTTGTGTACCGAGTCTCGGCGACATCCACATACCGGATATCCACGGAGTCTCCACCAGCGCCTGTCGGTGGCCCCCGCGTCGGTTGTTTGGGGATGAGTCTGTATCGACCGGTCGGGATCAGTGTCGGGTGCGGGCGCGATCTTCCAGCATGGTCAAGGTGGTGGCGAACTCGGGGTCCTCGACGCCGCGCTCGTCCACGGTCTTGATCGCGTGCATGACCGTGGTGTGGTCGCGGCCGCCGAAGTAGCCGCCGATCTCCTCGAGCGAGTACCGCGTGAGCCGCCGGGCGAGGTACATGCACACCTGTCGGGGCTGGGCCACGCTCCGGTGGCGGCGCTTGCTCTGCAGATCGGTCGTCTTCACGCCGTAGTACTCGGTGACGACGTTGATGATCATCTGGATCTGCACCTGGCGCTCGGGCGATCGCTCGGGCTCCTCGCCCAGGGCCTGCTTGGCGAGGTCCAGGTCGATCTCCTGCTTGTCGATCGTCGCCCGCATCTGGATCTGCACGACCGCACCCTCGAGTTCGCGGATGTTGGTGTCGATCTTCGCCGCGACGTAGGAGGCGACCTCCTCGGGCAGCTCGAACCCGCGGAGGCGGGCCTTGTTCTTGAGGATCTCAACGCGGGTCTCGTACCCCGGCGAGTCCACGTTGGTCACCAGGCCCCACTTGAAGCGGCTGACGAGCCGGTCCTCGAGGTCGGGGATCTCTTCCGGCGGCGCATCGGACGAGAGCACGATCTGCCGGTGCGCCTGGTACAGGCTGTTGAAGGTGTGGAAGAACTCCTCCTGCGTGCGGTCGCGCTTGGCCAGGAAGTGGATGTCGTCCACCACGAGCACATCGACATCGCGGAACTTGTGGTGGAAGCGGGCCAGGGCGCCGCGCTGCACCGCGTCCACGAACTGGGTCATGAACGCCTCGCAGGAGGTGTAGTAGATCTTGGTCTGCGGGCGCTGCTCCTTGATCCGCAGGCACACGGCCTGCAACAGGTGCGTCTTGCCCAGCCCGACGTCGCCGTGGACGAAGAACGGGTTGTACGTCCGGCCCGGGTTCGCGGCGACGGCCTGTGCCGCGGCGTGCGCCAAGCGGTTGCCCGGCCCGACGACGAAGTTCTCGAACGTGTAGTCGGGGTTGAAGACCAGCCCGTCCGCGTACAGGTCCTCGTCATCCACCTCGGCGAACTCGATGACCGCTGCGGGCGAGGGCGCCGTCGAGACCGTTCCCGTCGAGGCGGCCGCGGCGGCGGCGCTCTCCGCGCCGGCCCGGGTGGGCTCGGGCTCCTCGTCGGGGCCGAGGAAGGTCACCGACAGGAGGCGGCCCGACACCGCCTGCGCGGCCTCCTTGAACTGCTCAACGCACTGGCGCTGGAGGTAGTCGCGGTGCACACCACTGTGGGCTCGCAGGCGGAGCATCCCCCGCTCGATACCCATGGGCTCGAGGTCCTCGAACCACTGCCTGCACAGCCCGGGGTGGGTGGCGCGCAGGTGCTGGAGCATCGTGCGCCAGGTTTGTCGGTCCTGCTCGATCATCCGTTCGACGCCGCCGCGATGACGCGCGCACCCGCACGCGCCGTCGTGGCGCCGATCCTCCGTTCCCTTGATGGCCACCGCTCCGACCGAACCGGTCCGATCTCCGGCCTCCCACGCCAGCGTACGGACGAGGCCAAACGTACGGTCTACCCGCCTGTGCTGTCAACCGTCTACCGGCGCGGAGCCGGCCGGCCCGCGCCCTGCCCCGCAGGCGGACGCCGCGGCGGTCCCTTCTTGGCGCCCGGAGCCCCGACCCGCTGCTCCGGCGGAACGCCCGCGTCGATCTCCTGCTGCGCGTACCGCTCCAGGTTGGCGCGGTAGTCCATCAGCAGGTGGACCTTCTTGGTCTTCTCCATCCCCACGATCTGCCCGAGCTGCTTGCGGGCCTCGGCCAAGTTCGTGCGCCGCGACAGGTGGATCAGCACCAGGTACTGCGCCTCGAGGACGCGCAGCCACTCGGCGATGTCGTCGGCGTGCATGTGCATCCCGACCTTGGCCCGTTCCTTGTGATCCCGCTCGGTGAACGTGCACTCACAGATCACGATCTGCGACTTGCGCACGTCCTCGCGTACCAGGTGCGGACCCGGCGCCGTATCGCCGAGGTACGACAGCAGCGGGATCTCCAGGACGCGGGTGATCTCCTCGCCGCGGTCCTTGAGTTCACGCAGTTTTTCCTGCGGAAGGCCGAGGTACTCCTCCTTCAGCTTGCTGCGACGCTCGATGATCGAGTACCCCATCGCGGGCACAGTGTGCTCCACGGTGAAGGGCCGCAGGCGGATGTTGTTCTTGATCTCGATCTCCTGCCCGGGCTCGACCGGGATCAGGGCGTACGGCGTCTCCTGCCGCTCGAGCTCCACGTAGCCCTGCATCATCCGCTCGATCGCCGGCGCGATCCGCTTGTCGCAGATGATGTTGCCCGCCCCCATCCCCTGGAAGTGCCGCTGCGAGCACCAGTAGGCAAGGCCGCCGATGTGGTCCATGTGGCCGTGCGTCACGGCGACGTACTTGCTCGGCAGCATCGCGCGCGGGCAGCAGCCCATATCGAAGCAGATATCCAACTCGGGAATCGCCACACAGGTCGCCTCGCCGGCGACGCTCGTGCCCTGCACGCGGTACGGGGGCAGGTACAAAAAGCCCAGAGTCCCCTCGCGGGGCGGCGGCTTCGGAATCATGCGTCAACCCTCCGCGCCGGGCTTTCCCCGGTCGCGTCTCACAACCCCGACTCGTTCGACTCGAGTCGTCTCACTCCTCCAGCACCAAGCCGGCGAGTGCGACGATGCTACACCATCCTCCGAACCCGTCAACTCGGTTCCCCACCGACTTCCGAACCTTTCCGGCCCGCCTAACGTGCATTCACATGCCTCCACCCGATCCGTCGTCCGGTCCCCCCACCCGCAACTGGCTCAAGGCCCTGGGCCCGACAGCCATTCTCGGTGCGCTCTGGACAGCCTCCCCCGCAATCCTCGGCACCATGCTGCTGGTCTACCTGGGGCCCATCTCCGAATGGCTCCGGGACCTGGGCGAGTGGGGCCTGGCGGTGTACGCCGCGGTCTTTGTCGTGTCCGCGGGGGTCGGGTTCCTCCCGACGTACGGCCAGTCGTTCCTCGGCGGGTGGACCTTCGGGTTCGCGACCGGGTTCCCCGGGGCGATGGTCGGGTTTGTCGGGGGATCCGTGATCGGCCACCTCATCGCCAAGACCGTCTCTCGCCACAAGGTGCTGGACCTGCTCGAGTCCAACCCCAAGGCCAAGGCCGTCCGTGACGCCCTCATCGGCCGGGGGTTCTGGAAGACCCTCGGGATCGTCACCCTCATCCGCGTCCCCCCCAACTCCCCCTTCGCCCTGACGAACCTCGTGCTGGCCTCGACCGGGGTGGGGATGGTGCCCTACATCCTCGGAACGGCCATCGGCATGGCGCCCCGCACGGCGATCGCCGTGTATTTCGCGGCTATTGCCCGGTCCGGCGGGGCCCGCGATATAGCCCAACTGATCGAGGAAACCCCGTGGTGGCTCACCATCGCGGGGATCGCCACGTTTGTCATCGTCCTCGCGGTGATCGCCCGGATTGCCAACAAGGCGATCGAACACGTCACCATCACGAGGCCGCAGGCGCACGCCGCGGCCGCTCCTCCGATCGAGCGGCCGGGCCAGGCCGCCTGATTCCACCCGTCGTCGCGGACCGACCCGTGACCACCCCATCACCGAGGCGAGACCTGTTCGATCAACTCCGGCGGCCCTGGCTCCTGGTGGCCCTGCCGATCGCCGCGTGGATTGTGGTTTCCAACTCGGGCCTGTTCCGCGATCGGCTGCGGGTCATCCCGGTCACCCTGACGGCGTCGACGCAGATCATCAGCACGCCGACCGGCCCGGCGGTCCCCGATCCGCCGCTCCCCCGCTCCGCCAAGGAGCGCATCGGCGAGATCAGCATCTTCCAAGGCGAGGCGCTGCGTGGCCGCTGGGCGCCAACGAGCCGGCACGAGCGGTGCATGGTCAACATCGTGCTCTACGGGGGCGGAACGCTCACCGATGAGGAGCGGTTACGCCTGCTCCACGAGGCTTCGGACTTGCTGGCCCGCTTCGGCCGGGTGAAGCACCCGGCGCTCGTGGCCCAGGGCGGGGGGACAGCCGTCGTCCTCCTTTGGGATGGATACGTGAGCAACGGCGCGGTCATGGCGTTGCCGGCGCTCTGGGTCCTGGTGGTTATCGCCACTCTCCGCGGGAGCCCCGCCCGTCGGCGCGCCCGGGCCCTGGCGTGTGGCCGGTGTCCGACATGCGGATACGCCATCCACGGGCTGCTGCAGCCACAGTGCCCGGAGTGCGGCGACTCGTGGGAAGCCCGGTTTGGGACGCCCGAACCAAACCCAGCGAACACTGGGCAAAAATAAAGAGGGCCCGCGGCACAACGCCGGCAGGCCCTCGGGGGGGGGGGGCTTGGTTATGCCATCAGTATACCTCCTGACGGCTCGTTGTCCAGTCCGGGGTCAGCCGGCGTCGTGCATGCCGCCGTGGTCACCCTCGTCCATATCCATGTCGCCATCCCCGCCGGCCCGGTTCATGGCCTTGACCATCTCACCGGCGGTCTTGATCACGATCATCGGAACATACACAGTCGCCCGCGCCGCCCCCCCGTTTCCGGCGGCCGCAAGGCCGACCGGGGGCAGGGTGTCGGGGATCTCAACGTCGATCTCGCCCACGAACTGGGCCAGGGGGATCTTGGCCATCTCAAGAATCGTCTTGGCGCCGAGGTACCCCTCGATGAACCGGCCCGTCGGCAGTTTCTCGGCCACCTGACCCATGAGGGTGTCGGCGGCCAGCGAGTTCTGACCCTTCGCCGCGTCGAGCGCTGCGGAGAGCAGGGTCGAGTTCTTCGACATGGTCTGGATCACGCCGCCGTCGGCCTTGGCGATCAAGCCCGAGGGGCCGCCTGCGGGGCCGAACAGCACCTGCATCATCATCGCGGATTCGCCGCCGTCGTCCGCATCCTCGTCCGGGGTCATCTTGACCGCCCAGGCGTTGACCGCCGCGCCGTTCACCACGGGGTTGCTCTTGGGCGGTCCGAAGGTGGTGGCCATCTGGAAGCCGTTGATCGTCTTGCCGTTGAGTTCCGTGATGGCGGTCTGGAACTTCTCGAGGTACGCATCCGGGTTCGCCTTCAGGTACGCCACGGCGCCGGAGAAGAACGCGCCGGGGGCGAGCATCGCGGGGGAGAAGCCCATCTCGAACGCCGCGCCGTCCACGTCGTCGACCTGAATGCCGGCCATGTTGGGCATGCCCTTGTCGGCGTCGTTCATCTCGCCCCACTTCCGCAGGGTGGACTTGATCTGCGGGTCGGAGAGGTCCGCCGCGAAGGCGAACAGGTAGTCCTGCTTGGGCAGCTTCTTGATCAGCGTGCCGGCATCGCCGGGCTTGCTGAAGGTCTTGGCGTAGTCACTCCCCTCCTTGAACTGGGCTGCGCTGTCGATCGACACGCCAAGGGCGTCGATCTTCATGCCGATGACCGCGGCCTGGGCCTGGTCCATGAAGGCGTCGACCGACTGGCCCATTCCATCCATATCTCCGCCACCCCCCATCATGCCCAGGGGCGACATCTCCATCGCCGACTGCAGCCGCTCCGACACGGTCGGCCCCGGCTGGGCCTTGATGGCGGGGATGTTGGCGTAGAACACCATGTCCGCCGCGTCGGAGATCGCGTTGCAGGTCTTGCCCATCGCGGCCTCGAAGGCCTTGAGGTTGCCGGCCTTGCCCGAGAACTTCTCGAGGATGTCCCTGGTCGGGCTCATGGCGGCGTAGCCGTCGCCGATGGACTTGAGGTACACATCCTGGTCCTGATCGGGGACGCGGACGGTGTCGATCGAGCCCGCGGCCCCGGGTTCGGCGCCGAAGTTGGAGAGCAGGGCCTTGTAGTCCGAGGTCGGAACCAGGATGACAAAGTTCTTCGGCTCGTCGTCATCGAAGTCCATGTCGTCGGCCGCGTCCTTCTTGGCGGCGTCCGCGGGATCGGCCATGCCGATGATCGCGAAGGGCTTCGTGGTGTCCAACCCCTTCTCGATGCCGCCCATCTTGAGGGCGTCCGCGGGGCTGGGCATCGCGGCGGCCGCTTCGATCGAGGCCTTCAGGAACTCCATCGATTTGTTGACACGGTCCAGGCTCGGCGCCGCAACGACGATCAAGGCATCGGTCGGCACGCGGTCGAACACCGGCGGCGCGGCCTGCACCGCGAACGACAGCCCCGTGCAAAGGCCCACGCCGCACAGCAGGCCCCGCACCAATCCACAGCGAGTCTTCATGTGATCCCTTTCGTCCTAGGGACGCCACGTCCGGCCCACTGCCGGGGCATCCGTTCGGGTGCTTCCGATCAAACGACACCGAGTATATAGGTCCCTTCCGGCCCGGGTTTCACGCCCCTTTACGCCCCGCCGCCTTCGCCGAGCACCTTGGGCACCTTGATGAAGCCGCCAAAGGACTCCGGCGACAGCCGCATGGCCAACTCGCCCGAAAGCGGTGGCTCGGGATCGTCCGCCTGCGGGCGGCTGGTTGCATCCAGCGGGCTGGCCATGGGCTCGACGCCAGAGAGGTCCAGGGCGCCCAGCCTCTCCGCATAGGCCAGCACCGCGGAGAGCGTCGAGCGGAACTCCTCGGCCTGTGCCGGGCTCAGGGCCAGACGCGCGAGCGAAGCGATCTTGCGGACCTGTTCGATCGAGAGCGGTTCGGCGGGGCCAGTCGCTGGTCGTGGTTCTGCGGACATCACCGAAAGCCTAGTCCGCGGCATCGCCCAAGGGGCTGGCCGGTACAGTCGTGAGCGTGGACCGACCAGCCACTTCGAGAACACCACGGATCGGCGCCTCGATCCAGCGTCCATTGGTGACGCTGCTGCTGCTCGCCGCGCTCGCCGGCTTGTCGTGGCGGGCGCTGGGACGCATCGACGACCGTGGCGCCGCCGGCCCCGGCGTGATCGGCACCGTGCTGCGGCAGATGCCGGAGATCCCCGGCCCGCTGCGGTACCCGGACATGTACGCGCTCCGCGATGGCAACGGCACGGTGCGGCTAATCGACCCCGAGAGCGAGAGTATGGGGGAGGTCTCGACGATCTGGGAGCGCGAACCGGAGCGGGTGATGACCGTCAGCATCGAGGTCGGCGTCGGGCGCACCGGCTTCTGGGGTCTCACCAGCGAGCAGCGGCGGGTGGTGGTAGATGTTCTGCCTTTTGTACCGGAGGCGACGACCGAATCGGAGCTGCAGAGCGCCCGTCGCCAGGGAGCGGCGAGGCTGCCCGAACTGGCGCGGGTGTGGCTGGACAAGTCGCAGTGGCGGCGTCTCGCGGAGCGGGCCGCCGCGCACGACATCGACGAGCGGCGGATCGTGTGGAGCGGCTGGCTGTTCAACGCGGCGACCATCGTCGCGCTTGGACTGCTTGTCTATTCACTCGGCTGGGTGCCGCAGGCATGGGCCCGGCTCCTCAGCGTCCGGGGCCGCCGGCGCGAGAGCCAGGGACGGTGCCCGACGTGCGGCTACGACCTTACCGGCGTCGAAGAGGCGATCTGCCCGGAATGTGGCTCGACGATCGTGGCAAAAACCAACGCGGCCCTGGTTTCAGGGCCGCGTCGCAGGAGGAGTAGGAAGTCCATGTGATACCCCTACTACGGGGTTCGTGGACCCTTTGTTCGTCTTGGCTGGCGAATCGGGGCGAGCTTTTCCGCCGCGGAAAGGACGGGCACGCGGCGGATGTTCGGGGATGCGAGCGGTTTCAGGACGTTTATGCGAGGAAGTACATGAACTCCTCGCGAACGATCTTCCCGTCCTTGACCGAGTAGGTCCCGATCTCCTCGATCAACTGTCGAGTCCCGGTCGCCCGTTCCTCGACGTCCATGCGGAACTTCACCGCGAACCCCGAGGCGCCGACGTAGGGGCCCTCGGCCGAAGCGCCGTGGATGACATGGCCCTCGTTCCACCACGCGTTCTTCGCATCGACCGCTTTGCGGCCGTGCCAGGCCGACTCGACGCCCAGGCCCTCGACCGACACGATCTTCGGCGACCACAACTTGTCGTTGATGGCGATCTGGCCGCGGTTGAAGGAGTCGACCAGCTCGCGACCGATCTGCATCGGCGTCGCGCCGCGTCCGGTCTTCACGGGCTTGGGGGCCAGCGACGAGGCCCGTGCGGCCGACCGTTTGGCGCCCCGCTTCTTCTTCGGCGCCGACTTCTTGGCGGACGTTCGCGGCGCGGCCTTCTTCTTCTTGCCCTTCTTCTTCGCCATGGTGCTGGTCCTCCCGGTGTGGTGACAACGCGGCTTGCTGAGACGTGGTATACCACGCCCGCCGCGAGGCGCTCACAAAAATCTCATCAGGGACCGCTCGAGGCCCGGGCCCTGGTCTCGGTCTGGCATGTGAGGACGAGCCGGTCCTGATCGACCCGCACCGCGAGGATCCGGACCCGCCGCCCACCCTGAATCGGGAACGCCGGCGACTCGATCATCGGCTGCGACCCCGCGAAGGCCCGCAGCAGCGACGACGTCTCCGGGAGTTCGCGGAGTTCGTCGGGGACGCGGCGCGTCGCCACCGATGGGCCGGAGGTCGAGAGCACCCAGCGGGTCGACAGCGGCAGCCGCCCGAGCGCGACCGACTGCGCCGGGGCCCAGAGCGAGCCCCGCTCGTCGATCTCCGGCTTGAGCGCGGCGGAGAAGACCTGCACCGATTCGCCGCTGCGCATCATCGCGCCGACCGCGATCTCGCCGGGCCGGAAGGCCACCTGCACGCCGACTACCTCCTCGGGCCACTCGATCCGGTCGGACTGGTTCTTCAGCCACGGGCGGAGCCGTGTGTTGAGCCACGCGTTCGCGGCGTCGGCGGTGATGACGAGTTCCCACGGCTTGGACTCGCCGTAGGGCCCACCCTGCCGGGTCGGCCGGGGCTCGTGCAGCGTGTTGGCGATGCTGTTCTCAAGGCCGACCCCGAGGCGCTTGACGTCGGCGCTCCCCGAATCGATCGCCCGCCACCAGCGCGGCGCCTCCTGTGCGAGCGCGAGGCTCACCAGCAGCGCGGCGCAGAGGAACGCGACAAGCCCGACCCCCGCCGTCGCCACGTACAGCCGCAGCCGGCCGCGCCGGAGGCGCGGAAGGTGGGTCCGGACGGCGCGCCACGCCGCCGCGACACGGCGCGGGGCGATCGTGGGGGCTGCTCCGGACACGACCGGCGCCTCCGCATTGATCGGCGTGCTGTCGGTCGTCTGGCTCATGCCTCCCGAGGTCCTCGCTTCGGCGTTACAGCGAGGGTAGGCGGAGCCTCAGGGCGATTGTCCGCTCCAGCATCCTCGCGGCACGGAGAAGCGTCGCTTCGCCCAGCGCCGGCGCGATGAGCTGGACGCCCACGGGCAACTCGCTCCCTCCCTCGGTCGCGAACCCGGCGGGCACCGTGATCCCCGGCAGGCCCGCGAGGTTGGCCCCGACGGTGTACACGTCCTCCAGGTACAGGGCCAAAGGATCGCCCGTCTTCTCGCCGAGCCGGCACGCCGGCGTCGGTGAGGCGGGCATCAGCAGGGCGTGGCAGCCGCGGGCGAAGGCCGCATCGAAGTCCCGTTTGATCAGGCGTCGCACCCGCAGCGCGGTGGTGTAGTACTGATCGTGGTACCCCGACGACAGGACGTGCGTTCCGAGCATGATCCGTCGCTGCACCTCCGCGCCGAATCCCTCCGCGCGGGACCGGCTGTACAGCGCCTCGAGCGGCTCGTCGTCGGATACCGCGGCGCGCCGGCCGTACCGCACGCCATCAAACCGCGCCAGGTTCGACGACGCCTCCGCCGACGCGATGATGTAGTACGCCGCGATCCCGTGGTCGGCGTGCGGGAGATCGACATCGACGATCCGCGCCCCCGCTGATCCGAGCGCCGCCGCGGCTGACTCCAGTGATGCGTTCACGCCCGGATGGTTGCCCGCGCTCCCGCGCGCATGCGAGGGGATCCCGATGCACAGCGAGTCCACGGGCGACTCAACCGTCGCGGCGAGATCCTCGCCGGGCACGTCCAGCGAGGTGCCGTCGCGCGGGTCGTGCCCGCAGAGCACACCCGCCAGGACCGCCGCGTCCTCGACCGTCCTCGCGAACGGGCCCACCTGGTCGAGCGACGAAGCGAACGCGACGAGCCCGTAGCGGGAGACCCGGCCGTACGTCGGCTTGAGGCCGACCACACCGCACATCCCCGCGGGCTGCCGGATGGACCCGCCGGTGTCCGACCCCAGCGCCGCCGGCACCACTCCCGCGGCGACCGCCGCGGCGGACCCGGACGACGATCCGCCGGGCACTCGATCCAGGTCCCACGGGAGGCGGGTCGGCCCGAACGCCGAGTGCTCGCCGGAGGAGCCCATCGCGAACTCGTCCAGGTTGGTCTTGCCGATGACCACCGCGCCGGCATCGATAAGCCGCTGCACACACGTCGCGGTGTACGGCGACTCGTAGCGCTCAAGAAGCCGGGAGCCGCAGGTCGTCTTTCCCCAGGCAAGGCAGAGGTTGTCCTTGATCGCGACGGGCACCCCCGCGAGCGGTCCGGGATCCTCCCCTCGCGCGATCGCCGCGTCGATCGCGCGGGCCTGGTCCATCGCCCGCCCGGGGAACAACTCGAGGAAGGCGTTGAGCCGCGGGTTGAGCGACTCGGCACGCTCCAGCGCGGCGCGGACGGCGTCCGCGGCGAGAAGCCGGCGCGACCGCACCGCGTCGCGGGTCTGCACCACCGTGTATGGAAACACGTCCAACGAGGGGAGCATACCCGCCGCCCGGGGCCGATTCAGGCGCCGGCGCGGCTCTGCAACCGAGACCGCACGGCGGTTACAGCTTCACCGATCGCCCGCTTGAGATCGTCGTTGACGATGAACACGTCGTAGGCCCCGCAGGTCCGCGCCGTCGCCATCTCGCGCTTGGCCTCGGCGAAGCGCCGCTGGATGGCGCTCTCCTCCTCGCGCTTGCGCGCCCGCAGGCGGTCGAGCAGCACGTTCTCGCTCGGCGGCAGCACGAACAGCCCAAACGCGTCCGGCATCTGCTGCTTCACGCTGATCGCGCCCTGCACGTCGATCTCCAGGATCACCAGCCGCCCCTCGGCCAGCCGCTCCTGGACCCAACTCCGCAGCGTCCCGTACCGCTTGCCGAAGACGTTGGCCCATTCCAAAAAGGCGTCCTGCGCTACCAGCCGGTCAAACTCGGCGTCGTCGACGAAGTGGTAGTCGAGCCCCTCGCGGTCCGCGGCGGTCCGGGGGCGGGTCGTCGCCGATACCGAGAAGACCGCCCCCGCCCCGCCGTCCCTGGGCCGGCCCGCGAACTCCTGCTCGATCGCGTGCGTGATCGTCGTCTTCCCCACCCCCGACGGGCCGGAGATGATCAGCAGCAGGCCGGACGATGGTCCGGCGGGGGATGTCGAGGGATCGGTCGGCATGGTGCAGCGGGCCCCGAGGGTGGATGGGTGGGGGACAGCGTACCCACCCCGATGGTCACCGTCCCCCGCCCCGTCACGAGGCCGCCCCGACGCACAGGTAGAGCACCGCCATCCGCACCGCGAGCCCGTTGGTCACCTGCTTCAGGATGACGCTCCGCGGCCCGTCCGCCACCGCCGCGGCGAGCTCCACGCCGCGGTTGATCGGCCCGGGGTGCATCACGATCGCGCCGGGCTTGAGCCGCCCGGCGCGCTCCTCGGTCAGCGAGAACAGGCGCGTGTACTCGCGCAGGCTCGGGAAGGCGGGCGAACTCCGAGCCCCCGCCGCCTTCTCATCGCCCCCCCCGCCTCCGTGCCTCTCGAACTGGATCCGCAGCATGTTGACCACGTCCACCCCGCCCTCGCCAAGGATCGCCTCGATGTCGTGCTCCACGCGGCAGGCGCCCGGGCCGCTCAGCGCCCGCCCCAGCGTCTCGAGCGACTTGGGCGCCAGCGTCGGCGGACCGACGCAGATCACCTCCGCTCCGAGCGCCGTCATCCCCGCGATGTCCGACCGGGCCACCCGCGACGACACCAGATCGCCGATGATCGCGATCTTCAGCCCCGTCAGGTCGAACGAGTCGAACCGCCCGAGCGACTCCGCGATCGTGTAGATATCCAGCAGGCCCTGCGTCGGGTGCTCATGCCGCCCATCGCCCGCGTTGATCACGGCGCACGACACGGCCTGCGCCACCGTCGCCGCGGCCCCGGAGGCCTTGTGCCGCACGACCACGGCGTCCACGCCCATCGCCTCGATGTTCGCCGCCGTGTCGTCGATTGTCTCCCCCTTGCTCACCGAGGATCCCGAGCCGGTGAGGTCGACCACGTCCGCCGAGAGCCGCTGGGCCGCGAGCGTGAACGAGATGCGGGTGCGGGTGGAGTCCTCGAAGAAGAGGTTGGCGACCACCTTGCCGCGGAGCGCGGGAACCTTCTTCACCGAGCGAGTGGAGACCTCGGAGAACGAGCGGGCCGTCTGCAGGATGGTCCGGATGTCCTGGGGCGAGAGCGACTGCAGCCCCAGCAGGTGCCGGTGCGGCCACGCGGGCGCTTCGGAGCGGATCGACGCGTCGGTGTCGGACATGGCCCCAGTGTACGAGCCGGCTTATACCCGCGGGTTGATGGACACCCGGTCCATCTCGTCCTGCGGCGCCAGCCGAACGTCGATCTTCTCCCCGGGCCCCGGCGCCAGACGCAGCGCCGCGAACTCCGGCTGCAGCGGGATCTCCCGCTCCGGCCGCTCTGCGAGCACCGCCAGCCAGATCCGGCTCGGGCGTCCGAAGTCGAGGATCTCACGGATTGCGGCGAGCACCGACCGCCCGGTCATGATCACGTCGTCCAGCAGCACGATCTCCCGCCCCTGGATCGAGAAGGGGATGTGCGTCTTGCCGACCCGCGCCATCGGCCCGGTCTCGGACAGGTCGTCGCGGTACAGCGTGATGTCGATCGAGCCGACCTGCCCCGGCATCAGCCCCAACCGCTCCCCCACTCGCACCGCCAGCACATCGCCCCGCCGCCGGATGCCGATGAGCCCGAGCGACTTCTGATCGCGCACGGACCCGGCGATCTGGCGCGCCAGGGCATCGATCAGTCGAGCAACCTCGGCTTCATCGGCAATGACCTTCATGACGAAGTTTATCCGTTCGAGGCGTCGTGCAGGGCCTCGTCGCTGGGTTCCCACGTCGGGGTCGGGTCCGCGACCGGCGTCGGCGCCGGCTCGCCCATCTCCTCCGGCACCGCCTCGGGCGCGGGCGGTTCCTCGGTGCTCGCTGGCGACGCGTACTGCAGCGTCGGCTCGGGCTCGGGCACATAGAAGTTCGGCGCCGGCGGCGTCACCGAGCCGAGCGTCCACGGCGTGTTCGAGATCACCGTCCACGGCTTGAGCCCGCCGCGGAGACGAACCGTGATCGCCTGGTACGTCACCTTCTCCGGGTTTGAGAACTCCGCCACCGGCCGGATCACGTCCACCGAGGCCTGGTCGCCCAGGATGTACACCCGGCCGAGGTAGTAGGTCGGCAGGCCCTGCGTCTCGGGCGTCAGCATCACCGCACCCAGCCCCACATCCTCCACCACGCGCCGGTACGTCTCCGGGCGGGTCGTCGGCGGCAGGTTGATCGCGAACCGCGGCGGGAGCTTCTCGCCGCTGGCCTTGAGATCGCTCTGCTTCTGGTCCCACCCCTGCGTGCGCCCGTCCCCGCCCTCCGGCGGGTAGCGGTACGCCGTCCAACGCAGCGCCTTAGTCGCCACATCGCGAGTGGCCGGCGCGTTGGGATCGGCGAACACCGATTCCTCCCGCGTCGCCGGCGCGGAGGTGTACCCCACGCAGCCCGAGAGCAGCGCGGCAAGGGCGAGAACCGGCAGGGCGATCAGCGGGATGGACTTCCGTGCGGTCATGAGGCGGTTCCTTCAAAGACCATTCAACCAGCGCCCGGCATGCATGCTCGGCCGCGGCGACTAGAATAGTCCATCGGCCCAACCCCCCCCATTTCGGCAGTTTCTGGGCCGAACTCGGGAAGGCCGTCACGCCGATGACTCCACCCTCGACCCCCCCTCCCCGCCCGCCCCACCCGGTCCGTCCGGGCCATCCATCGCCCAACGGCGCGCCCGGGCCTGGCGCCGCCTCCCCGCCGCGGGCGCACGGCCGCCGGTTCGTGCTGGGGGTTTCCGGGGCCTCCGGCGCCGCCTACGCCCTGCGGCTGCTGGAGCAGATGCTGCTGGGTGGGGCCGAGGTGCACCTGGTCGTGACCGACTACGGCCGGAGGCTGCTCTTCGATGAGGCCCAGGTCACCCACGTCGATTTCGCCACGCTCTGCCCCGGCATCACCGACGCCCACGCCGCCCAGCGGCTGGTCATCCACCCCAACAAGGACGTCGGCGCGGTCATCGCTTCCGGCTCGTTCCTGCACGACGGGATGGTGGTCATGCCGTGCAGTTCGTCGAGCCTTGGGGCGATCGCCACCGGCTCGGGGAACAACCTCCTCTGCCGCGCGGCGATGGTAACGCTCAAGGAACGCCGGCCCCTGATCCTCTGCCACCGCGAGACGCCGCTGAGCCTGATCGACATCGACAGCATGCGGCAGGTCACCCTCGCGGGCGGGATCGTCTGCCCCACCAACCCCGGGCTATACCTCAACCCCACGTCGATCAACGAGATAGTGGACTTCATGGTCGGCAAGGTTCTCGACCTGCTCAAGGTGGAGCACTCGCTGAGCACTCGCTGGAGCGAGGCCACCAGGCCAAGCGGTGAGCCGCGGCATGTCAGGTGATGCTCCCGCCCCGGCCCGGGGTTCCGACGGCGTCGATGAGCGGCTCGCCCGCCGAACCCGGCTGCTCGAACTGCTGCGAGACCACGACGTTCAATGCGAAGGGTGCGGCTACCTGCTCCGCGGGCTGCAAGGGGTGCAGTGCCCTGAATGCGGCTGGGTCTTTGATTCCGGCGCCCTGGCCCGCCAGGCCGAAACGCTCGGGATCAAGCGACTCCCATCGTGGATCCGCTGGCCCACGATCGTGCCCGCCAGTTTGCTCACGTGGTCCATGCTCATCGGCCTTGTGCTCACGTTCGTGGCGAAGCGGCCGACACTCCTGGATGGGTTCTTTGTGAGCCTGGCATTCGGCGAGGCGCTGGCCGCGTGCGTCCTCTCGCTCCGCTGGTTCCGCGCATCGGCCGGTCCGGTGCGGGAATGGCGGACACACATCATCCGAATCGCCATCGTGTACGGCCTCATGATCCTCGCGGTCGTGACGGCGACAAGGTCATAGCGGCCCGCCAACAGGAGGTACGGCGAAGCGACGCCGCTCACCCCGCCCGCTGCTTCACCCACGGCCGCTTCTCGCGCGATGCGCCCGGCACCTCCACCGCGACACCCCCCACCACCCTCACGCAGTTCTCCCCCAGCAGCGCTGTGAGTTCCTGCGCCAGGACCGGGGTCAGCCGCGTCCGCGCAGCGCGGTCGAGCTGCATGAACACGTACTCGCTCTCGGTGCCTATCAACAGTTCCACGGGGAACAGCGGCGAATCATCGTCCCCGCGCGGGGCCCGTTCAGCGGGCTGGGCCGCGTCGGGGCCGGGTCGGACCAGTTCCGCCACCCGCACCAGCGCCTGCTCGCCGCTTCCATTCAGCCGCACGCCGTCGAGCATCAGCCGGAGTTTCCCCGGGGAGAGCGGCACGCCGTCGATCGGCACCACGCGCTCCACCACCAGTTGCGGTTTGCCCTCCCCCTGCTGCGCCCCGGAGCGTGAGAAGTCCACCCGCCCGAGGACGTACACCGGGTTGTCCGCCGTCAGCAGGTGCTCGAACTGCGAGAAGCAGTCCGCGAACAGCACCGCCTCCGCCGTGCCGTGCAGGTCCTCTACCGCCAAAATCCCCATCTTCTGCCCCGCCGAGCGGCCGTTGCGCACGATGATCGTCCGCACCGACTGCACCAGACACGCGAGCACCACCCGGGCATCCTGCCGCAGCGAGTGGAGCGTCTCGGTTGTCCCGGTCGCGAAGACCCCGGACCAGGCCGACCACTTCTGCAGCGGGTGGGACGAGACGTAGAACCCCAGCGACTCCTTTTCCTTCGCCAGCGTCTCGGACTCGGACCACGCTGGCGTCTTGGCCAGCGCCGCGACATCCGCCGACTGCACCGCCGCGGCGAGCCCGCCGCCAAACAGTGCCCCCTGCCCCGCCGCCTTGTCCGCCGCGGCCTTCTGCCCGGCCGACATCGCCGCCTCGATGGAGGCGCACATCGCCGCGCGGGCGTCGCGCCCGTGCACCGAATCGAACGCCCCGCTGCGGATCAGCGCCTCGAGCGTCGCCTTGTTCACCACCGCGCCGCCCGAGCCCGTCGGGGACTGCGCCAGCACGCGCTCGCAGAAATCAAAGAGCGAAACGAACGGCTTGCGGCGAATGCCAGAGGCCTCGCCCGCGCCCGATCCCGTCCCCTCGCGGTCGCGCACGATCGTCTCGATCGCCTTGTCACCGACGCCCTTGATCCCCTTGAGCCCGAAGCGCACGTGCCCGCCCGCCGCCGCGTGCTCCTCATCATCTTCGAAGACCACCGTGAAATCCGCCTGCGAGAGGTTGATGTCCGGCGCGCGGACCTCGACGCCCACTTTGGCGCGGACCCCCTCGTCGAACGACACAAACCTCGCCCGCTTGCAGTCCTCCAGGTACGGCGTCCACTCGCTGACCTTGCTCGCCTGGCTCTCGTAGGTCAGGAACGCGGCCATGTACTGGTTGGGGAAGTAGGTCTTCAGGTACGCCGTCTGGTACGCCACGATCGCGTACCCCGTCGAGTGGCTCTTGTTGAAGCCGTAGCCCGCGAACTTCAAGATCATCTCGAACAGTTCGTCCGCCTGCTGCTTGGCGAGCCCGTTCTTCACCGCGCCGGCGAGGAAGCGCACCCGCTCCCCCTCGATGATCTTCTCTTTCTTCTTGCTGATCGCCTTGATCAGCGAGTACGCCGCGCGCAGGTCGATGCCGCCCAGCTCGTGGACGATCTGCATCACCTGCTCCTGGTACACCATCACGCCGTACGTCTCGGCCGTGAACTTGTCGACGATCGGGTGCACCCGCGGCACGACGTCCTGCCCGTGCTTGCGGCGGTTGTAGTCCGGGATCAGGTCCATTGGACCCGGGCGGAACAGCGCGTTCGCAGCGATGAGGTCCTCGAGCCGGTCGGGCTTCATCTCGACCAGCAGCCGTCGCATGCCGCCGGACTCGAACTGGAACACGCCCGTCGTGTCGCCCCGCCGGAAGGTCTCGAAGACGCGCTGGTCGTCGAAGGTGAGCCGCTCCAGGTCCAGCGGGTGCGGCCCGCCGTCGCCGGCATCCCGGCCCACCGCGCGCCAGACCGCCGCGTCGCTCAGCCCCTCGCGGATCAGCGCCTTGCACCGCTCGACGACGGAGATCGTCCGCAGGCCCAGGAAGTCCATCTTCAGCAGGCCCATCTTCTCGCACGTGGGTCCGTCCCACTGCGTGACGATCTCGTGCTCGCCCGCGCCCGATTGCTTGTACAGCGGCACGACCTCGTGCAGCGGGCGAGTCGCGACGATGACGCCCGCGGCGTGCACGCTGGCGTGCCGCGCCTGCCCCTCGAGCGTGCGCGCCGTGTCGATCACACGCCGCACCACGCCGTCGGAGCCGTAGAGCTTCTTGAGTTCCGGCTCCTGCTCCAGCGCCTCGTCGAGCGTCATCCCCAGCTGCTCGGGGATGAGTTTCGCGAGGCGGTCGGCCTCGGACAGCGGCACCTCCAGCACGCGGGCCACGTCGCGGATCGCCGCGCGGGCCTTGAGCGTTCCGAACGTGATGATCTGCGCCACGTGCCCGTACTTGCGGCGCACGTGGTCGATCACCCGCTGCCGGCCGTCCTGGCACAGGTCGATATCGATATCCGGGTATTCCGACCGGTCCGGGTCCGTGAACCGCTCGAAGAGCAGGCCGTAGCGCACCGGGCACGCGTTCGAGAGCCCCAGGACGTACCCCACCATCGTGCCCACGCCCGAGCCGCGGGCCAGCGCCGGCACCGCGTTGAGCCGCCCCCAGTTCACGAAGTCCCACACGATCAGGAAGTACGCGGCGATGTTCTTGTCGGAGAGGATCTTGAGTTCGCGCTCCAGCCTCGCCCGGATGTCCGCCTGCTCCGCCCCCGCCGTCGGCCCGTAGCGCCAGATCATCCCCGCTTCGGCCAGCAGCCGCAGCGCCTTGTCGCACTCGGCCTTTGCCGCCTTGCGGTCCTCCTCGTCCCCCTGGAACGGGCTGACCTCGAACGCCGAGCAGTACGCGGCGTGCCACGCCGAGAGATCGCCGCCGAAACGGGGCTCGTCGTGCTTGGGGAGGCTCTTCGCCGCAGGGATCCTCACCCGCACCATCGGCGCGTGGTTCGCGCCCAGCGGCAGGTCGACGCGGCAGCGCTCCGCGATCCGCACCGTGTTATCGCACGCCTCCCGCCCGATCTCCCCGTACTCGCGCTCGAACAGGTCGCGCATCTCCCCCGGGCTCTTGACGTACAACTCCTCGGGGTACTTCAGCCGGTTCGCGTCGTTCTTCGACTTGCCCATCGAGATGCAGATGAGCGTGTCGTGCGCATCATGGTCCTCGGCGCGGAGAAAGTGCGAGTCGTTGTCGCACACCAGCGGCAGGTCCAGCTCCTTCGCGAGCCGGATCAGGTGCGGGTTGATCGAGTTCTGCTCGAGGATGTGGTGCTGCAGCTCGACGTAGAACCGCCCAGCCCCGAACGCCGCCGCGTGCCAAGTGGCGCTCTCAACCGCCTTCGACCAGTGCGACGGGTCCTTGCTCTGCTCAAACGCCAGCAGGTGCTCGCCGATCTCCGAGCCCAGGTGCCCGTTGATCGCGATCAGCCCCTCGGCGTGCGCCGCGAGCAGTGCCCGGTCGATCCGCGGCTTGAAGTAGAACCCCGTCAGGTACGCCTCGGAGCACAGGTACAGCAGGTTCCGCCACCCCGCCATGTTCTCCGCCAGCAGCACCAGGTGGTACCCGCCGTCGGAGACGCCCGTGTACGTCCGGTCCGTCCGATCCCCCGGCGCCACATACGCCTCCACCCCCAGAATCGGCTTGATCCCCGCCTCCTTGCACGCCGCGGCGAATGCCACCGCCCCGTGCATGTTCCCGTGGTCCGTGATCCCGACCGAGGTCATCCCCAGGTGCTTCACCCGGGCGACAAGTTTGTCGATCCGGTTGCCGCCGTCCAGCAGCGAGTACTCGGTGTGCAGGTGCAGGTGCACGAACTGCTTCTCGGGCGGCACGGAGCCTCCGAGGGGCTTGGCTTCCACAATGGATTGGGGATCGGTGGGCATCGGGGCCAAGGAATATGGTGTCGATGGAGAGGCCAAACCCGAGTCGGCCCGCACGCTCACCATGATACCGGCCTTGCACGCCGGTCCATCCCTTCCGCCAGGTTCCCCACGCACCAGCACCGCCCCGGCCCGTACCATGAGGTATGACCGTCCGGATCTACCAGATCGGGACCACCGACCAGCCGCCCCGCTCCGGGCTAGAGGCCGCCGCCGCCAAGGTGAGCGCGGTCGCGATCTCGGTCCTCGTTCTAGCGATCGGACTCGCCCTGCTGGTGCCGCTCATACTTATCGGGGCCCTGGTTTTCGGGGTGGCCCTGATCGGCTTGGGGGTCCGCGGGGTCCTGGCGCGGGCCAAGGCGCCAAACGGCGCCCTCGATGGAAGGCGCGGCGTTCGGGTCATTACGCCCGATAACCAGCCGCCGGTGCCCCCGTCGGCCTAACACCAAAATCGCAATTTGTCCGGCATCGCCGCGCGATATCGGGCGTGTCGGCCCTTGAATAGGCCGAATCTGTGTCTGGAATTGGCCTATTCGGGTGGATGGGGTAGGCTAGTGATGTCGACCGCTGGCCGAGCGGGCGACCATGGAGTGACCTCTCACCAGATTGGAAGGCCCAACGGTCCGATGGACCCTTGTCGCCGACCACTGTTCACCGACGGCGTTCCGGCTGCCCCGGCTCGCCAGAAAAAAGAAGGGAAGAGATATGTACAGCACTCGCTGTGTCGTTGCCGGCGTCGCTCTCACTGTCGCGGCCTCGGGCGCGGCGTTCGCGGATACGGTCGAGATGGTTCGGATCGGGGAGGGGAAGGGGCGGGTCCTGACCCTTTCGGGCTCGGCGGTGGGCGGGAACTTCTACACGTTTTCGATCGGCGAACTCACCTACGAGTTCCGCAACGGCACCGGCGAGGCCTCGGTCCTCAACGGCGTGATCCAGACGTTCTGCGCCGACCTGGCGCAGGACTCGTCGTTCGAGTGGGAGCAGTACAACATCGTCCCCCTTGAGGACGCGCCGGACCCGGGCCCCGCGATGGGCGCCTCCCGCGCCCAGGCGATCGCCAACATCTTCGCCGGCGCCAACGGCCAGCAGCACGCGACCCCCGACTACGCCGCGGCGTTCCAGATGATGGTCTGGAAGATCATCTACGACTATGACGGCACCGAGGCGAGCGTCGACGTGAATACCGGCACCGTCAACTTCTCCTCATCCGCGAACTACTTCGCGGGCGTCATGGACAAGTACAACGAACTCCGGGGTTTCCTCGGCACGGCAGCGCCCATCGGCGGCCTCCGCGGCGCCTCGAACCCGAACTTCCAGGACCAGCTCGTGGTCGTTCCTTCTCCTGGCTCACTGGCTCTCGTCGGCGCGGCCCTGGGGCTCGCCGCGGTGAGGCGGCGCAGCCCACGGCGCTAGACTCGCTCCCCCCCGCCCCCCGCGTGCGGCATGACGCCGAACGCTCGCACAGACAGGACGTTGGTTCATGAGTGCGAAAGCGTGCATAGCCCTGCTCATCACCGCATCGGCGGCGATGGCCGACTCCGTCGACGTGCGACGGGCCATGTCCGAGTTGGACATGTCGTCGCCTCTCTCGCCGCTGCACGCGCCCGCGCTCCTCAATAATCCCGCCCAAGCCAATCCTGAACCGCGCGGCGGCGGCGCCGAGAAGAGTCCGCTCAGCCCCGAGACTGTCGCCCCGGCCATGGATCAGCCCCGGCTCGGGCTCCTTGCTGAATCGATGTGGAGGGACGCGGGTTCGCCCCAGCCGGTCCATATCGAGGCCGTGCCCCCAACGCCGCGAGATCAACTCGTCGTGGTGCCGCTGCCCGCCCCGGCCGCGCTCACGGGGATCGGCCTTGTCGGCGTAATCCTGCTGCGCCGCCGCGTGCTCCGGTAGCCGAGCTGGCCCATCACGCGCCGGCCGTGGCATCGATCAGCCCGCGCCAGAACTCGATCAGCCGCAGCGACTTGGGCCCGACGACGGCGTCGGCCAGCGCCTCGCGCTCGACCTTGACCACCGGCAACACCCCCCACGAGGAGTTGGTCAGCATCGCCTCGTCGGCGTCGAGCAGGTCGGAGATGGAGAGCATCCGCCGTACGACGCGCAGGCCCAGCCGCGGCGCCTGCTCGATCGCCCAGGCCCTCACGACCCCCGGCAGCACCGGGCTAGGGAGGTGCGCTCCGCCGACGCGAGGCGTTCCCCCCTCCGCGACGGACGCCTCGCCCGGGCCCGCATCCGCGCGAGCCCCGTCCTCCTCGCCGCGGGCGATCGGCGTGAGCAACTCGCTGCCCTTGACGATCAGCAGGTTGCTCACGCAGCCGCCGGCGATGTGGTTCGTCACCTGCAGCACCAGCGCCTCGCCGGCGCCTTGGCGGGCGGCGCGAGACAACTCCTGCAGTCGCCACCAGTAATTGAGCGTCTTGTGGCCCTCGAAGCGGTTGAGCGGGTTGGCCTTGGTATCGGCGATGGTGACGCCGATGCCCCGCTCGAACATCGCGGGCGGGTAGATCGTCGCGGGCTGCGACTGGATCAGCACCGTGGGCCGCACCGCGCCGGCCGGACCCGCGGCGACGGCGGGGCGGGAGAGCAGGTTAAGGTCGCCCCCCGTGACCGTGATGCGGATGCGTGAGAGCGGGTGCGCGCTGCGCCGGATGGTCTCCAGGACCGCCTCGCCGAGCCCATCGCCGTGCACCGAGTCGCTCAGGCCAAGTTCTCGCGCCGAGAACGAGAGCCGCTCCATGTGCTCGTTCAGGTGCAGCGCCCAGGGGCGATCCCCGGCGAGCCCGCCGGTCAAGGTCTCGAAGACGCCGACGCCATGCTGCGTGCCGGCGTCGAACGCCGACATCATCGCGGCATCCTGATAGACGAACGCGCCGTTGAGGAAGACCGATCTCATTGGGCGAGGGTAGTCCGAGCAGCGCTGACGTGATGCAATTTGAGCCACCACTACTTGCCACCCGCCCTCCTCCACCCCACCCTGGCCACGATCGGCCGGTGGTCCGATCCGATCCGGTCCAGCACCCTCGAATCGGTGCAGGCCAGCGAATCGCTCAGCAGGATCTGGTCGATCCGGATCCCCGGAGCAAACCGCGCCATGGTGACGTTCGGCCACGTCGCCCCGCGTCCAATGCCGGCCTGGTCGTGCGCGGCCGCGAGGCCCGCCCCGCGGATGGCGCCCAGGTGCGGGCTCTCCGGCGTCGCATTGAAATCACCGGCGAGCACGAGCCCGTCGAGCGTTCCCGAGGCCAGCACGGCCCGGATGTGCCTCGCGAGTGTCGCGGCCTGCAGGCGGTGCCCAACGACGTTGTTGTACGAGCCCGGCGGGTAGAGGTGGATATCCATGATCCCGACTCGCCGCCCCCCCACTTCGACCACGCTCAGGATCTGCGGGCAATCCCACACTGCACCCTCCGGGTACAGCCGCGGCGGCTGCGTGAACGATCGCTTGGAGAAGACCGCCTGGCCGTAGGCGTTCTCCTGCGGCTGCTCGATCATGTGCGGGTAGTCGCCGGAAAGGACTCGCCGGATCGCGTCGGCGCCGTCGAGGGTGTACTCCTGTAGCACGATGACATCGGGCCTCTCGGCGTCGACGAGCGCCTTGAGCCGCGAGGGCTCCGCGCGGCTGAAGAGCAGGTTGGCGCTCATGATCGTCAGGTGGTCGCCGCCATCCAGGACCGGGGCGGGCTTGGGTCGACAGGACCACGCCGCCGGGACCAGCCCCGCCGCGACGACCGCAGCCGACGCGAGGGCCAGCCGCCGCCGTTTCGTCGCGAGCGCCAGCAGCAGCGCGGCGCCCGCCACGAGCGCCAGGTGGAAATGAAACGTCAGCGCCAGGAAGGCCGCCCAGGAGATCATGACGTGCAGCGGCTGCGTGTTCTCGAGGTCCGTCCGCCACAGGAGGGCCAGCGACATGGCCAGGCACGCCATGGCAACGCCCGCCCACGCCAAGACCGCGAGCACCCTCGTGTGACGGGCAAGGCGCGGCGGCGGAGCGGGCGACTCATCCGGTGCGGTGGCCATCGCCCACACCTACTCGCCATCCGTTTCCCGGGTTCGCCGCCCGACAAAAAGAATGCGGCAGCCGTCACCCGCATCCGTGTCCGCTGGGGTTGGTGACCGCGCCGAACCACCACTGGATAAACCTGGCCACATCCGCCGGCTGCACCGCGCCGTCCGCATCCACGTCCGCATTGAGGTCGGCCATGCCCTGGACGGAGGCGAGCCATGTTGCGATGAACCCCGCGACGTCCGCGGGCTCGGCCGCCCCGTTGCGATCCCAGTCGCCGACGCATTCGCACTGATCCAGGATCCCGTTGGCCCCACCGGCAACGTGGCGTCCCAGGACGTCCGCGGCGACGCGAGAGAAGGCGTCCTTCGATGCATCGTCCCGCATTTCCTGAACATCCGGCAGGCCGTTCCCGTCGCAGTCGGCGGTCGTGTCGCGCGTCTCGGCGACCACCGCGGCGGCTCCGCCGATCGAGAAGTTCACCCGGTACGTCAACTGGCCCGAATCGTTGAGGCAGGACCGCGCCCCACTCTCAGCGGACCCGGTCGCCGCGATCACGCTGCCAATCGCCCGCACCTGCCCCGGCGCGACCGTCATGTTCGTGTTGGTGCGCACCACCAGGCGCAGCCCGCCCTGCGCATCCCAGACCCAGATCCCGGTTGTGGCGATGAACTGGTTCGAGTTGAGCAGGTCGCCGCGAAGCGCGACCTGGCCCGCGTTGTTGATCGAGGCGCTCAGGTCAGGGCCGAGCGAGATGAGCGGCGATCCCCCCGGCATCGACTGCCCCTCGCGAGCGACCAGGTGCGGTGTGCCGAGCGGATCCAGCGCCCACAGCCCGTGCCCGGTGACGGTCTGCGACCCGTCGTCGCTCAACTCCAGGTTCACCAGCAACCATCCTGCCGCGGTGGACTGCACGGCGCGGACTCTCGCGACAACCTCGTTCTCGCCGACTCCGGGCAGGGCGGCGCCCGGCGGCAGCGCGGCGCTCAGCGAGCCCGGCGGGCCCCGCCACACACCCCGGCGCGCGGTCGCGCCGGAGAGCCTCAATCCGACCGCGATGCGGCCCGCCGCATCGGTGGCGGGGATCGCCTCCATGAACAGGAGCGTCTCGCCGTCACCGTCGGGCATCACATCCCCTTGCCGCAGGACGGGCCGCAGGTCGCCCGGACGCCCGCGCCACACAACGAAGGACGAGTTGAACGGGGAGACGCGCTGGTTCGCGTACGCACCAAACACAACATGTCCCAGCGGGCCGACCGCGAATGAACTCGGCAGCGTGCCCATATCCAGGGACTCTCCGGCCACCGGCGCCGGGTCTCCTTCCCGCACAACCGGCAACATCGGGACTGGGGAAAAGCCCCGTCCCAGCCAGATCGCGGTGTCGTTCCCGCCGCTCACGCCCGAGCCGGTCATGTTCGACCAGACGGCGACCTCGGCGCTCGCGCGGCTGATCGCCATGTAGCCGAGTGTTCCAAAGTTGGTGCCCACCGCCATCCCCGGCGCCGTCGTGCCCTCTCGGGCGAGCAGGCCCAGCGTGCCGTCGCCCGTCCAGAATCCCGTGTCATTGGACGATGCGACGCCATCGCCGGCGAGCACCCCGTACACCGCGACGCGGCCGTTGCTCCAGCAGGCATCCCGGGTCGCGGTGGAGGGATCGATGAACATCGCCGGATCGGCGCCGGGCGCCGCTTCCCCTGCACGAACGAAAAGAGACAGCGACCCCGGCCTCCCGGCCCACACGCCGCGGCTGTTGGTCGCATCGACCCCGTCGCCGGTGAGGGAACCCGCCACGCAGACCCGACCGCTGTTGTCGATCACCGGCGTCGTCAGGCTGAGAAACGTTGTCCCCTCCGGCGTTCCCGGCGCGGGACCCCCGCTGTAGCAGAACACATCCTGGGTAATCGGTTGCGCCAGGGCGGCGGCGGCGCCCGCAACCCCGGCGGTCGCGGTCAGCACGCGGGCCCCGGTCCGCACCAACAGCAGCCGGTTGTTGACATTCCTCATGGCGACTCCACTTGGGCGCGATGGCAGTCATGAGCCCCCAGCAGAACGCGGGGGACAGAATCTACCCTACACGCCGGCGGCGACGCGTCAACACTCTTTACCCGGACAGCGGCGCTAAGACGCGGCAGACTTCTCGAATATGAAACTCTTGCCCCGGTAGTCCACCGTGATCGAGTCCCCCTCGCCGAACTCCCCGGCGAGGATCCGGCTGGCGAGCGGATTCTCGAGGCGCTGCTGGATGGTCCGCTTGAGAGGCCGGGCGCCGAACGCCGGGTCCCACCCCTCCTCGGCGAGGTGCTGCTCGGCCTCCTTGGTGAGGGCGATCGACATCTGCCGGTCGGCCAGTCGCCGGCGCAGGCGGCCGAGCTGGATCTCGACGATCCGCGCCAGGTCCTCGCGCTGCAACTGGTGGAAGACGACCGTCTCGTCGATCCGGTTGAGCAGTTCGGGGCGCATGAACTGGCCGCCGGTCGTGGCCCCCATCGCCTGCTGCGCCTTGATGATCGCCTCGACGACCCTGGGGCTCATGCCCGTCGCCTTGCCGAGTTCCTGCATCGCCGCGCCGGCGGGGCCGCGCCGGACCAGGTCGCGTACGGCCGCGTCGATCTCCCAGTCCTCCGCGCCGCTCGCGGCGAGCTCCTGGATCATCTGCGAGCCGAAGTTGCTGGTCATCACCACGATCGTGTTCTTGAAGTCAACCGTGCGGCCCTGACCGTCGGTCAGCCTCCCGTCGTCGAGGAGCTGCAGCAGCACGTTGAACACGTCCGGGTGCGCCTTCTCGATCTCGTCCATCAGGATGACGGCGTAGGGCCGGCGCCGCACCGCCTCGGTGAGCGCCCCGCCCTCCTCGTAGCCCACGTACCCCGGCGGCGCGCCGATCAGGCGCGACACCGCGTGCTTCTCCATGTACTCCGACATGTCGATGCGGATCATCGCCTCCTCGGTGTCGAAGAGGAACTCCGCGAGTGCCTTGCAGGTCTCGGTCTTACCCACGCCGGTCGGGCCCAGGAAGAGGAACGAGCCGATCGGCCGGTTCGGATCCCCCAGCCCGGCCCGGGCGCGCCGGACTGCGTCCGCCACGGCCCTGAGCGCCTCGTCCTGGCCCACCACGCGCTTCCGCAGGCCGTCCTCCATCCGCACGAGCTTGTCGCGCTCGGACTCGATGAGGCGCGACACCGGGATCCCGGTCCACGAGCCGACGATCTCGGCGATCAGTTCGGCGTCGACCTCCTCCTTGACCATCGTGTCGCCCTTCGCGACGCGGGCGTCCATCGCCTTCTCCGCCTGCGAGAGCTTGGCCTCGAGGTCCCGGATCTCGCCGTACTGGATCCTCGCGGCGGTCTCGAGGTCGCCGCGGCGCTGGGCCTGCTCCAGTTCGGTTCGCTTGGAGTCGATCCCCGCCTTGATTGCCTTGACGGCGTCCAGCTCCTTCTTCTCGGCCTCCCAACGCGCGGTGAGCGCGCGGTTCCGCTCCTGGAGTTCCGAGAGTTCGCGCTCGATCTTCTCCAGTTGCCCCTTGGCGGTGCGTGCGTCGGGGCCCTGCCCTTCCTTCCCCCCCACTTCCAGCCGGACGGCCTCCCGCTCGATCTCCAGCTGCATGATGCGGCGGCGCAGCTCGTCGAGTTCGGTCGGCATGGAGTCGTTCTCCATGCGCAGCCGGCTCGCGGCCTCGTCGATCAGGTCGATCGCCTTGTCCGGGAGGAACCGCTCGGTGATGTACCGGTGCGACAGGTTCGCCGCGGCGAGGATGGCGCTGTCGAGGATCCGCACGCCGTGGTGCGCCTCGTACCGCTCCTTGAGCCCGCGCAGGATCGCGACTGTCTCCTCGACGCCGGGCTGGTCGACGTACACCGGCTGGAAGCGGCGCTCGAAGGCGGGGTCCTTCTCGATGTGCTTGCGGTACTCGTCGAGGGTGGTCGCGCCGATGCACCGCAACTCGCCGCGGGCCAGGGCCGGCTTGAGCAGGTTGCCGGCGGAGACGGCGCCCTCCGCGGCTCCGGCGCCGACGATGGTGTGCAGCTCGTCGATGAACAGGATGATGTCGCCGTTGGAGGACTGGGCCTCACGGAGCACGGCCTTGAGCCGCTCCTCGAACTCGCCGCGGTACTTGGCGCCGGCGAGCAGTTGCCCGACGTCGAGCCCGATGACCCGCTTGCCGCGCATCCCCTCCGGGCAGTCGCCGTTGACGATGCGCAGGGCGAGCCCCTCGGCGATGGCCGTCTTGCCGACGCCGGGCTCGCCGATGAGCACGGGGTTGTTCTTGGTCCGGCGCGAGAGGACCTGCATGCAGCGGCGGATCTCCTCGTCGCGCCCGATGACGGGGTCGAGCTTGCCCTGCTGGGCCTTCTCGGTGAGGTCGATGCCGTACTTCTTGAGCGCCTCGAAGGTGCTCTCGGCATCCGGATCGTTCACGTTCTTGACGCCTGATGCGGCGCGGATCTCCCGCACAGCGCTCTCGATCCGCTTGCGGTCCGTCCCCCCCACCAGCGTGAGCACGTCCTTGCCCTGCTGCCCGCCCGCGCCGTCGGCGATCGCGAGCAGGAGGTGCTCGGTCGAGACGTAGGCGTCGCCAAGTTTCTTGGCCTCCTGCTCCGCCTTGGCGACCACCTCCATGATGGCCCGCCCCGCGCCGCCGGCTCCGGAGGAGACGGTGGGCAGGCGGCCGAGTTCGGTCGCCGCGATCGCGGCGACGCGCTCCGGCGAGGCGCCGGCCTTCTCGAGGATGGACCATGTGTTGCTGCCGCGGTCCTTGAGCAGTGCGCCCAGAACGTGCAGCCCGTTGATCTCGGGGTTGGAACGGCCGAGGGCGTCCGACTGGGCGTCGGCGAGGGCCTGCTGGGCGAGGGTTGTCAGGCGGTCGGTTCGCATGACTCGCAGTAGTGCAACGGGCGCGCCAGCCGTCCGTCATGCGGGGCCGTCACGGCCGGCCAAGGTGGCGAGCTTGTCAGCAAGATGTCAGTGCCACACGCGGCGCGGGCTGCCGAAGTGGCAGCGTGGGTTCACGCGCAGGCGTCGCAATGTCGGTCCCGGCGGCAACTGCGGCGCCGACTGAGATGCTCCGGTGCCAGGAGCACGGCCATCAGCCGGGGAAGAAGGAAAGGAAGCCCGATCGCGACCAGGGCGTAGGTGGCGAGGCCCTTGCCGATGCTTGCCGGATCTCCGACGCCCCACCACGCCGCGGCCGCCGCCACTCCAACAGCCTGCAACCACAAGAGGTCGGCCCAACTCAGATTGGTTCCGTGCCAGCGCCGCTTCGGGGCGAAACGCAGCGGTTCAACTCGACGCCATTCGTGGAGAATCGCAGCGCGTGTACGAATGCCGGTGTTTGGGACACACAGCCGAGAGCCGTCTGCGAAATCCAGCAGATACACCGAAGGACGGTGCCGGACACGGACGAGATCGGACCACTGCTGGAAGACGGGCGCTCCGGTTGTCGACTCGACTTCGATGCCTTGGCCGTCGGTTCGGATGCAGGTCACCCTGCTCGCCGTCTCTCGAACAAGCATTTCCAGGACGATGGCGATCGGAAGCGCGGCCGCCGCTACCCCCAGACCGGCGACCGCGAGCTGGACGGCATCCGCGCCGAAGAGGGCCGGGGCCTTCCAGCCCGCGAGGTACACCACTTCGCCCACGATCGCCGCGAGAACGAACGCGGCGATCCACCGACTCATCCGTGGCATGAACACATCTACTAGTTCCAGGCTCCGCGCATCAAGGCCGCGCTGCACGGCTCGAAATCTCGCTCGGTACGCGGCGGCCCGCTCACGCCGCGTCAGTGGAATCGCGATCGGGAGCCACCTGCGCCTCATCAGGCGACCCCGATCGTCATAGAAGATCGCGGATTCGCGGAGGCGCACGCGGTGCCACGGCACGACCGTTCCGGCCAGACCGGTCGGGTTCTTGCGGTGGAGTGTGACGCGGAGCCCGCGGAGGGTGATCTCGACGCGTGGCATAGGAGCCGGCCGATCGCGATGGCGATGGGCTACGAACATCTTGCGATCATTGTAGGAGAGATCAGGTCACGCCCGGACGTCAATCGTCCCACCCGGAAGCGGGTTGGCCGACGCGGTCGCCACGGCGGCCTGCAGCAGCTCGATCGCCGCGGCTCCAGCCTGTTTCTGGGCGTCGAGGCCCTTCCGGGCGACGGCCACGCTGATCTGGCTTTTCAGATCGACACGGGTCGCGGCGGGAGGGATGCTCGTTGGAGCCATACAACCCTCATCGGACAGCCGGGACAGCCGAGCCAGCAATCTTCGGGAGGCCGCCGTGGAACCTGGGGGGTGTGGGCGAGGTATAGGGTTCGCAGGCCCTGTGGAATCTTTGGGGATAGGCTCTGGAACGGGCCTCCCAGAGGCGGTCCGGGGCTTGACGGGGGGCGGAAGGATCGGTACAACGTGCCGTTCCACAAGGAGTTCCGAATGTCTCGACGCCCTGCTATCGCTCACGCCCGGTTCGCCGCAGGCACTCTTGGCCTGGTCGGCTTTGCCATGGTCCTTGGCGCTTGTGAGAGCGAGGCGAACAAGCAGGCCAAACTGATCCGCGAGAACCTCACGCCGGAACTCGCGACGCTGTACCAGCGGCCCGTCGACGTCGAGAACCGCCTGACGATCGTCGGCAACGAGAACATGCGCATGTGCGCCGAGGACCTTGGCCGGGTGTTCCTTCTCGACCGGCCGAGCTCCCTCAAGCCCGAGCCGGGTCTGTATCCCCGGTAAGGCGGCCAACCGAGTTTCACAAATGCAAAGCAGCACCGGCCGGGCCGGTGCTGCTTTCTTCTGGTCGGAGCTGACTTCGGCGCGGCCTACTTGGTTGTGTACTGGCCGCGAGAGACGCGCTTGAACTTGCCGCTGTTGATCAGCGTTTGGTTGACGATCGTCCGGAAGTTCTCCGCGGACGTCTTATATCCGGCATCCTGAACGGCCTGGGTCGCGTCAGTGACGGACATGGTCTTGCCGGTGAGGAGCTTCTGCAGCGATTCAACGAGATTCATGTCATTCTTCGGCCTGGTGCGGACGCCCGCGATCCGGCCGGCCCGGCCCCCCATCGACTCGATCTCGCTGTCGAGGCGCTGCAGCTTCGCGGCGACGCGCTCGCGCCGACGCATCAGCGCGCCGACTCGGCGTTCGCGCCGGCGAAGCTCGGTCTGCAACGCCGTCAAGGAGAGCCCCGTGAGTCCGCGACGACGCGCCGCAGCGGATTTCCTGGCCATACCAGTCCTTTCAAAAATGTACAACGGACTTCCTACTACGATCTCCAACTGCCACGCCCAAGTGAGTTCTGGACCGAACTCGCCGAGACGTGGATCACACGCCGTGAACAGCCCATCGCGATTCTCAAACTCAATCGAGTAGCGACAGACCTATAGATGCTATGGGGACTCGGCGGCGAACGCAAGCCGCGCTGCCTGCGGCCGCGCAGCGCCGGAGGCGGCGCCAATACTCGTCGCGACGTTATCTGAGTTCGAAGCCGATCTTGCTCATCAATCCATCAAAGTGATCGAGTGAATAAAAGTTGATTCCAATTCGACCTCGTGTTCCCTTCTTGTTCGCCCGGACAACCACCTTTGTACCTAGGTACTCCCCAAGTTGTCGTTCGAGATCGCTGTGGGCCACAGTCCGCACCGAGGCTGGCGACGTCGGGTTCAGATCTGCCGCGGCGCGAGACGAAGCCCGCTCGGTCTGTCGCACAGACCACGAGTGCGCGGCGGCTCGATTTGCCAGATCAACTCGTCCGGTTCCGGCCGGCGCCGCAAGAAGCGCCTTGCCGTGTCCGGCGCTGAGGCGGCGGTCTTCGAGCAATGAGCGGATCGGCTCCTCAAGCTCGGTCAGTCGCACGAGGTTGGTCACGCTCGACCGGTCCAGGCCCACGCGCTCCGCGATCTGTGCGTGAGAAAGTCCGAAGCGAACCATCAGCGACTTGAGCCCGTCGGCGCGCTCCATCGGGCCCAGTTCCTCGCGCTGCAGGTTCTCAATCAGCGCCCACTCCGCGGCTTGCTCGTTTGTGAGGACGCTGACGATTGCGGGGATCCGCTCGAGTTGAACGAGTTTCGCCGCGCGCCAGCGACGCTCGCCCGCGACCAGTTCGAACGGGGCCTCGCCGGACTGGGAACGCCGAACCAGCACAGGCTGCATGACGCCGGCGGACCGGATTGAGGCCGCCAACCGATCAAGTGCCGACTGGTCGAACGCCCGCCGCGGCTGGAATGGGCTCGGAACGATCTCGTCCGTGCGAACCAGGAGCACGCGAGTGCTTGACTCATCTGCCGGCGGCTCGGGTGCTAGGCCGCTGGCGGGCGAGTTAATCACACCGTCGTTGGGCTCGGCCCCCCCACTGTCCGGCGGAGCAAGGTTGATAGCAACGGGCTCGCTGAGCAGGCTGCTGAGCCCACGACCAAGGCGTGACTTCTTCCCAGAAGCACCCGAAATACTAACATTATCCATACAGCCTCCGTGCCATAGGCGTGCGTTTTGGCTATACTAGCAACTTCCGGACAGCCTGCAAGGGAACAGTGATATGGCGCAGATTGAGTTCGTTGCAAGGGCACTCCTGACGCATGGACAGTGGCTCCTACTTTGTCGATCGGAGAAGAGGGGGTACTACTACTTGCCCGGGGGCCACATTGAGTCGGGTGAGGCGGCGGCCGATGCTCTGAGCAGGGAGTGGCTGGAGGAGACTGGCTCTGCAGATCTCCGGGTTGGAGCCTTGGCAGCGATTGTCGAATGCGCATTTGAGGCCAAGAAGCGGCGGCACCATGAGTTGAACCTGGTGTTCCACGTGGAACAGCGTCGGGCGAAGCGCTCGGCTACCCCCCCACCGATCTGCAGCGCCGAGCCGAAGATCGCGTTTGAGTGGGTGCGACTTCACGACCTCGCGAACCACGACATGCGTCCCCATGCGATCGCTGATTGGCTGCAGCACGGATTCCGGCGTTCTCGTGGCGTGATCCACCTTTCGTCTATCACCCAAGCGACGCGGAGAAAGCGCCGATGAGTCACGTCGGAGTGACCGTGCCACGTGAAACCGGGACTCGATCCAACTTCGCCGATGGATCACCTCGATGCCGCTGCGCGCGGGCTGGATGACCTCCGCAGTGAATTGGAGGTTCAGGAGCGGCTTGCTCGCCTCGGCACCATCACGGGCCTTGTTGCACACGAACTTGCAGGGATCCTCACTCCGGTCCTGCCAAGCATCCAGGCGGCGCTGGCGAGCGGCGACGGTGCGGCCTCGCGGCGAGCGCTTGAGCGGTCGGAGGTGGCCGCGATCCGCTCGATCGCCATCACACGGCTGATTCTTGGCTTTGCTGGGAATGAGTTCAGTAGAGGAGCGGACGACGCTCAAGCTCGAGGCGTTGATCCGGCCCAAATCGTCACCGAAGTCGTGAGGGAACTGCGAGTCGACGGAGAGCTGGGTTCGACAGACATCCATGTCCGAGTGCTCCCCGGGCTGCAAGTTGACACATCAGCCGCTGGTCTGCAGCATCTGGTGCTGAACCTCGTGCGCAACGCGGTTGAGGCTGTTCGTGGTAGCAAGAAGGGATCGGTAGGTATTGTCTGTGAGGAGGTGGCGACCGGCTACGGCGTTCCAAAAGACGCGATCGTGCCGGCAGAGTGTTCCACGTGGAACCCATCAGCAGCGCCAGCCTGGACATCACTAGTCGTGACAGACGATGGTCCTGGCCTGACTAGGCACCAGGTAGAACGGGTGTTTCACCCGCTTGTCACTAGTAGCCGACGGGGAACCGGCCTTGGTCTGACGTTTTGTACCTGGCTCGTGCGCGATAGTGGGGGGCTGATCTACATGCAATCGAAGCACGGAGCCGGCACTCGAGTTACCGTCCTGCTGCCAACATCCGCACCAGAAGCAGCGCGCCAAGCAGCGTAACCCAAACAATTACTCAACAAGAACAATGACGTCCTGCGGACTCGTGGCCACCGCGACTAGGGAACCGCGGCTGGCCAGCCCATCAAGTGCGGGGTTGAGCTCGACCACCTTGATGTGGGTAGAAGGCGTGAGTTCGACAAGGTGTTGGGCAACTTCACCAAGATACGTCGTCTCACCAAGCCGCCCGACAAGGCGGTTGGGGGCCTGCTCCGCCGTCCCAGCGATCCGCCACGCCTCGGGGCGCACCGAGCACGTTACCTTTGAGCCGACACCGATCTGCTCATTCGTCGTGGCGAGCAGTCGACCAGCATCCGTATCAACCGCCACGGTGCCAGTGGGGGGGGTGCTCCCATTGTGGTGCTCCGCCACAACCCCCGCAAGGAAGTTGGTCTCGCCGAGGAACTCCGCCACAAACCTCGTCCGTGGCCGGCGGTACAGGTCCGAAGGCGTGCCCAGCTGCACCACACTGCCACGGGACATGATCGCCACCCGGTCCGCCATGCTCAGCGCTTCCTTCTGATCATGGGTCACATAGATCGCGGTGATCCCCGACGCCTTGCACGCTTGGCGTATCTCGCCCCGCAGGTCGGTGCGGAGTTTCGCGTCGAGGTTCGACAGCGGCTCGTCGAGGAGCAGCACATCCGGCCTGATGACCAGCGCCCGCGCGAGGGCCACGCGTTGCTGTTGGCCACCCGAGAGTTGCGTGGGCTTGCGTGAGGCGTATTCCTCCATCCGCACGCTCGCGAGCGCCTGCATCACTCTCTTCCGCTTCTCGGCGGAATCCACGCCGCGGACGTCGAGCCCGAAAGCGACGTTCGCCTCGACGGTCATGTGCGGCCACAGGGCGTAGGACTGGAACACCATCCCGGTGTTCCGCTTGTTGGGCGGAAGAAACGTCACATCGCGATCGGCAAACGACAGCCGACCCGAGGTGGGCTCGGTGAACCCGGCGATCATGCGCAGCAGCGTCGTCTTGCCGCACCCCGATGGGCCAAGCAGGAAGAACAGTTCCCCGGCCTTGATATCGAGCGACACCTCATCAACGGCGGTGGCGCCGCCGGGGAACTGCTTGGTCAGCGAGCGGATAGAGATTGGGATCGCCATGGGACCCACACGGTATCCGCCGCGGCGACCGAAGTGGGGGAGGGGGCGCCCCGCCCCGGCCGTGCGTGGTATCCTCCCGGCCAATGCTCACCGCGAAGCACCAGCACGAACTCGAAGCCGCGCGGCGGTACCGGACGCGGGCGACTCACGACCTGGGGCTGGGCGCCGCCATGGACGCGATCGCGACGGATGTTCGGAAACGGGCCAGGGGGCTGAGCGCGGTGAGCGCGGCGTGGCTCGCCGCCGTACCCGGGGACCTGGCGGAGGGCGCCGAACTTGTTTCGTTTACCAAGGGCGTGCTTACGGTCCGGGCACCCGACGCCGCGGCGAGGTTCGGGCTCGACCGCTTCCTGCGGGCCGGAGGTGAGACGGCAATCATCCGAGCAGCCTCGGCCGTTGTGCGGCGAGTTCGCGTCGTGCTGTAGGCGAGCGGCGCCGAACGAGAAGCGGGGGCCTACCGGCGTGAGCGGCCCCGGTGCGGCGTGCGGGTAGGCTTTTTCGGCGACTTCGTTACACCCGCGGCTCGGGCGACCGGCCGCCGGCGGCCGAGCACGATCCAGTCGAGCGACAGGTCGAGCATGAGCGCGGCCCGAGCGAGGAACTCAACCGACGGACGATCACCCCTCGCGTAGCGGCGGACCGTTTCGTAACTGACGCCAATCCGATCCGCGAGTTCGTACGGCGAGATCCCGTCGATCGCGCTCATGAGCCGGCTTGTCATGGCGACGAAATCGGGCTCGTTGCGATTGGCGGGGACGGTTCGGCGGGCTGGGCTGCGACGGGTGGTTGCCATCGGCAGGAGGGTAGCCGCCCGTGTGATTCGCGGCACCTCTCCGCAAGGGTGTAGTCTAAGGCATGAAAGTGAAGCGGCCGAAGGATCAGGCGCGGCGGGCGGAGGACGAGCGCCTCCTGCACGAATACCTCGCCGCTCACAACGCCGACTGCCCCGCGTGCGGCTACAGCCTCCGCGGGCTGGAGGGCGGCCGCTGCCCGGAGTGCGGCCTGGGGCTGCACCTGGGGCTGGTCGAGGCGGTGTCACATAATGTTGTGTGGTATGCGGTGCTATGGGGCGTGGTGTGGCCGCTGCTATTCGATGGCATGGTGGTGGTGGGGTGGCTGCTCGCGCTCGTGTTGGGCGGGACCGTGCAGCGGGACAAGATGATCGCCGTGGCGATCTCCTTCCTGATGCTCGCGGTGTGCGGCACAATGCTGGTGTTCCTTGTGCGGACGCGCCGGCGGGTGTGGCCGCCGGCCACGCGTCGGCGCGTCTTCGTGGTGCTGGGCGTGATCCTGGCGATCCACGCGTTCTGGCTCCTGGGTCAGGCGGTGATACTGCCGTTCACACCATGGGGATAGCGAGCGCCGCAGCATGACCCGCCCAGAGACGACGACCAAGGAAAACGCCGACGCCGACGTGCTCCGCGCCGCCATGGCCCGCGGCGGGATCCGCTGCCCGGGCTGCGGCTACGAGGCAACCTCTCTCGACGGCGTGCGGTGCCCGGAGTGCGGCGTGGAACTGGATCTCCGCAAGATCATCGCGGGCACGATGCGCACCCGCGTCACGCCCGGCTACATGCGCACGCTCTCGAGCCTGCGGGCGATCGCCGTGATCGGCGTGACGCTGGCCGTCGCCGCGGCGGCGCTCAAGTGGTCGGGCCGGCCCGGTTGGGGTGCGGTGTTGTGCACCATCAGCGCGGCGGCGCCGCCGGTCATCCTGATTGCGTGGTCGGTGCTGCGGCCGTGGATCTGCCAGCGATCGCCCGAAGTCCAGCGACGGCTCGGGTGGTTTGTGGTGGGCGCAGCGGGTCTTTCGGCGGCGGCGTGGGCGGTGGGGCTCGTCTGAGTCGGTGCACACCGATCACCCATTTGTTCGCAATCCTGCGCGAACCGCCCACTTCCGGCGGGCCGGATCGATCCCGGGCCGGCGGAGAGGCGTATGTCCGGGTGGGCCCCGGGCCGATATACCATTATGCCTCCTAACGCCCCCAGCACCGATCTGTCGCCGGAACTGGTCGAGCACATGCAGGCGATCAAGGCGCGGGCGAGCCAGTACGGGCTCGACTTCTTCGAGGTCGTCTTCGAGGTGCTGCCGTTCGACGTCATGAACCAGATCGCCGCGTACGGCGGGTTTCCCACGCGCTACCCGCACTGGCGGTGGGGGATGGAGTACGAAAAGCTCTCGAAGCGAGACGCCTACGGCCTCGGGCGCATCTACGAGATGGTGATCAACAACGACCCCTGCTACGCCTACCTGCAGGAGTCCAACAGCGTGCTCGACCAGAAGCTGGTCATGGCGCACGTCTACGGGCACGCCGATTTCTTCAAGAACAACTTCTGGTTCAGCAAGACCAACCGCAAGATGATGGACGAGATGGCGAACCACGCCACCCGCGTCCGCCGGCACGCGGAGCGTCACGGGCACGAGTCGGTGGAGCGGTTCATCGACACCTGCCTGTGCATCGAGCACCTGATCGACCCGCACTCGATGTTCATGCGTCGCGAGGGGGGCGATGCGGGAGATGGCGAGTCCTTCACGCCCGACCGGCTTCCCGCCAAGGACTACATGGACCCGTTCATCAACCCCGCGAGCGAGCTGAAGCGCCAGCGGGAGGAGTTCGACAAGAAGAAGGCCTCGGCCCGGCACCGCGTGCCGGTGCGCCCGACGCGCGACGTGCTGCAGTTCCTGATGCGCGAGGCGCCCCTCGACGAGTGGCAGCAGGACATCCTCGGCCTGATCCGGGACGAGGCGTACTACTTCTCGCCCCAGGCCATGACGAAGGTCATGAACGAGGGGTGGGCGACCTACTGGC
Source organism: Phycisphaeraceae bacterium (assembly GCA_019636655.1). NCBI lineage: Bacteria > Pseudomonadati > Planctomycetota > Phycisphaerae > Phycisphaerales > Phycisphaeraceae > Phycisphaeraceae bacterium. The sequence goes on along the minus strand of JAHBXB010000002.1, from coordinate 920,435 downwards.
ACTCCAAGCTGATGACCCATCACTTCGTCGAGGCCAGCGAGATCGTCGACTACGCCGAGCAGCACTCGGGCGTGGTACACATGCCCCCGGGCGGGTTCAACCCCTACAAGATCGGCGTCGAGCTGTGGAAGGAGATCGAGCGGCGTTGGGACACCGGCCGGCACGGCGCCGACTGGGAGCGGCTCGAGGCCGCGGGCGCCCGCGAGGCCTTCGACGACAAGTCGATGAAGGGGCGGGACAAGATCTTCGAGGTCCGCCGCATCTACAACGACGTCAACTTCATCGACGAGTTCCTCACCCAGGACTTCGTCGACCGCCACAAGATGTACCAGTACCGGCGCGACCCGCAGAGCGGCCAGCTCAAGATCGTCTCCCGCGACGTGGGCCGCATCAAGCAGGCGCTGCTGTACCAGATCACCAACATGGGCCAGCCGTTCATCTATGTCGTTGACGGCAACTACCTCAACCGCGGCGAGCTGTACCTCGCGCACCAGTTCAACGGCCTGGAGGTCGATGTCGCCAAGGCCAGGGAGGTCCTGAACGCCATCCGCGCGATCTGGGGCCGCCCGGTGCACCTCCAACTGCGGCTCGACGACGACATGGTGCTACTCAGCGTCGACTCGCTCCCGGACCCCGACGGCGGTGGCGGCGGCTTCCGCAAGCAGAAGATCAGCGAGGAGACGCCCGAGCCGGCGCACCTCATCCAGTAGAGGTCAGCACCCCGAGCCGATCTGGAAGAACCACGCCTGGATAAACGCCGCGATGTCGACCGGGTCGACGATGCCGCTGTGGTCGAAGTCGCCCTCGAGCGTGCCGCCCTGGATCGAGCCGAACCACGCCTGGATGAACGCGGCGATATCCACGGGCTCGATGATCCCGTTGCGGTCGATGTCGCTGCTGCAGAAGACCACGAGCGACGCGGCGTCGCTGGTCGTGCCGCCGCAGTCGCTGGAGATGACGACGTCGTACGAGCCCGCATCGGCGCTGGTCAGCGGCGAGATCTGGAGCGTGGTCGTGGTCGATCCGGAGATCGATCCCGCGTCGCTCAGCGGCGCGCCGCCCTTGCGCCACTGGTACCCGAGCCCCGACCCGCCGACGACCACGGTGAACGTCGCGGCGCCGCCCGAGCCCGCCTCGACCGGGACGGGTTGCTGCGTGATGTTTGGCCCGGGGCCGATGGTCAGCGCGGCGGGCTGGCTGGGCGTGCTGCCGCACGCGGTGCTCGCGACGACGTCGTAGCTGCCCGCGTGATTCGTCGTGAGATTCGTGATGGACAGCACCGGCCCGGTCACGCCGGAGATGCCGTCGCCGTTCGCGAGGTTCACGCCACCCTTGCGCCACTGGTACGAGATCGTCCCCGCAGCCGAGGCGACGACGGTGAACGAGGCGCTGGCGCCGGAGCACGCGTCGACACCCTGGGGATCCTGCGTGATGGTGGGGCCGGCGCCGACGGTGACCGCGGCCGGGGCGCTGGTCGCGCTCCCGCACGGGCTGGTGACCACGAGGTCGTAACTGCCCGCCGTCGCCGCGGAAGCCAGGATCGTGAGCGTGGGCGTACTCGTGCCCGTGAACGATGGGCCGTCGGAGATGGGGGCCAGGTTGCGCCGCCACTGGAAGACCAGCGGCTCGGCCCCGGAGGCCTCGGTGCTGAGCACGACGTTCTGTCCGTCGCACGCCGAGGATCCGCCGGGCTGCTGCGCGATGATCGGGGCGCTGCCGGAGTTGAACTCCCAGGTTTCGCCGTTGGTGCCGCCGGCGGACGTGCCGCCGAAGAGCACGATCACCTGCCGCGAGGAATCGAACGCCATCGCCTGCTCGATGCGGGCCGACGGGCCGCCGACCAGCCGCTGCGTCCACGCAGTCCCGTCGTAGTCCCACGTCTGGCCGTTCGCCGCGGTCGCGGTCTGTCCTCCGAAGAGGACGACGACGTGCCGGTCCGAGTCGTACACCAGCGCGTGATATTCGAGCGCCGGGGGGCCGGCCAGCCCAACCTGTGTCCACGCGGTGCCGTCCCACTCCCAGGTCGAGGCGCTGAGCCCGGTGCCGGTGCGGCCACCGTAGAGGACTGTCCGGCCGCGTGCTGCGTCGAAGGCCATCGCGTGCCCGAACCTGGCGACTGGACCCGGGGCGACGCGCTGCGTCCATGCCACGCCGTTGAACTCCCACGTCTGGCCGTCGCTGCCGCCGTCGGTGGATCCGCCGAAGAGCACGGTGACCCCGCGCAGCGAATCGAAGGCCATCGCGTGGTCGGAGCGAGCCGACGGGCCCGCCGCGGCGGATTGGCTCCAGGCGACGCCGTCGTACTCCCAGGTGTCGCTGAGGCGGCCCATCGAATCGCGGCCGCCGAAGAGGATGGACAGGCCACGGGCGGAATCAAAGACCAGCGCGTGCCGGTCGCGGGCGGGCGGACCCGCGACAGTGCGGTGGGCCCACAACGAGCCGGTGCGCTCCCAGGTGTCTCCGAGGTACGCGGAGGGGCCGATCCGGCCGCCGAAGACGACGGTCGCCGCGCGATCGCTGTCAAACGCGCCGGCGGCGTCAGTGCGCGGCGGCGGGCCGCTGACGGTCTTGAGCGTCCAGCCGGCGCCGCTCCATTCGAGCGTCTCCCCGAGGAGCGTCAGCCCGGTGGAGCCGCCCACGAGAACGGACAGGTGCCGCGTCGAGTCGTAGCACATCGCCGCGGACTGGCGCGCGGAGAGCCCGAGGCCGCTGGCGCGGAGCGTCCACAGCGTGCCGTCGAACTCCCACACCTCGTCGCTGTCGGTGCCGAACCCGGTCTCACCCGCCACGAGGACGACCACGCCACGCGACGCGTCGTACGCGGCGGACGCGAGGCTGCGGGGCGACGGGCCCACGGCGGGGTTCTGGGTCCACGCGGCGCCGTCGAACTCCCACGTGTCGCTCGACCATGTAGCGCCGTCGAAGCCGCCGAAGAGCACCATGCGCTGGCGCGCGGAATCGAAGGCCATGGACGGCGTGGATCGGGCGGGCGGCCCGGTCACCGGGCGCTGCGTCCACCCCGTGCCGTCCCACTCCCAGGTGTCGTCGAGGCGCGTCGTGCCGTTGAAGCCGCCGTAGAGCACGATGACCTGGCGCACGGAGTCGTAGGCCATGACGTGCCGGTAGCGCGCCGAGGGGCCGGGGACGTTGCGGAGCGTCCACGCGGTGCCATCCCACTCCCAAGTCTCCCCGCTCGCGACCCCGGCTCCCATGTCGCCGCCGAAGAGGATGCACTTCCCTCGCGCTGCGTCGTAGGCGAGCGTGGATTGCACGCGGGCCGAGGGCCCGGTTACGTTGCGTCGCGTCCAGCCGGTGCCGTCGAACTCCCACGTGTCGCTAACGCGCCGACCGTCAAAGCCGCCGAAGAGCACGGCGACGTTTCGGCCGCTGTCGAACGTCATCGCCTGCTGGTTGCGGGCGGTGGGGGCCAGGACATCCTGCTGCCAGGCGGCACAGGGCTGGGCGTATGTGAACGATGCGGCAACGACACACACCATCGCCGCGGTGGCCATGCGGATTGAGTGCAAGATTGAGCGCAACAAGGGCTCCTCGCGGTTGGAAGTCGGCACAAATGGGGGGTGCCGGCGAGAAACACACGGCGGTACCAGGGAGTCTAACCCTCTGGGTGCGCGAAACCACTCACGGGCGCAGTAACTCATTGTGCCACGTCCGTTTATCGCGAGCGGAAGTACGGGGTTCGGCCGCGGCGAGGTTCGCCGAAAGAAGGGAGATATAGAGAGAAACTCGTCCGCTTGGCCGGAAGCGGAGAGCGCGAGCGAGGGCGAGACTGTTCTCAGTGCGTATGCTCGCTATCGACGCCGGCGTGCGATCGCCAAGCCGGCAAGCGCGGCGAGCAAGCCGCTCGCCGGAGCGGGAAGGCGCGTGATCGTAAGCGTGGGCGCCGAGTAGTTGAGCAAAATCTGGCTCGGCGAGATTCCGATGAAACTCACCTCGCCTGGAGTGCCGCCCTCAGGCGGCGTCACCGTGAGCGCCTGCCACTGGATGATGGGTCCGCCTTGACCGGTGGTGGAGAGCACGGTCTGCGCAAAGACGCCGTTCGGGAACGTGTATCGGTAGCGGAACACGCTGACATACGACTCGACACCGTATTCAGGGGGAGAGGTCGGTATCGGGTCGGGCGAGTTCCACACGACCGGCTCGGTCGGCGCGATCGCGCGAGCGGAGTAGACCTCGGAGCCGGGCGAGTCTGTCCCCTCGATCCGCGTGCCGCTTCCGGTGACGAACCCGCCGAACACGGTCGCCGGGCCGAAGTTGTAGACCGGCACGCGAGAGGTGGCGGGGTCCACGCTGAGGCCCGGGATCGTGCTCTCGATCCGTCCGGACCACATGCTCAAGCCGTGATTGGCCTGGCCGGCACCAAGGCCGGTGACGTTGAAGATGCCGGCCTGGACGGTGATGTCCACGCTCGGGCTGTCGCTCTCGGTCAGCATCACGCTGGTTGTCGGCGAGCCGTTGACGAGGTACCGCACCCGGGTCTCCCAGTTGACCTGGGAGAAAGCCGGGACGGTCACGGCGAAGGACACGGCGAGGAACGAGAGGGCTTCACAACGCATCGGGAGGGCTCCTCAAACGCAACACCTTGACCGCAGCGACGCCGCCGGGGTCGGTTGAGTCCCTCTGCTCCGATTGTGGAAGTCGCGGGCGCAGAACGCCCCGCGACCAGTGGTTTACACCCTGATGGAGGGGCCGTCAATAAAAATCCGGGAATTCACCGACCGGCTTACCCGCGACCTCCAGAACCCTTCGTTTTCTCGCTGGGCTCCGGGACAGGGGCTGGGGGGGGCGGGGGGGAGCCATCGATGCTCTCTCCCCGCACGTGCCGGACCATGTCGCGCATGAACCGGGTCATCTGGGCCTGCTGAAGCGGGGAGGTCAGGTGGGCGTCGCGCTGCATGTCCACGATCAACTGGCTGACGCGGTCGGCGCGGATCGGCGGGGCTCCGCCCTCGCGCAGACGCTCCTGGTCCCGCTTCGCCTGCCGCTTGAGCTGCGCGAGCCGTTCGTCGTCGTTCTCGCTCAGGCCGATGCGGTCGCCGGCGAGGTCCTCCATCATTCGGGTGAACTCGAGGAGTTTCTGGTCCATGAACCGGGCCCGCTCCTCCTCGGGGACGTTCCGGTAGTCGTCGGCGTAGGTGTCCAGCACGTCGAGGGCGAGCCGCTTGGCGTTCTCTTCGAGTTGCCGCCGCGCCTCCTCCTGCAGCCTCGTTGCGAACGCGGCCATCAGGGCGGCGTCCTGCGGGGTCATGTTCTTGAGGCGGCTGATCAGGTCCTTGATCAGCGACAGCCGCTTGTCGATGGGCAGCTTGTTGAAGTCGGTGGTGAGCAGCGTGAAGTCCAGCACCTCGTCCATGGGGTCGGCGAGGTAGTCGGGCTGGCGCCGCGGCCAGAACTCGATCGCGGCCCACGCGGCGCCGCCGATCCCGAGCACGACGACCGACGCGACCGCGACACGCACCAGCCACTTGCGATCCTCGTGCGAGCGGAGGCGGGCCATCAGCGCGTTCAGGCGCGTCTCCTGCGGCCCAGAGGCGGCCGGGCTCTCATCAACGAGAGGGGGCAGGTCGGCCAGGCTGCTCGGGGCTTTGGTGCTCATGCGGGCCTCGGGAAGCGATGAACGGCGGCGCCGGTCAGGGGCGCGGCGAGCCGGAGTCCGCGGGGTCGATGTACAGCCAGTCGGTGTGCCAATCCCCGAAGTAGAGCGCGTTCTGATCGTACTTCGGCCCCCCCGGGTGCCACGGGCGCGCATCCACCATAAAGGGGAAGTCGGGCGTCTGCTCGTAGAAGCGGGTCACGGTCCGCTCGGGGTGCCGCTCGTCGCGGAAGAGTTCCCGCAGCAGCATCAGCCCGCCGGGCCAGTACTGGTACGAGAGCCCGGTCGCGCGTCCGGCGTCCGCGTCCTTGTCGGAGGGGCACAGGTACGGCTCGTACACCTGCAGCACGTTGTTGGCGTCGTAGTGCGGCGCCGGCACATCCATGTACCCGTCCATCAGTTCGACGATGCCGACCCGGTTGGAGTCGTCCGGCGGCGGCGGCGGAATGCCCGCGGGCCCGATGTCGTAGAACGGGAGCACGTAGGGGAGCGTCTCCTTGAAGTCGTTGTAGTACAACTGGAAGCCGACCCCCCAGCCGTGGAGGTTCGCCATGCACTTCACGCGCCGGGATTGGGCGCGCACCGATGCGAGCGCCGGCAACAGCAGGCCGACCAGCACCGAGATGATGCTGATGACGACCAGCAGTTCGATCAGCGTGAACGCCGCGCGACGACTCACGTGTTGTTGCACACCTCGACCCACGCTTGGACGCACCTCCACACCAGACGCCCTCACCCGAGAGTGGCCCAGGAATGGATATTAACCACCCATCGGCTATTTGGTTGCGTGTTGTCCGGATTCTGTTGGCATTCCGGGACGCCAGGGTAGCCGAGCTTCAGGGAGCAACGGCTTCCAGGATCGCCCGGGACATGGTGTGGTTCAGCGCATGGCCCGACCGGGTTGCCACGATGCGCCCGACAAGGGGCGCCCCGACCAAGGCAAGGTCGCCCAACACGTCGAGCAGTTTGTGACGCGCGGGCTCGTCGGCGAATCGGAGCGAGTTGTCGATCGGCGCCCCGTCCGCGCCGATGACCAGCATCTGCCGGGGCGTCAGGTGCAGGAACAAACCCATGGCGCGCATCGCCTCGGCCTCCTTCGCCAGGCAGAACGTGCGGGCGGGGGCGATGTCCGCGCCGTACCCGCTCACCGATGGATTGGAGTGGTCGATCCGCAGGCGAGCCTGCTGGGCCGGGATCGGCGAGCCCGGGCCGTAGTCGAGGCGGTATTCGATATCGAGCACGGGCGCCCCGTCCGTGCTGGCGGGCGGGAACGCCTCGATCATCGCGGCGCCGTCGCGCACCGAGAGCGGCCGCGGGATGACGATCGCGCGAGGCGTCTCCGCAAACCGGTCGTCGGGCCGGGCCGGCGAAATCCCTGCGCCAAGGATGGCCTCCACAAAGGGCGCCGCCGAGCCGTCGCCGATGGGGATCTCCGGCCCGCGCACCTCGATCAGCGCATCGGTGATCCCGAGCCCGGCGAGCGCGGAGAGCACGTGCTCGGTGGTGTGCACGCACGCGGAAGCGGGCGCGGGCTTGGCCGATGGGTCCGCCGCGATCACGGTGTGCCGGGAGTCGGGCGCCACGTGCTCGGCGATCGCGGGGAACTCCGGGGCCCCCGGAAGGTCCGCGCGGCGGATCACCATCGCATGGCCCGCCGGCGCCGGGTGGAGCGTGACGGCGGTGTCCGCCGCGGTAAACAGCGTGGTGCCGCGGACGGTGGCGGGGCTGGCAAGGGTGAGCCGCGGGATGAGGTGATCGTGGCTGGTCATGGCCCGCGTCAGATTAGCGGTTCGGCGCGCCGGAGTCCGGCGGCGGGCGGTCTTCCGGGCGGGTCTGGCGGATGACCCGGACATCCTCGTTCGACTCGGGCTTCCTGTGCTCGCGGCTGTTGCGGCGGGTGAGCGCCCCGACGACAACCGGCGCCGCGCCCATGATCACCACGATGACCATCGCGGCGAGGATGACCGCGGCGGTCTGTGCGTTCGGCGAACGCCACACCACGACGGCGCCCATGCCGATCACCGCGACCAGAATGATGGCGATCGCCAGCCGCACCGAGCCTCCCGCCCGTCAATCGCTCCGGGCAAGAAAAAACCGGCGGAGTTGGTCCGCCGGCGAAGAGGGTAGCGATCTGTGAAGCCGGTCCCGGGCCTGCCGATCAGCCGAGCTTGTCGGTCCCGAGAACGTCGGCGGAGGCCACCTTGGAGTAGACCTGCCGGGCCCGGGCGCTGGACGCCGTGTCAACCTCGGTGACCGATGCGGTGGTCGCGGCGGTGCTGCGCGAGCGGCGCGGCGCCTGGGCGACCAGTTCCCGCAACTGCTCGCCCGCCTCGCGGCGCGCCAGCCGCAGGGAGCGGTTGAACTCGCGCACATCGGCGGTCTTGCCGTTGGCGGGCGCCGCGAGGTCGCCGATGGAGCCGACGAACCGCTCGCGGATCGCCGCGATCGACTTGCGGGTCGCCTGGGTGTCACCCAGGCGAGAGATCAGGCGGTCGAGCCGGCGATCCAGCTGCGACAGCGCCTGCTCGGCGCGGTGCTGGAAGCGGGGCTCGGCGGGGACCGTCGGGGGCGCGGTCGGAACCGGCGCCGACTCGGGCTCGGCGGCTGCGGGGACCGTGGGCGACGCGACGGGATCTTCTCCCGCGACGACCACCGGGTCCTGCCCACGAGGGATTTCGAGCGGGGGTGCCGGCACGGGTGACGGCTGGGCCGGGTTCACGTTCGGGTTGTCCGCCGCGGCGGTCAGGAACGACTGCAGGTTGGACCGCAGATCCAGGCGGGCGGTGCGGACGACAGCCGAGAGGTCGGCGTTGTACGCCGTCTGGCCGCTGGCGATGGACTTGTTCACCGCGTCGAGGAGGGCGTTCTCGTACTGCTCCCGGGCCTCGGCGATCTGCTTGGCGTGGGCGCCAGTCGGGTCGTAGTCGGCGGCGACGCGGTCGACGTGGGCGCGGATGTCGTTGATGTATCCCTGAATCCGCTCACGCAGTGCGCGGGCCTCGGCGCTCTCGGCCGGCTGGGGAGCGGGAGTGGGAGGGGTCGGCGCCGTGGGTGGCGGGGCGACGACCGGCGTCTTCTCGCCGACCGGCAGCGGCTCGCCCGTGCTGAATGTGAGCGTGGCGGCGGACTTGGTCTCGCTCGGCGCCGGTGCGGGCGCCGGGGTCGGGGTCGGCGGGCGGGCGGGGTTGATGTTGGGGTTGTCCGCCGCGGCGGTCAGGAACGACTGCAGTCCGACCCGCAGCGTTTGGCGGGCATTGCGGACGACCGAGGAGAGCTCTGCGGAGTACCCGGTCTGCCCATTTGCGATGGCCTTGTCGGCGGCGCCGAGGATGGTCCGCTCGTACTGCTCGCGGAGTTCGGCGATCTGGTCGGCGTGGGCGCCGGTGGGATCGAAGTCCGCGGCGACGCGCTCCAGGTGGGCGCGGATGTCGCTGATGTACCCCTGGAGCCGGGAAAGAAGCTGGCGCGCGGCGGGGTCCTGCGTGTCGCGGGTGTCGGGCTGGCGGGGTGGGGCGCCAGGGGCCGGCGGCTCATCGGTGGCGGCGGCGTCGAGGGCCCCCGCGAGTGACGATGGGGCGCCCGCCAGCGGGCGGACATGTCCCACCGGGAGCAGCGTGCGGAACGTGGAGTCGAGCGAAGGAAGGGTGGACATGCGGTTGCCTCCTGGTGGATCGCGCAGAATCAACACAGCAACGGTCCTGCGCGAGGTATCGGCCTCGGCGGAACCGGCCATGAACGATGGTCCGAGATCTCTCCGCAAAACCGAGGGAGCGCAGAAACCGCGCACGAAACCACGCACACGCCCCCGCTCGAACGGGGGATCCAAGCGATTGATCAGGAGATCGTGAGCGTCGGCGCCGACGCGCCGGAGCGGAACGAGGCGAGCGCGATCTGGCTCTCAAGGGTGTTTACCAGTGTCTCGAGCGAGGCGCGCAGGGGGCTCTCGCCGAAGTTGGCCACGGGGTCTCCCTGGTCCGAGTTCTGGCGGAGTGCCACCGTGATCGGGACCTCGCCGAGGAACGGAACCCCGAGCCGCTGGGCCATGTACTCCGCCCCGCCGCGCCCGAAGAGGTCGTACTCGCGGGGCGGCGAGACGTCATCGGCGACGAAGTAGGACATGTTCTCGACGACGCCCAGCACCTCGATCCGGAGCTGCTGGAACATCCGCGCGGCGCGGACGGCATCGTCCTGCGCCACGCGCTGGGGCGTGCAGACGACCACGGCGCCGGTGAGCGTCAGGCTCTGGGCCATTGTGAGGGCGACGTCGCCCGTGCCCGGGGGCAGGTCGATGATGAGGTAGTCGAGTTCGCCCCAGTCCGTCTGGTCCACGAGCTGGCGGAAGGCCGAGTGCGCCATCGGGCCGCGCCAGATCAGCGGCTTGTCCGGCTCGACGAGTTTCCCGATGGTCATTGCCTTGATGCCGTGCACGGCAAACGGCTGCAGCCGTCCCTGCAGCACGGCGGTGTCCAGCGAACCCAGTCCGAGCATGGTCGGGATCGACGGCCCATAGATATCGCCGTCGAGCAGGCCGACCGCGTGGCCCTTCCGCGCCAGGCCCACGGCCAGGTTCACGGCGATCGTGGACTTGCCGACGCCCCCCTTTCCGGCTCCCACCGCAACGATGTGCTTGACGTTCGGCAACAGCCTCTTCGCGGGGCCTGCTTGACCGGGCGAGGCGGCCGCAGCGCTCGGCGTCGCTGTGCCGGTCCGGGCCGCCGGCGCATCGACAAACTCGACATGCACATCGTGAATCGCCTCGCCGATCGTCTTCCCTGCCAGGCGGACCGCGGCGGACGCCTGCTGCCCGACCGCCGCGCGCTGATCCTGGCTCAGACCGCCGCCGGCGAGGGTGAGGCTCGCGTAGCCATCGCAGTAGGCGACCTTGCGAACCGCGTCGGTTTCGAGGAGCCCGACTGCGAGCAGCGGGTGGGTGATTCGCCCGAGGGCGTTTCGAACGTCATCTTTCGTCAGGGGCATGCGGAACGGATCCTCCGGTCGATGGTATGGAAAGAGGAGGCGCCGGCCGCGGGAATGTGTCTCCGGTGGATGTTAGTGCCCGGCCCGGATGGCCCGTTCCTAGGGCGTCCGTCGGGCAATCCGGCGCGACTGACGGCGTTCGCCTCTTTGGGGTTGGGAACGATCCCGGGCCGAGTCGGGGGTGTTTGCAGGAGTCTCACCATGGCCGTTCGGATGTCTCGCGAACTGGTGGCGGCGGTTTGTATTTCGATGATCGCAGCTAGCGGGGCCTTGGCCCAGTCCGAGCCGGCGCTCAAGGGCCCGCAGGTGAAGGACCGCGAGGTGCCGGGAGTCCGAGAGCAGTTCTCCGATGGCGAGCAGCAGGGCAAGGGGATGCGGCAGATCAGGATGCCGATGCCGGTGTTCATCGACGCGCTCAAGGCGATCCAGGGCGACAGCGCGCCGAGCGACATCCGCGTCTCCGCGGAACTGGAAGCCAAGATCAAGGGTGAGATCCAGAAGTTCGAGGCGGATCGGCGGGCGTTTGCCGTGAACCACCGCGACGAACTGCGATCGCTGCGGCAGAGCAGCGGTCAGGGCGCAGATCGTCCGGTGCGGCGTCCGGCCGCCGAGGGCGATGCGATGAACGAGGCGCCAGCCGCGGGTCAGGCCCCGGCTTCGAAGGAGCGTCAGGCCGCGATCGAGAAGCTACGCGAGCTGGAAAAGAGCTCGCCGAAAGTTGAGGACTTGTATACGCGGGTCTGGGAACAACTCAGCGTGCCGCAGCGTCAGGCGGTCGATGCTCGTCTCGACGAGTGGCGGCAGCGCGCCGCCAAGGAGCGCGAGGAGCGGTACGTGCGAGAGCGAGTCGGGCGCAAGGCGCCCGGGGCCGCGGCGGATGGCGGCGCCAAGCCGACCACGCCCGCACGCCCCGGCGCGAATCGGCCGACGAGCCCGGGTGTGGCGCCATCACGAGAACGAGCCGTCGGCGCCGAGTCGATCAGCGCGAGGAGAGACCGGTTGATCCGCGCCTTCGAGCAACTGCCGGTCGAGGAGCAGGAGCGGATCCTGGACCGGTTGGAGCAACGGCGCCGCGCGACACGAGGCGCCGGAGCCGGCACTGCGCCGACCCAACTCCGCCCCATGGACTGAGTGCGCGGGGCCGCCGCGGCGACCGAACACAACCTAGGAGGCATCTAACGTCCGGTTCGCTTATCGGTCGTTGGAGTGGCGATTTTCACCCGATCTGGTGGGAGTCCAAGGAGCGCCCGAGTCGAAAATCGCTGGTCGAACCTCCGGACCTCGGGGCTCGTATAAAATGGCGGTCCTGCAAGTTGCTCCCGCCCGAGTAGGCTCGTGGCCCCGCTATTCCGGCTGCGACGCCTAGATGGGGTGTACCACGGGGCGTGGGCCCTGACATTTGAAGTTTGCAGAACTGTGGACTCGATCTACCGATATCGAGTACACTCAACGTAGATCTCTCTCTCCTCCAGCGGGGCGCTGTCTAGCGATGGCGCCCTGCTTGTTTTTTGGGCCCTCGCCGGCGGGGCGGCAATGATGATCGCTGGGAAGATGGGAGAGATGGCGAGCATGGCGCACCAAGAGGGACCGCAGAACGGATGAGCGAGGCGACGGCGGCAATCCTGGTGACCGGCTCCGCGGGCTTCATCGGCTCGCACGTTTCGCAGCGCCTGGTGGCCGAGGGACGACGCGTGGTGGGGGTCGACAACAAGGACCCGTTCTATCCGCGGGCCCTCAAGGAGCAGAATCTCGCCGCGGTGCGCGCCGCCGCATCCTCATCGGGCGGCGGGTTCGAGTTCATCGAGGCCGACATCTGCGACACCGCGCGGCTGCGAGATCTGATGGCGCAGGTCCGGCCCGAGGGGGTCATCCACCTTGCCGCGAAGGCGGGCGTGCGTCCGAGCATCGCCGACCCGACCGCGTACGCCCGCGTGAACGTCGGCGGCACCGCCTCGGTGCTCGACGCCGCCGCGGCCGCGGCGTGCTCGCGGGTGATCATCGCCTCGTCGAGTTCCGTGTACGGCAACTGCCGCGTGCCCGCCGGAACGCCGTTTGGCGAGGGCCTTGATGTGAGCGAGCCGATCTCGCCCTACGCGGCGACCAAGCGCGCCTGCGAACTCATCGCCTACACGCACTGGCGCCTCACCGGCATGCCCACCGGCTGCCTCCGGTTCTTCACCGTCTACGGGCCGCGGCAGCGACCGGACCTCGCGATCAGGGGGTTCCTCGCGAAGGTCTCCCGTGGCGAGCCCATCGACATGTTCGGCGACGGCACCTCGAGCCGGGACTACACGTTCATCGACGACATCGTTACGGGCGTGCTCGCGGCGTACGAACGTGTCCCGTCCCATGGCTACCGCGTGTGGAACCTCGGCGGGCACGAGCCGGTGATGCTGCACGACCTGGTGCGGCTGGTGAGCGAGACCGTCGGCCGAGAGGCGATCGTGAACCGCAAGCCCATGGCGCCAGGGGATGTCGAGCGGACGTTCGCCGACCTCACCAGGGCGAGTGCCGAACTGGGATTTCATCCGACGACGAGGCCACCGGAGGGCATTGCTCGGCAGTGGGCGTGGATGCGGGAGCACGGAGTGTGAGGCCGGTCCATGTCGAGTGAGCCTGTCGCGCCGAGCCGTTGGCAGACCGTCTGCCGCCGGACAAGAACGGTTGTGGCCGCGGGGCTCGTGGCGTGGGCTGCGTGTCCGTACGTTTCGTCATGGGCCTGGCTGATCGATCTTGCCGGCAACCTGGCCGTTCAGGCGGCGCTGGCGTGCGTGATCGGGGCCGCGTGGTGGGCGCTGTGGAGGCGGTGGCGGTGCGCGGCGGCCGCGGGCGCGGGCCTGCTGCTCGCGCTCGGAGCGATCGTGCCCGGGCGGGCGGCATGGGAAGCGGGCGTCGACCCCGCCGATCCGCGCCGGATCACCGTGCTCACCTACAACGCGAAGATCTGGCTCGACAAGCTCGACCCCGGTCGTCGTGAGATCCTGTCGAGCAACGCGGATGTCGTCGGCCTGCTCGGTGCTCTGCCGGAGCTGTACAAGGAGCCGGGCACGCTGACCCAGGCGCTGGCGGTTCGGTACCCCTACCACGCCGAGATGGAGCTCAACGCTCCATGGTTCGGCTACTGGGTGCTCTCCAAGTGGCCCACCGAGCCGTTTGTGCTTACGGACGAGGAACGAGAGGGGCTCCATCCCATGGCGTGCGTGGTGCTCAGGCCGGGCGGGCGGTTTGGGCTGCTGGTCATGCGTCCTGCTTCTCCGAGGTCGACCACCCGGTGGATCAAAGGAAACGCCGAAACCGAGATCGCCGGGGCGGTCGCACGGCGGATGCGTGAGGCGGGGCTCGAGGTCGTCCTGCTGGCCGACTTCAACGGAACGCCATCGGGTCACCGGGCCGGGCTGCTCGTCGAAGCGGGCCTGAGGCGGTGCATGCCGGCGACCCGCCTGGTCGGGACCTACCCTTCAGCCAGCTTCTGGCCGTTTACAGTCGCGATCGATGACGCGGCGGTGAGCGACGGAATTCGAACCCTGAATTGGGGGGTGTTAGGAAGTGGGGGGTCCGACCACCACGCGGTGAGAACCGAACTGCTCGTGCCCCTCAATTCCGGTCCCGAATGACCCCGAGGGCGCCGGTCAGGACGAACCCGGCCGATCGTTGGGCCGATAGGTAGAGCCGGGGCGGGTCGGCCGCAGAGTGGAGCAGAGCGATTCAGCAAGTTCTGGCCATCTTGCTTCTCTTGGGTGGGCTTGGCGGCCTGCTGTTTGTGCTCATGCGTCCGCGGTGGGCGTTCGTGCTTGTCACGATGATGTTCCCGCTCAAGCAGACGCTCCAGGCGTATATCCCGTCGATCCGGGGCGTAAGCGGATATGGCGTCAATATCGCCGTCGCGGGTGTTGCCGGCTTTGCGGTGCTTGCGCGGGTGATCAAGGGGGAGCGGGTCGTTGCCCCATTTGTCAACGTGGTGAGTATCAGCGTTCTCGCGATGTACCTGCTCGTGCTGACGAGTTTCTCGTATACGCCTGCGATTGAGGGGGCCACCGTTCTGCTGAAGGAATCGTGGCCGTACTACATTCTGATGATGCTGGTCCTGCCGCTGCTGCTGCGGGGCGTAGGCGATTTTCGCAGCTCACTGACCGCGATCCTGTGCGTCGGACTTGCCTTGTCGGTTTTCATCTTCTTGAGTCCCGCGACCGGCTTCCTCGGCACTCGCATGGTTCTGAGCGTGATCGGGCGGAGCGATAAGTCCGGCAACCCGCTGGCCATTGCCGAGCTCGGCGGCATGCTCGCCGTCGTCGCCGCCCTCATGTGGTATGGCGGCGCCTCGAAGATCCTGAACCTTGTACGCATCGCGGCGTTCCTGGTGGGTCTGGGTCTCGGCATCGCCAGCGGCACGCGCGGCCAAGTCTTCTCTGCTGCGATCGTCTCGCTCCTGTTCTTCCCCATGGCCAGGCAGGTGAAGAACCTCAAGCAGTTCGTCCTGCTTGCCCTCAGCGTTGGGATCGTGGGCGGGGGCATCTACCTCGCGTTCGATCTGTTTCTCTGGAGCCAGAACCAGTCCCGGTTCAATGCCACACAGATGACAATCGGCGTGCAGGACCGTCTCGAGCGGGTGCTCGTGCTGCTCGATGCTTGGGCTTCACAGCCCACCGCGTGGCTCTTCGGACTTGGAGCAAACGCGTTTTCATCGCTCATCCGGACGACCGGCGGTGCGGCCGACTACGTGCACAACACCGCCGCGGAGGCCCTGTGCGAGTACGGCCTCGTCGGCGCTACGCTGTACACCATCGGTCTGTACTTTTCCTATCGGGCGGGGGTCCGCATCTGGGCCCGCGTGAAAGAGGATCCGGGCCTGCGAGCTGCAGCGACCATCCTCATCGCGATCTCGACCTACTCCCTGCTCCTCTCGTTCAAGCAGGGCTGCATCCTTGGTCTCCCCGCGCCCTTCTATTGGTGGATGGTCGTCGCCTACATCGACAAGAGCGAACGGATCAACGAGGCTTCGATGATGCCCCACGCTCCCCTCATCGAGCACTACGAGGAATACACCGAGCAGGACCAGCCCGCCGAGCCCGCCACGACCGCGGCCTGACTCTGCGAGCGGCGTTCACCTCCCGGCCTGATCCGCGACGACAATCTCCTGCGCCCAGTGCTCCGATACCCCCGGGTCCACCAAGTCGTACTCGACCGCCCGTAGCCCCGGGCCGAGGAAGACGTGATCGATCTGGAACAGCGGGTCCGCCCGCGGCCACGAGGCGAACGGCCCGTACGCCGCGTCGTCGTACGCGTGCCTCATCCCGCTCGACAGCAGCGACAACGACGCCGAGCCGCGCGGGATGTTGAAGTCGCCGACCAGCACGTCCGGCGGGCCCGGCAGCTCCGCGATCGCCCTCGCCGCGATCTCCGCGATCGCGTACCGCGGGGCCAGCGGGCTCGACGGCAGGTCGATGAACCACACGGTGATCGGCCGCCCCAGCGTCGCCGTGGTGTCCGCCGTGAACGACAGCAGGTATCCGGGGTACGTCGTGTCCACCGGCCGCATCCGCACGCCGATCGATCGCATCAACTCGTTGTAGAACTTCTGCCTCCGTCCCCGCGGCTTCGGCGGCGCGTCGGACGAGGTCTCGCCGCTCAGGATCGCGTCCGCCGTGGGCAGCTTCAGCGAGATCAGCCGGGTGTCCCGCACCTCCACGCGGCTGGCCACGTTGAAAGGGCCGATCCGCGAGAAGCGGTACGCCGGATCGAGCCGTTCGACCGCCTCGCCAAGACGTAGCGGGTCCACCACGCTCGTCAGCAGCAGCAGGTCCGCGCGGCCGGCGCCGGGAAGGTCCGCGAGCACGCCGGCGTCGAAGTCCTTGCTGACGGCACTGAGGTTCCAGTGCAGCATCGTGAACGTTCGCTCTGGCGGCGGCGCCGCCGGCGGCCACGCCCACCGCCACAGCCTCCAGGACCCGGCGCCCAGCGCCACGATGCAGATCATCGCCGCGCCCAGCGCAATCCGCGCCGCGCGCAAGCCAAGCCGTCCGCGCTCCCGCCGGATCGCCTCCCGCCGCGGCTCCCGCCCGAGCCGCGCTGCAAGCAGCGCCACCCCGGCGAGGACCGCCGCCGCGCCGAGCATCCACAGCGACGGCACCCAGAAGACCAGTTGCGTGAGCAGCCACCGGTCTGTCGCCACGCGCCCGGCGATCCACGCCGCGGTAACCGCGAGCGACAGCGCCGAGGCGGCGAGCGAGCCGACGCGGGAGAGGCGGCGGAACACCGTCACGCCCTGACCAGGCGATCGCCCATTTCGGCGGCGTGCGGGCGCATCGCGTTGCGCGTGTCCACCACCAGGCGGGCGTGCCTGGCGATCGCGGCGTAGTCGAACGACGAGTGCGCGGTGGAGATCAGCACGCAGTCCTGCGTCGCGAGCGTTGCCGCATCGGGCTCCACGGCCTCCAGGTCGATCCGCCACCGCCGCATCGGCGGCGTCCGCTTCACGAAGGGGTCGGCGTACGACACCAGCGCGCCCAGGTCCAGCAGCAGCTCGATCAACTCGAACGACGGCGACTCGCGAACATCCGCCACGTCGGGCTTGTACGCCAGTCCCATCACCAGCACCCGCGCGCCCTTGACCGCCCTCCCGCTGGCGTTGAGGGCCCGGCTGACACGCGCGACGACATACCCCGGCATCGCGTGGTTGATCTCGCCCGCCAGTTCGATGAACCGCGCAGGGATCCCCGCTTCGCGCGCCTTCCAGGAAAGGTAGAACGGGTCCACCGGGATGCAGTGCCCCCCTAGGCCCGGGCCGGGGTAGAAGGGCATGAAGCCGAAGGGCTTGGTCGACGCCGCCTCGATCACCTCCCACACATCAATCCCCAGGCCATCGAGCACCGTCTTCATCTCGTTCGCCAGCGCGATGTTCACGGCGCGGTAGATGTTCTCCAGCAACTTCGCCGACTCGGCCACCTCCGCGCTCGACACCGGCACCACCATCTCCACCGCCGCGCTGTACAGCGCCGCGGCGAGATCACGCGACGCCCCGTCGAGCCCTCCGACAAGCTTCGGGATCGTCCGCGTCGTGTAAGTCGTGCTCCCCGGGTCCTCGCGCTCGGGCGAGAAGGCGACGAAGAGGGTCTCCCCCAGCACGGGCCGCGCGGCGGAACCCGTAGAGGCCGGTGAGCCAGCGGGGAGCGGGGGGGAGGGTGGGGGGGTGCCCCGGCCGTTGTCCGCGGCGCTCAGAATCGCCGGCGCCAACTCGTCGCGCGTCGTCCCGGGATAGGTGCTGGACTCGAGCACCACCAGCGACGCCCGGCCGGCCGGGAGATTCGCGCCGATCGCCCGCGCGGTCTCCAGCACAAATGAGAGGTCCGGCTCCTGATGCGGCCCGAGCGGCGTCGGCACGCAGATCAGAAACACGTCCGCCCTCGCCAGCGCCGCCGCATCGCTCGTTGCCTCAAACCGCGCGCTCGCGGCGAGCCGCTGCGCCAGGCCCGGCCCTAGGTGCGGCAGGTAGTTCCGCCCCGCCTTGAGTTGAGAGATCTTCCCCGGGTCCGTGTCGAACCCAAGAACCGGGTACCCGGCGTCGTGGAACGCGGCGAGGATCGGCAGCCCTACGTACCCAAGTCCGAGCACCGCTACGCGCGCGGCTTGGGAATCGATCCTCGATCTCAGATCTTCAAGCAGCGTGGCGCTCACGGTTGGCATGGTACGAAGGGTCCGGTGGGGCCGTTCAGTGTCCAAGGAAGGCGATCCCACGCCGTGTCGCGGCTACGCTCCGGCGTGCTACCTCAACTGAACGCCATGCGGCCGTTCTACGCGGGCCGCCGCGTCCTCGTGACCGGCGGTGCAGGGTTCATCGGCAGCCACCTGGCTCGCACGATGGCCGACCTCGGGGCGAAGGTCTCGGTGATCGACGATCTTTCGACAGGGTCGTCCGATAACCTCGCTGGGGCTCCGATCGATCTCTTCGCCGGTTCCATCCTCGATGACTCGCTCCTAGCCAGCGCCATCGCCGGCTGCGCCGTGGTCTTCCACGAGGCCGCAATGGTCAGTGTGCCGCTCAGCGTCGAGCAGCCGGAACAGTGCCGGAAGGTGAACATCGAGGGGACGCACCGCGTGCTCCTGGCCGCCCGCGACGCCGGCGTGAAACGCGTCGTCTTCGCCGCCTCGGCCGCCGCGTACGGCGATACCCCCACACTCCCCAGTTCCGAGCGACACGCCCCCGACTGCAGGTCCCCATACGCGGCGAGCAAGGTCGCCGGAGAGCAGTTGCTCCGTGCCTTCGCGCACAGCTACGGCCTCAGCACCGCGAGCCTTCGCTACTTCAACGTCTTCGGCCCGCGCCAGAGCCCAAACTCCGGGTACGCCGCGGCGATCTCCGCGTTCTTCAGCGCCCTCTCCCGAGGCGCACGGCCGATCATCTTCGGCGACGGCCTCCAGACGCGCGATTTCATCCCCGTCGCCAACATCGTGCTCGCCAACCTCCTCGCCGCCGCGTCCCCCCGCGAGCTCCGCGGCGAGATCTTCAACATCGGCACCGGCCATCGCACCACGCTGCTCACCGTGCTCGAGGTCATGTCGCAGCTCATGGGCGTCAAGGCCGACCCCGTGTTCGCCCCGCCGCGGGCCGGTGATGTGCGAGACTCAGTCGCCGACATCTCGCTCGCCCGCGACATGCTGGCCTACGAGCCGGTCGTCGGTTTCGAGGAGGGGCTGCAGCACCTGGTCGCGCCCGCCGCCGCAGGGGCCGCCCGGTAATCGCTACGCCCGGCCCGCACGGTCCCGCTCGGCCCGGAGCGAGAGCACCTTCGCCGCGATCATCCGCTCGTATGTGCCGATGAGCGACGCATACGCCCGTCCGGCACGTCCATCGAGGATCGCCCCCTGCACCAGCAGCATGTGCAGCCGCCGCAGCGTGGGCCGACAGGGCACGCCCGCGGCGAGTCGCTTCAGCACCCGTCGCCGCGCCGTGCGATCGCGCGAGAGCAGGCCCGACAGACCCAGTGGCTCGCCCTCGCGCCGGAGGATCTCGAGGGCCTCGAGCGTGCTGTACCGGTTGTGCCGCGCGAACCAGTCATCAAGCCCCTTCGAGAAGTTGTGGTGGAGGTACGGCGCCCCGAGCGTCCCGATCGAGGCGCCCGGCGTCTCGCGCTGACCGTGCCCGTGGTCCTCGAAGCGGACGCGGGCCTTGTGGAACAGCCGCATCTGGTAGTTCGGGTACCCCTGGGCCCGCCGGATCCACTCGCCCATGAAGATCATCTGGTTGGCGACGTAGTACCCCGCGTGCACGGGGCCGGCCGCGACGACCCGCTGCATCTCCTCGACAAGCGGCGCCGTGAATCGCTCGTCCGCATCAAGATGGAACACCCAGTCGTGCCTGAGCGGGATGTGATCGATCGCCCAGTTGCGCTGCGCCCCAAAGGACTCGAAGGCGTGCACGCTCACCGGCACGCCGCGGGACCGCGCGATCTCCGCCGTCCTGTCCGTCGAGCCCGAGTCGAGCACGTGCACATCGTCCGACCAGGCGCAGGAGGCCAGGCAGTCCGCGATGTTGATCTCCTCGTTGAGCGTGAGGATGACCACCGACACCGTGGGGCGGGGGCCGGTCCATGAGTCGGTAATCGCGTCGAGCGGGCGGGGCATGGCGTCGATGGATCAATCGGGTGTTGACCGTGTGCGGGGTGAGGAAGGTACCGTGCCCTGAACCGGCGGGTTCGGGTCCTAGAACGAATCTCCGCGACCCGGGCGCGTAAGGGGTCCGAGGGGCGGCCCCCACGTGCCGATATACTTCCGCCCCCCGCCCCCGAAACGCCGGAGCGATCATGTCGGAAGCAGGAACCGCGTCTGCCCACGGAGCCACCACCGGCCGCCC